>NZ_JAVIMT010000046.1:0-10729 GCF_031196675.1 Acinetobacter sp. 148 | reverse complement strand
TGTGACCATGCGTAAAGAGAGTCTAAATAAAGATTTGATCATTAAACAGCATTGAATAGCCGTATCGGAGTAAGTTTGATTTCGACCTTGCTTGTTTTGTGGTTGTGCATACCACTGAGTGTTTGGATCAAACCAAATGGAAATGTTGCCCCGATTAATGAGAGCGCGATTATAGGAAGACCAGTTGGTTGTACGATAAGTTTTAGGAGTAGGTTTATTCATTTTGAAATTATAGGACTGAATAAACCTTATAGGCTAGGTTTGTGCAACAAAGCCTCCCCCTGTACAAACTTGATATTGTAACAAAATCAAGTTTATTAATTAGAAGAAGCTAAGACAATGAAATTACGATAAATGGTGAGTCACTTTTATATTAGTATTTCTGCGAAATCAATCTCTAAAAATATAAGGGAGACTACCTCCCTTATATTTCAACCAATCGAGATAATCAGGTTATCTTATATCTCTAGACCACATATCTTTTACTTAATCCCCATTCTGCCAATATCCGTCTATATGTCGTTGAAGATTTGTCTGCTGCAAAGTGCGCCTCCATTGAAACATCTAATGGAAGTTCTTCCGGTTTTTGACTCTCAACAATATCCTGATCCTCTGCAAAAATTTGTGCATTGAAGTCATATACAGCCTGTAGGTCACCCGTCGTATCAAAATTACGTGTCAACGGAACAAATAGCCTGGTTTGATTATGCGAAACAGGACAACAAGCATTCAAAATTTTTAAAATCCCATTGTTAGGAAAATAGACAGTAAGTGTTGCCGAGAATGGAGGATATACATCAAATTCTCGTTTCCATAAGAAATTCTCTGGCTCTAAATGTCTCAAACTATGAGGAAAGTTACTTACTGTAGAGATATAAATCGTTTTAAGTCCATAATCTGTTCTTTCAGTTTCATATTTTGGCACTACTGGATTATCACGATCAGCGAATGCCTTGTTATGCACCCAGGCAAAATGTGCCACATCGATAAAACCTTCAAGCTGACGACCACTAGAACCTGCTATATCAACAAATGGTGGGAGTATTGATTGATGTTCATCCGAATCCCAAGTTTCAAGAACTGGAAAATTAGCTTCACTTTCATCACGGCTAAATAAGCTGGTCCAAACTAGTCCATATTTCTCAACTACAGGGAATTTAGTTAAGGTGAACCGATCTGAAATTTGGGTAAGTTCTGGTTGAGCAGGGATTTTTACGCACTTACCTTGTGCGTTATAGTTGAGCCCATGATAGGGACAAACAATATTTTCACCTTCTACCCATCCTTTACTTAATGGCACTCCTCGATGTGGACAGATATCTCTGACCAGATGAATTTCTCCACTTTCAGTTTTATAAATAGCCATTTTGACATCAAGAAGCTGAACTTGTTGCGGTTGAGTCGTTACATCCTGGATTTGAACTACCGGATACCAATGCTGCGCTAGAATATTCCAGTCATTTGGGTCAAATTGACTACATTGTGGCTGAGTGAATAAATTGAGAACTGGTATTGCATTCATTTTAGCGCTGCCCCTCTTATAAGTTATTGATTAATTCAAACTTCTTAGCATTGCTTCATCATGACTTTTTCTTTTCTATCTGTCTATTAAAGACTTTAGGAATGGTATTTCTAATTTTTAGAACACTTTTCTTATTATTGTTCTTCTTATCTAAACTTAACGAATAACTAGCATTTTATAACTCATCACAATTCTTAATTGATGCTGAATTACTTGGACTCCTATTACTACTCTGACTTTATTTAGTGTTGCCTTTTTGGCAACGAGTTGAGCGAGATTCTCTGCTATACACGGAATTAAATTGTCATTAAGTTGATAACAACAAAGTTCAAAGAGCCACAAAAATGTTGATATACACACCACCTTCTACGGCTAAGAGTATTCCAGTAATCGACTTAAGCGACAGTTTTTCCGATAACCTAGAAAAACGGAAATCTGTTGCGTGGGAAATCCATAAAGCATGCAGAACAACAGGTTTCTTCTATATTAAAAATCATGGTATCGCTTCTGAAGTTCTCCAAAAACAATTAGACATTGCAAAACAGTTTTTTGACCTTCCGATTGAAAAGAAACTAGAAATTGATTTCAAAAACTCCAAATGCCTTCGTGGTTATGAACTAATGGCAGCTCAAACACTTGATGAAGGCTCTCCTCCTGACTTAAAAGAAGGGTTCATGTCAGGGAAAAATCTAGATTCAAGTCACCCATATGTCCAAAAAGGCTATCCACAACATGGGCAGAATCAGTGGCCTGAAGATCTTCCTGAAATGAAGACCCAGACCGAAACCTATATTCAACAGACTTTAAAACTGGGTAAGCATCTAGCTGGCCTATTGGCACTTTCTCTTGGGCTTGAAGAAAACTACTTCGAGGCAGGCTATGATGAAACTGTCATTATTACCCGTATGCTTCACTATCCTCCTCAATCTGAAAAAATTGTAAACAATCAGCTAGGGTCCGGTGCGCACACTGATTGGGGGTTACTGACGCTCTTATTGCAAGATGAAGTAGGTGGACTAGAAGTACGCAATAGTGAGGGTGAATGGATACGTGCACCTCACATACCAGATACTTTTATCGTAAACCTCGGTGATTTAGTCCAATTCATGACTAATGGACTCTACCTCTCAAATATGCACCGTGTTTTCAATAGTAAAGCAGGTGTCTCACGTTATTCGGTTCCAACCTTCTTTGACTTGGATTACGAATACAAAATCAAAACGCTGCAAAATTTAGGTGATCAATTTAAGGCTGAACCTAAAGAAATGACTGTAGGTGAATACATAGCCTATATGTATCAAAAAACTTACGCATCGAAAAAAGAAGCCGTTTAATTTATTCAACAGTTGGTATCAAAATTATGAAAAAAATGTTTCCCCTAGGTTGTGCTGGTTTAGGCATTCAAAACTCATCAAAAGAACGACCAGTAAGCCTGAATGAGCCTACTATTCTCGAACAGTTCGAAATGCTAAAAGCTGCGGAGGTCTTTGATTTTCTGGATCGTATCCCTCTTGAAGATAGTCAAATAGATGCTTACATCAAGGCAAGTCAGAAAACAAATATCCCTATTTATTCTGGTTGTGGCTTATATGTCATTGGCAAGGATGAGGAAGCATTCAAACAGGATATTAATCGTAGTGCCGCTGTAGGGGCCAAATTCCACAACATGATGATTTGGGCAAAACATGCAGATGGTCATTATGTAACGAACGAAGAAGTTGCTAAAACTTATATCGATTTCTACACCTACGCTCAAAGTAAAGGAATAACGGTTACCTTAGAGTGCCACGTTGATAACTGGTCTGAAGATTATCGTCGAGTAATTCCGGTGGCAGATCTTATAGAAAAAGAAGGTGTGCCGTTTGAGTTTGCAATGGATTACAGCCATTGTATTTTTAAAATTGAAAATGAAATTGAGCTTGCTGTATCACAAATGCGTGATGATCCTGAAGCTATCAGAAAGTTAGATCCTTTTAATAATGATAGTTTTGCAGATGATTGGCTGAATCGAAATTTAGTTACATGGGGGCAGATCCGTCCTGCAGTCCCGAATAATCCAGTTAACTGGTTAGCATTTGAAACAGGACCATATAATGGCTTAGGAACAAATCGTCCTGGCCGAGGAATTCAGTATCCATTTAATCAACCTACGGAAGGTGAATGGCATACAGACTTCTGGCATGCATATAAGCTTGCACCAACCAAAGAAGTCATTCGTAAAATCATTGATAGCTACTTGAACAATCCAAATTCTAAAGTTCAACTTATGACTGTTGATAATATCAATTTAGAGTCGTATGGTTTAAATTGGAAATACAACATGTTTGCCGACAGTTGCAGTGTTGCCCATTATATTCGTGAGATTTATGAGGAGCGACTGGCAATATTTATGGCAAAACAAAATTCAACTGATACTCTTCAAAGAGAATCAGCATGAATAACCTACTTAATTTAAAAAATATTTTCGTAAATGCCAGTCTTTTAGGACTTTTACTCATCAGTGGGGCCAATCCAGCATTGGCCGCTGATCAAGCGGCTTTTGTCTATGTCGCTCATAAAAACGATTATGGTTGGTCTTATTCACACGATATAGGTCGTCTGAAAGCAGAAAAGCTTACAGGGTAAATTTAAGACCTCTTATATCGAGAATATTCTAGATAATGCCGACTCTGAACGTACATTTCGGAGACTCGCACAACAAGGAAATAAGGTTATATTTGCTACTACCTTCGGGTATATGAATGCCATTGAAAAGGTAGCTAAACAGTTCCCGAACACCATTTTTATGCATGCGAACGGATATAAAACTGCAAAAAATGTGGGAGTCTATGATATCCGAACCTATGAAGGCTCTTACTTGCAAGGGGTATTGGCAGGCTATAAGACTAAAAGTAATGTTTGGGTGTTGTAGCACCATTCCCAATTCCTGAAGTCATTAGAGACATCAATGCCTATACACTTGGGGCTCAATCTGTAAATCCAAAAATTAAGACCAAGATAGTCTGGATTAACACTTGGTTTGATTCAGGAAAAGAGCATGAGGCTGCACTTGCATTAATATCGCAAAATGCTGATATATTATCACAAGTCACCAACTCACCCGCTGTAGTTAAAGCTGCTCAGGAAAAAGGGAAATTTGGCTTTGGCTGGAACTCAGATATGAGTAAGTTTGCTCCTAAAGGTCACCTAGCTGCATCAGTGTTATATTGGGAAAAAATCTATACTCCTGTTTTGCAGCAAGTGCATAACAAAATATGGAAGTCGGGATCGACATGGTATGGTGTCAAGGAAGGTGCCATCGATATAGCAGGTTTTGGTCCAATGGTCTCTAACAATGAAAAAATGAAGGTTTTGGCAGTCCGAGATAAAATTCGTAACGGTCAATATATTGTGTTTAGTGGACCACTTTACAAACAAGATGGAACATTACTTTTGGGAAAAGGTAAACATCTCTCAAATACGCAATTGATGAGTATGAATTATTTCGTTAAAGGCGTGGATGCTGCTTATCCAAAATAAACAAAGCTAAGCCTTTATTGAGGGATTTCGATAAGGGCTTAGCTTTTTAGTTGTACTTTTCAGGTTATGTTTATTGTCCAGCTTCGCCTCTTTGTAGGATTTCATCTGTAATAAGCCTGGAGAGAGCGTCTGTTGCTGTGGAAAGATAATGCCCTTTACGTGCATACAGACCTAAATCACAGTAGATACCATTGTTATCATTAAGCGGAATATAGCGAAGGCGATTATTAATTATTTCATTTTCCAACCCAAAGAATGTCTGAAAACCAATTCCCTTATTCCTGAGTATTAACTGTTTCATTAATTCCAAAGAACTCGTTTGCATTTTAAAATTTGGAATAGCATGTTGTGCACCCGCAAATAATGGCGCCAACTGTTGATAAATAGATAAATTAGGTTTTGGCATAATCACATCATAGTCGAGGCACTGATGGAATGACACCGTCTTTTGAGAGGCCAAGGGATGCTCAGTCGATACAATTGCACCTAATTTAAAATGGGATATTGCTATTTGGTGCAAATCATTATGCTTTGGCAAGGCAAAAGCCAAGCCTAGATCCACCCTATTTTCAATGATTTCATTAGGGATATCTTTTGAGCCTAAAATTGTAACCCCTACAGTTACATTAGGATATTTTACTTGGAATTTTTCAATAATCTCTGGCAGGAAATTAATTGCCAGTGTTTCAACACTCGCAATTTCTACATGACCTTTATAAAGCCCTTTCAGTGCATCCAATTCATTCTGCAATCGCTTAGTATCTCGCAATACTAAACTGATATGTCTTGAAAATAACTCACCTGCATGAGTAAGTACCATACCCGAAGGCACCCGATTGAATAATGGTGCTCCAACTTCATCTTCGAGTTTTAAAATTTGCCTGTTTACAGCAGAAGATACGACATTTAATTGTCTGGCTGCTTCCCTGATTGAACCGCACCGGCGTACAGCATCAAAATAATGAATTGCTGCTGAGTGAAAGCGAAGACCACGTGTACTCATTTTAACATCACATCCTATTCCAATTTTAAAGCCCCAATCCATTTATAAATTTGAATGAGCTATTGAAATAGAAGCAAAAAACTTGCCATTAAGTAGCAGCCATTTTTTGGACCTAAAGCATTATTTTCAGTGCATCCCGTTGCTTTTTCAGCATCACCACTCATTTAAAAAAGTTTAAGCAATTGTTTTTATTTAATTAATTAAGAATAGCTCTCTTTTTGGCATCAGCTTGCTCGATATTCATTGCTATGCGGTCTCATGATTATTTTATAAAAAAAGAAAACATTATTTTTGAGAGATTGCTACATGACTGCGCTGGAAAACAATCAAAACATTACCTCTATACCCATCATCGATATTTCTGGACTTTTGGATAATGACATACAAACGCACCAAAACATTGCCTCACATATTCGGAAAGCATGCTTAGATAAAGGTTTTTTTTACATTACGGGACATGGAGTTTCTAAAGCATTACAAGATAAGGTTTTTGAATATTCCAAATTATTTTTTAGTCTTCCCCCAGAACAGAAAAAGCAGTGGTCCAAAGAGCTTTCTGAAGCAAATAGAGGCTATGAATCATTAAGAGCACAAACACTTGAACCTAATTCTCCGCCTGATATAAAGGAAGGCTTTTATATCGGGAAGGAACGCTCACCTTCAGATCCTTTTGTCATCCATAAAGCTTTTAACCAAGGCCCAAACCAATGGCCAGATATTGATGGATTTAAAGAGGTAATGGAGGAATATCAAGTTGAATTGATTAAAGTCTCTGAACGACTCATGCGTGCTATTGCATTATCTCTAAACTTGGAAGCTGACTATTTCACAGAGTTTTGTAAGGATGCAGATTTAGTCACTTTACGCTTATTACACTATCCCCCTCAACCAGCTAATGCTCAACCAAATGAAAAAGGTTGCGGGGCACATACTGATTTCGGCGGGCTTACTCTATTACTTCAAGACCATAATCGTGGTTTACAAGTATGGGATCAGTCAACAAACCAATGGATTTGGGCAGAGCCTATTGAAGATAGTTATGTCGTTAACCTAGGTGACCTAATCTCTATGTGGACGAACAATACATATAGATCCACCCTCCATCGCGTCATCAACATCTCAGGTGGGGAACGATATTCTGTTCCATTCTTCTACAGCGGTAATCACCAGTATCAGATTGAATGCATTCGAGAGTGTTTGGAGGAAAACTCAGAACCGCTATATCCACCAATCAGTGTTGAACAGCATTATCGTAACATGTTCAAAAAAACATATATCTAATAATAAGGAGTTTCCCATGAAAAAATTACCAGTTATCGACATTGCACCTCTTTATGACGTTAACCATCCTGATTATGCAGATATATGCAACCAAATTGACCAAGCATGTCGTGAATGGGGATTCTTCTATATCAGTGGTTATAAACCGAATCACCTTGCAGAAGTTCAAAGTTTAGCTAAAGAGTTTTTTAGTAAGCCTCTACAAGAGAAATTAGAAATAGATATTCAAAAGAATAAAATTGCACATAGAGGATATGGTGCATTAGGAGTAGAACAACTGAACCCTGACTTACCTGAAGACTTTAAAGAAATATATGACATGGGTGTCCATTTAGAAGCTAATCATCCCGAAGTCATTAATCAAGAACCTCTAAGGGGACCAAATGTTTATCCAAATATTGAAGGGTGGAAAGTAGCTACAGAAGAGTATTTTGATGAAATGGTGGATTTAGCAAAAATATTGCTTAATGCCATGTCTCATGCCATTGGTCTTCCGCAAAATTATTTTGATCATTGTCTGCAAGACAGCCTATGTTTTCTCCGGTTAATTCATTATCCGCCTACCTTAGACAATACAGACTCTCAAGGTTTTAATGCGGGAACACATACTGATTATGGGTGTGTAACTATTTTGGCTCAGGATGAAGTAGGTGGATTACAAGTTCAGGATGTAAATGGTAATTGGATCGATGCTCCTCCTATACCTAACACCTATGTAATCAATATCGGAGATATGATGGCACGATGGTCAAATGATCTCTATAAATCGACACCTCATCGCGTTTCGAGTCCTAAAGGAAAACAAAGATTCTCATTTCCATTTTTCATACAACCTAGTCCAAAAACTGTAATCCGTTGCCTACCTAACTGTTACAGCGAATCCAATCCACCTAAGTACTTACCAATTACTAGTATGGAATATTTGCAATCACGTTTTAGTGCAACCTACAAACATCGTGCTGAAGTTTGAATATGGCTTTGTTGCACAAAGCTATTCTTAAGGGCTTCTTCAGCGATATAATTTTCAAATGAAGAAGCCTACACAATTAAATAGATTTACCGATTTAGGCAGACCTCACACCCGAGTTGTCACTTAAATTTGAGTAGATATGGGAAATCCTAGTTTTTAAATCTTTGTGCAACAAAGCCTTTGAATATCGGAAACAATTATATGAAAAAAAATGCGCCCTATCTATTTTTAAGCACATGTTTAATAAGCACTTATTCTTTTGCTGAGGAATCATGGTTAAATTGGCAATCCAATAGTATTTCTGCACTTTATGGTAAAGGTTTCGAAGTAGAGCCGGATACACATGAAACCATTACCTTCGAACATGCGAGCAGTTGGAAATGGGGGGATCTCTATCTATTCGTCGACACTTATTGGTTTGACGGTGAAAAGACTGCTTCCCAAGGACATAATGCTGTCTATACAGAAATAGCCCCACTCTTTTCAATAGGAAAACTAACCAATACGAATTTGAGCTTTGGGCCAGTGAAAGATGTCCTAATAGCTACGAGTTTTGACTTAAGTATTCAAGATCAGCCTGGCTATGACGATATGTGGACTTATTTAGTTGGTCCAGGTTTTGACCTAGATATCAAAGGCTTTGATTATTTCACCCTTAATTTTTACTATCGCATTCCAGACGATGGAAACACCCCAAGTGGACAATGGCAAATCACTCCTTTCTGGTCATATACCGTCCCATTTCTTAAATCATCAATCATTTTTGATGGATACATTGATTGGGTAGTCAATTCCAAAGGTAATAACTCTTCCGACTTTCACTTTAACCCACAAATCAAATATGACCTTAGCCCTCATCTAGGCTTAAGCCCAAAAAAATTAGCAGCAGGTATTGAATACGACTATTGGAAAAACAAATTCTTAATCGAAGACACTCCATATTTTAAAACTAATCAAAATGCTACTAGTTTCATCGTCAAATATACCTTTTAGGCTGAAGGAGAAAAACATATATGACTAACACAATCACAGCCAATAACTTAAAACCAAGCTCCATGATTTTTCTCAGTATCCAGCACGTCTTGGTAATGTATGCAGGTGCTGTTTCAATTCCCCTAATTGTTGGAGGAGCTTTAGGGTTAAGCACTGCAGAAATTGCTTTCTTAATTACTGCAGATCTATTTGTTTGTGGCATTGCCACCCTCATTCAAACTATTGGTTTTAAAAATGTAGGTATTCGCTTTCCCATTATGATGGGAGTTACCTTTACTGCAGTAGGCCCAATGATTGCAATTGGGACTAATCCAGATATGGGACTACTAAGTGTATTTGGGGCAATCATTATCGCAGGGATCTTTGGCTTCCTGATTTCACCATTTATTGGAAAGTTAATACGATTCTTCCCTCCTGTGGTGACAGGAACTCAAATTCTTGTGATTGGTCTATCTCTCATTGGTATTGCAGGCACATGGTCCGCTGGCGGATATGGGGTAAAAGACTTTGGAAATCCATTGTACTTATCTATCGCTGCCTGTGTTCTATTAAGCATTATTATCATCAGCCGTTATGTTAAAGGCTTTTTGGGCAACATTTCAGTTCTAATCGGGATGGGAATTGGTTATATCATCGCTGCATTTTCTGGCCTCATCTCTTTAGACAAGATAGATGAAAGTCCATGGTTAGGTTGGGTGATGCCATTTCACTTCGGTATTCCAGAGTTTAACTTTTGGGCTGTCTTGACTATGTGCGTAGTCATGCTGGTTATTTTCATTGAAACAGCTGGGATGTTCATGGCTGTAGGTGAAATTGTTGAAGAAGAGGTGGATCAGGAAAAATTGACTCGCGGTTTTAGAGCTGACAGCCTTGGCACAATGATTGGTGGGATTTTTAATATCTTCCCGTATACATCCTATGCTCAGAACATCGGTTTGCTAGCGATCACAGGTGTTAAGAATCGCAGTGTATGTGCTTTAGCTGGTGTGTTTTTAATCCTTTTAGGTCTATTTCCTAAAATAGCTTACTTTGTTGCGTCTATACCCTCATGTGTTCTAGGTGGAGCCGCATTGTTTATGTTTGGGATGGTGACATCTAATGGTATCAAAGTACTGCAGCGTGTCGACTTTCAAAATGTGAATAATCTCTACATCATTGCAGTCAGTGCCGGCATAGGTATGTTGCCTGTATTCTCACCTACTATTTTCTCACAACTACCATCTTATCTTTCACCTCTGTTAAACAGCCCAATTTTGCTAACGGCTTTTTGTGCTGTGATTTTGAATGCTGTTCTCAATCGAAAACAGCGGATATTGGATGAATAGTATCTTCAGAAATTGAAAGATGCATAAATATCAGATACACAGGGCTTTGTTGCACAAACCTAGCCTATAAGGTTTATTCAGTCCTATAATTTCAAAATGATCAAATCTTTATTTAG
>NZ_JAVIMT010000045.1:0-2729 GCF_031196675.1 Acinetobacter sp. 148 | reverse complement strand
TGGAAATGTCCATATAGGACATTTCTATTTGGTTATTAGGTAGGACATTTCTACTTAGGAATAACATCTTTTTGAAATAACATTGTTTTTCATATATTTAAAAATTTATCATCCCCCTAAAAAACAAAAAGAAACCGACTTGGAAACAAGTCGGTTTCTTTTTAAGCAATTTTGATACTTCTTGCCAATAAATTTGGTTGAAAAATAATCAAAATCGTAACTATTCCCAATTTATTAAGGCTTCCGTTTCTGAAATTATCCCCAATTTCTGCGGACAACTCTTGGGATAAAAGTCTTGCATTTTGTATTCGATCGAATACAATTGAATTAGATAAGAAGGAACTCGCATGATTGAAATTAAACGTCTGCCTGAATTTGATGAATGGCTAGATGGTCTTAAAGACAATATGACTCGAATCCGCTTGAATCGTCGATTAGATAAGGTCCAACGTGGTAATTGGGGTGACATTAAACCACTCCAAGATGGTGTCTGGGAAATGAGAGAGTTCTTTGGTGCTGGTTGGCGGATGTACTACATCCAACATGGTGACGTTGTGATCGTGATGCTTGGTGGTGGTGAAAAATCTACACAGAAAGATGACATCAAGAAAGCGGTCAAACTATCGAAAACATTGGAGGATTAATATGGTTAAAGTCGCTGATTTACCAAGTTTTGATATGGCTGAGTCACTCAAAACTGAAGAAGATATTGTAATGTACCTCAATATGGTTCTTGAAGAAAATGATCCTGCTGAATTAGCGCACGCACTTGGTGTAATTGCTAAAGCAAGAGGTATGACCCAAATTGCGAAAGAAGCAGGTATTGGACGAGAAGCCCTTTACAAAGCACTTCGTCAAGACTCAACGCCTCGTTTTGATACGATCAACCGTGTTGTGAATGCTTTAGGTTTAAAATTGACAGTTCAACATACTTAAAATTTAAAAAATATAATAAAAAAATGGGAGTTTAAGGCTCCCATTTTTTTATTATATAACGCCCATTCCATTGAATGGCTCCCATTTTTAGATTCGTATAATGCCCACTATATTAAATAGAAAATTTCTAGAAGTAATAAAAAAAGATTATTTATTAACCAATAAATCAAAAACTATCTCACTAATTAGTATAACTTTATTGCAAAACTTTATTTATATTCCCAATATATGCAAATCCTTTAAATCAATGATTTATGGGTTTTTATATAATTTCAATATTTATTCATGAGATATACAATGAAAAAACTGCTTTTGGTATCACTTCTTGGGACTGTTGCAGCAACTACAGCAAATGCTGGTAGTACAACAATTCAGCCATATGTAAGCGCTGGTTATACATTTTTAAATAACGATGATGTTGATGTACATTTTCTAGGTCTGAATGGTGGTTTGCAATTTAATGAATATGTTGGTGCTGAAGTATTCTGGAATAAATCTGTGAATGACATCGAGTTCGATGGCGATTTAGAAGAACTTGGTGTAAGAACTGATGCCGATGTTCAATACTATGGTATTGGCTTAACAGCTAAATATCCTTTAGCAAATAACTTCTATGCTAAAGGTATGGCAGGTTATGCACGTGTTGACCTCGATGTAGATGCTACTTATCAAGGTTATACAGTTTCAGCTAGCGAAGATGATTCCGGTTTAATCATTCAGGCTGGGGCTGGCTATAACTTCACTCCAAACTTGGCTGCAGAAGTAGCTTACACACACGTTAATGCGTTTGATGGCTTTAATGGTGTAAATGCTCAATTAAAATATAACTTCTAATTTGTTGAGTAAAAGAGCGAGGAGAAAATCCTCGCTTTTTTTGGAAATTTGTACAACAGCCATTATGTTAAATGAAAGAAGTAGTGAATTTATTCTGTCTTATCAGTAGGAAGGTATAAAAAAAGACCAATAAGTTTTTACACTTATTGGCTTTTTCCTTTATTCGTAATTAGTGTTTAGGTGGCAATTTATGCTCTGGATGATGCTTCTTCATGTCATGTTTTGAAGAGGCTTTATGATCGGGATCTCTTTTCATATCATGTTTTGGTGGCTGTGGTTTTTTATCAATATGGTGCTGAGCTGGTGGCTGTTTATGATCCTGTACTGGAGCAGCCATCGGAGTCATTGTGAATGAGGTTGCCATTAAACCAACGAGTAAACCAGAGATAATCTTTTTCATTTCTAAACTCTAAACCTGAGAACTTATTTGATAAGAGGATATTAGGACTGCTTTATGGAGATTAGATGGATAATAATGTGAGATTTAAGTAAATTATTTTCCTCATTAAAACATGATGATTCAACTATATGTTTTTATTATATTTGAGTGAAATCACAGCCTATTTAAAGACCAAATAAATGGTTATTTTGCATTCTAAGTGTTTGTTTTATATTCTAAATTAATCCTTATTTCCTTCTTAACTTTAACAAAAGAATTACATTAAATAATTATTTAAACTTGGTTTCTCATGTTTAATGAAATTATCAATTAAAAGACAAAATGATTAGGTGTGGTATGAATACATTAATTAAAGCAATTGTTTTATCAGTATCAGCTTCTGTTATGGGAGCTTCTGCTTTTGCCGCTCCACAAGAAAATCATAATCAGCCTAAACACGTTAATCAGCATAAAAAACAAGTTGACCAACATAAGAAACAGCCTGTAGTTCAAAAAGTTCAAGCTCAGAAGCATACTGTAAAACCTTCACGTTGATGTGTGATGTATGCTGAAAAAACAG
>NZ_JAVIMT010000044.1:0-1168 GCF_031196675.1 Acinetobacter sp. 148 | reverse complement strand
GTATTAGTTCAGACTTGATCGTACATTCTTCTTGAAAAAGAGAAAGTTACCCGTTTTGATAAAGGTGTCGAAATCTTAATCAAACAAAGGTAACTTTCTTATGTTGCATACTAACAATCAAATCATTAAACACAAAGTAGGTCTGCTTAATTTAGCTGAAGAGCTTCAGAATGTATCCAGAGCATGCAAAGTGATGGGGGTTTCAAGAGATACATTTTATCGCTATCAGGAATTAGTGAAGTCTGGTGATATTGACGCACTGATTAATAAGTCCCGTCGAGTACCAAATTTAAAAAACCGTGTAGATGATACTACTGAACAGGCTGTTATTGATTTCGCAATTCAATATCCCGCATATGGTCAGCACCGTACGAGTAATGAATTACGCAAGAAGGGTGTATTCGTTTCAGGGAGTGGGGTTCGCTCTATATGGCTTCGTCATGATTTAGAAAACTTTAAGAAGCGTTTAAAAGCACTTGAGGCTAAAGTGGCACAGGATGGTATTGAATTAAATGATCAGCAGATTGCGGCACTTGAACGTAATCATGAGGATGACGTTGCTTGTGGTGAAATCGAAACAGCTCATCCAGGCTATTTAGGCGCGCAAGACACCTTTTATGTCGGGAATCTCAAAGGTGTTGGACGAATCTATCAACAAACATTCATCGACACTTATAGCAAGGTCGTTCATTGCAAGCTCTATACAACAAAAACACCGATTACAGCGGCTGATTTACTCAATGATCGTGTGTTGCCATTCTATCAATCTCAGGACTTACCAATGCTTCGCATCCTCACAGACAGAGGTACTGAGTATTGCGGTAAGGTAGAACAACATGACTATGAGTTGTATCTGGCAGTTAATGATATTGATCACACGAAGACAAAAGCAGCTTCCCCGCAAACAAATGGTATCTGTGAGCGTTTCCATAAGACGATTTTGCAGGAGTTCTATCAAATTACGTTTAGGAAGAAGCTTTATAGCTCATTGGAAGAATTACAAGTTGATCTAGACGATTGGCTGAAATTCTATAATACTGAACGGACTCATCAAGGAAAAATGTGCTGTGGTCGTACACCACTTGAAACTTTACTTGATGGAAAAC
The DNA here is from genome assembly GCF_031196675.1 of Acinetobacter sp. 148. Classification (NCBI taxonomy): domain Bacteria; kingdom Pseudomonadati; phylum Pseudomonadota; class Gammaproteobacteria; order Moraxellales; family Moraxellaceae; genus Acinetobacter; species Acinetobacter sp. 148. Next base: position 62 of record NZ_JAVIMT010000044.1, on the reverse strand, counting down.
GGATTTGGGCTGAGAAGAATTTAGCTCAAATTTAACCTGACAGGCACAATAAAAAATGGGTA
>NZ_JAVIMT010000043.1:0-201 GCF_031196675.1 Acinetobacter sp. 148 | reverse complement strand
CAGCAGTTGGGTGAAAACCTTGTCCAAAATGTAAAAGTACGTGAAGTTCTCAACAAAGAAATGACAGGACTTGCCAAAAAGGGGAAGAGCCGAAGCCAGCGTATTACTTTTGAAGATCAAGAAAAAATTCTACAACAAGCCAAGTGGGATAAAAATAATTCCCCAAGATTCGTAAAGCATTATGTATGTTGGGCAATGTTA
>NZ_JAVIMT010000042.1:0-1237 GCF_031196675.1 Acinetobacter sp. 148 | reverse complement strand
TGATCCTAGCCAAAATAATGGACAGTACTTCCCTCTAAAGATAACGTAACGTTAACTTTGGAGATCCAAGAAATGGCCAAACGTTTTAGTGCTGAATTTAAACAGCAAGCAATTGATTATGCACTTTCAAACTCACACGAGCCTATAGCTGCAATCGCCCAGAAATTAGGTGTGGGTTATTCAACTTTAGACAAATGGATTCGTGAAACCAATCCAGTGGGTTCAAGCAAACGTCAACTTTCACCAGAACAACAGCGGATCTTGGAATTAGAGAAAGAAGTCAAACAGCTCAAGGAAGCCAATGACATCTTAAAAAAAGCGCATGTGTACTTTCTAACAGATCATGCCAAGAAAAGTACACGGTAATTCAAGATCTAGATATGAATGAAGTCACGGTATCTTCTGCCTGTAAATACCTAGGTGTCAGCACTTCAGGCTATTATGCCTGGCGAAAACGTCAGGCCAATACGGTAGAGAAATATAATGATTTAAAAGCCGTATATTGGCAGCATCATGCACGATTGGGTGCACCTTCATTGGTACATGACATGCATGATTTAGGTTACAGCATGAGTGAACGCACTGTTGGAAGAATGCTGAAAAATCTGGGTTTACGCAGCAGGATTGCGCGTAAATACAAGCATACGACTGATTCAAACCATCGTTTGCCTACAGCACCCAATCTGTTAGAGCGTCAATTTACAGTCATTCAGCCTAACAAGGTTTGGACAACGGATATTACCTATATCCGTACCAAGCAAGGTTGGCTGTATTTATGTGTGATGCTGGATCTATTTAGTCGTCGTATCGTGGGGTGGCAAACCAGCCATCGAATAGACCGCCAGTTGGTGTGTGATACGTTTAACTATGCAATGGCTCGTCAGGGTTATCCAACTGGTGTTATGGTTCATTCGGACCAAGGTTCACAGTACTGTAGTCGTGATTTTAGAGCGCTGTTACTGACAAATGATTGTACTCAGAGTATGTCTAGACGTGGAAACTGTTGGGATAATGCAGTGACTGAAAGCTTCTTTCATACATTGAAAGGTCATGTGGTCCATGGCAGTGTGTTTGCCACTCGAAAAGAAGCGAATGCTGTCTTGTTTGACTATATTGAGATTTATTACAATCGGGTCAGAAGACATTCTGCAAATGGCTGGTTAAGCCCTGAAGCCTTTGAGAAGAAATATTTTAAGAATTTAGAGGGATTTGTTGTCCACGATACTGTCTAGGATCA
>NZ_JAVIMT010000041.1:0-231943 GCF_031196675.1 Acinetobacter sp. 148 | reverse complement strand
TTCCGCCGCAGAGGGGGCACGTAGGGATGCCCACAAAAAAGAGAGACTTTTTCGTGTGCTTTGGGTAAATACGGCCTGCTAAAACCGACTGGCAATGTGGCCAGCAGGCAAAGGATAGTGCTCTGCCCTATTACAGTCAAGCACACAAAATGACATTTGTTTTAAAATAGATCATTAAAAAGTAAGGATAAATAATTAAAATTTATTGTTCATTTGTGATTTATATAAAAATCCTTTTCACTTGAAAATTACTTATAATTATTTATTAGAAGATCTGAATTTTGGGTTTGAAGTTTTTTCTAAAACAACCACTTTACCTGTACCTAACCCGCGAAAAAAATAATTAATGATATATAAGAATAACAAGCCAAAATAAAAAATCGGGAAAATGCTAAAGACAGTTGTTACTATTTCCCAAAACATCACCCCGACTCTGTAATTATAACTAAATGCTATAAGTCCACCTCTACGTCTAGGTCTTTGCTGAGTAATATCATCCTCAATAAAGTGAATAATTCCCATGACAAAACACCCAGCAAAGGTACTTGAGACTAAAGTCTTTTTAATTAGAGGCTTTTCTAACCAACGGTATTTTTTTGAAGATTCAAATTCGGCTTTGAAAAATAATTTATAGATTTCCTCTTGATAAGCGTTATTAATTCCATATTTTCTAATAAAAAAATAACATATAACACAACCAACAATGAACATGACTATGGTTATATAAAGGCTGTAAAGAATCGTAAAAAACGGTAATGGCCCTTTCGTACCAATAGTCACATGCATAATTTGTGTAATGTATTGATATATTTCGTACTGCCATTCGTTTTTAGGATAAGTAGGAAATACAAATAAAGGAATAATAAAAAGAATAAAACATATAGCTATACTCCCTTTGTTCTCTTTAATTTTCCGTGGCAGCGTAGAAAGAAAGTTTTTAGAGGCCATATCTATATTTTACAATTTGGAATCATATGTTTAGCTTTATAAAACTCATCAAAAGCTTTTTATAATATTTATAAAAAGCCATGCATTTTATTTAATATCTTGCGAGCAAACTTTACTTTATGTTTTAAATGAAATCAAAAAAAAATGAAAAGAATTAATAGAAGGAAATATACGCTTATCTTTTTAAAATACTTTTATTATGCCCTTTTATATTCGGAAAGAGCACATTCTGGATATAGAATAACGTAACCAACCTTTGTATTTAATATATGCTAAAGGTATTATCGCTACTGCTAAAGTAAGTATCATACAATATAAAAAACCGTGCTCCCAAGATAATTCAGGCATTACATCAAAGTCCATCCCATAAAATGTACCTACCAATGTTAGTGATAAAAACACAGCAGTAATAATAGTAAAGACCTTAACAATTTGGTTTTGTTTAATATTCGTGACAGCATTCTGAAGATATCTAACTTGTTCATACTCAAATGACGCGTATTTCTTAACTTCCACAACGTCACAAGCTAGTTTAGATACTAAAATCTGCGGTTCTACCAAATCACTATCAAATGATGGTGGTAGAACGAAGGCGGGTTGACAGACCAGTCATCTAGAAACCGGCACGCACAAGGCGTCCCACCTCCGTCCTACCGCTACGAAGGTTAGTAGCCAAGCCCCATACAGTCAAGCACACAAAATGACATTTGTTTTAAATTAGATCATTAAAAACTAAGGATAAATAATTAAAAATTATTGTTCATTTGGGATTTATAAAGTCTCGGTTTAAAGGCCTTTAAATCTCTCAGTTGACTGTATAAAAAGGCATAACAAAATCAGTAAAACTTCGCTTCACCAGCAGGACGAGTTTTAAACCTTCTATGAAACCACATGTATTGTGTTGGGGCGATCCGAATCTGGTTTTCAATAATTTTATTGACGCGTTCAGCATCATTCACTTCGCATTCGCTAGGAAAATTTTCAAGTTTAGGTTCTACTAGTACGTTATATTGAGGATCTCGAATATCCCCGCTTCTGTAAAAATATAATGGTATTGCAACAGCGTTTGAAATATCCATGAGTCTTCGATGTGCCGTGACTGTGGCTGCTTGTATTCCAAAGAATGAAGCCATGACACCTTGCTTTAAACCAAAGTCTTGATCAGGGCTATACCAGATTGCATGACCATTTTTGAGTTTTTCAATTAAGCTACGCATGTTGTCTTTTGCAATTTGGTTTTTATAAACCCTAGCGCGACTACGATGAATGAGGAAATCCATGAAAGGATTATTTTGAGGTCTATACACCACATCCATATCAAAAAATAACGTACATGCAGCACCTCCGGCATCGAGTAATGTGCTATGCGTGCCTAACAGCAGAATGCCCCGATCCCGATTGTCATTTAGATGTTCCAAGCCTTCTATATGAACTCTTTTTTTAAACCATGCAGGACAATACCAAGCATTTAAGGCTTCAAATATACCAATCATCGTATCGGTAAAAACCGACTTAGCCTTGGCCTCAATTTGCTCAGGTGTTTTTTCCGGAAAACACGCACCTAAATTTCTTAAAGTCGTTTTCCTTCTAGAACCCAATAGTGTCCAAGCAATTTTTGAAAATAGTTTTGCTAAGCGCCACTGGATTGCCCAAGGCAAGTACGCAAGAAACATTAGAATAAAAGCTGTGAACCAGATACCCCAATATTTTAATGATAGAAAGGAAAATTGAAATTGCCCTGATTGATACTGCGCTTCAGGTTTCGTCATATTGTAAATATCTAGAGGTATAGAAATTCATCCTAACACACTCGCACTCTACATACGTTTGTAAAGTGTGTCTTAATATTAGACTCAATCTAGCAAACTACTGCTAAACAGTACTGGTGAGTGCTCAGATTTATTCTTTATCGGTCTTGATGGACAATTGCTTGATAAACTCATTTAAAGACATTGGGCAGCCCCATAAATAGCCCTGAAACTCGGTACAACCATTACTTTTAAAAGCACTAAACTGTTCAGCCGTTTCTATTCCTTCTACCAACACGCGAAGGTTTAAATCTAGGCCAATTTTAATAATACCCGTCACTAATTTATTGCTGCGTTTATCATCTAAAGCTGCCTGTACAAAGCTGCGATCAATTTTAATTTGTTTAATTGGCATTTTTTGTAAATAGCTTAAGGATGAATACCCTGTACCAAAGTCATCAAGTGAAAGCTGAATACCATGCTTAGATAAGAAGTGCATTTTTTCGATCATGCTCGCACAATTATTTAAAGCAATATTTTCAGTAATTTCTAATATGAGCCGAGATGGATTGAAGTCATACCGCTGAACCAGACCAATCACCGTGTGCTCAAAGTTAGATTGCATAAAATGATCAGCACTAATATTGATTGAAAGCGTAAGATCTTTGGTCTCTTCTTTTTTACTCCAGTCCTGTAAAACTTGGCAGGCTTGGTCCAATACCCACTCGCCGATCTCTGGCATTAACCCAAAAGTTGCCGCTGCCGGAATAAACTCTTTTGTTGGAATATACCCTAAAACCGGATGATGCCATCTTAACAAGGCTTCCGCACCAATCAGTTTTTCTGACGAATTAACTTGGGGCTGATAAAAAAGCTCAAATTGTTGCTTAGTGAGTGCCAAACGTAGATTGTGCTCCATACTGCTTTCTATTTGTATCTCTAGTTGCATGGTATAAATTGAAATACAAATCATAAGAGTAGCGACACAAGTGGCTATCCACCCACCATGATCACGAATATCTTCTGATAAAGGTATGGCATTATCGAGAGTAAAAGAGCTACCACTAAAAAATATAAAGCAGCCAATCGACAGTAAAATTAAAACAATTTGTAAGAAGCTTGGCTCCCTACGGTAATTCAAATACCCCAATATCGCTCCGGCAGGTAAAAACAAATGGGCCACTCGAGGGCGATCAGGCGTAGCAACATCGAAAAATAAGCAAAAAACCACTGGAAACACCAGCAGAACCGCTTGTGATAAAAGTATCCCTGCCGAAATACGGTTTATATAAATAAGAAAAAAGCTAAATATGGAAATTAGTGTGAAACAGATATCCATATAAACAATCACCCACATTTGGGCAAATGCAAAATATATAGTCCAAAATAAGCAAAAAATAATACAAATAAAGATATTTGCTTTGGCTGCGATTGTAAGCTGTTGGTCCTTTAGGGAGCGATAATGTTTCTTGTGTTTTTTAAAGTAAGACGAAGTTATCATAAATAAACCAACCGTAAATATTTCTTTAAAGGACCCCAGCCAGCTTGGTCATTGATACTCCATTTCAATATTTACCAATAAAACGTAATCATTTCTCCCATTGTGATTTGTACTTATTATTTTGAGATCAAGTTTTAACCACCTTAATGGTATAGCCCGATTAGGTCACTTGAACGATACTGCTTTTTAAACACTCTATAATTTTAAAGTATCATGACTTAACGATACATGCCTATGACTCTCAGGTACAGCCTTTAAGTGCAGAAAAATTAGTGAATTACAATTTTTGCGTTAAATATTTTTATTATTTAGATTCATCAATAGGACCATTTAAAATAATGCACATGTGTGCTTAATTATGCTGCTAATGACCAAGTTGTGAGCTTTGTTGTTCTGAGGTTGGAGCTAAAAGCTAAAGAACCCATGAGATACCCATCTCATATTTTTTGATCGGGCTATCTCATGTTTACCAGAAATATTTATTTTTTAATAATATAGTAGTCTCAGCTTATACCTTATTGCGTTTATAAGAGAAATAAGAGCAACCTGCACACGATGCCATAATAATTGTTATGCCTAGAACCTGAAAACTATTTAATCGTTCATCTAAAATCAGCCATCCAGCCAAAGCGCTGACTGCGGGTGACGCACTTAGTAAAATCCCAAAAACTCGAGGATGCAGTTTTTTCATGGCAATCATATCTAATATAAATGGAATAGCACTTGCTAGCATCGCCATAAGTAAACATGTAAAAAGAATCTTATAACTATCAAAAATATGGATAATGTGAGATGCACCTAAAGGCGTTGCAAGTAAAGCCGCTATAAACATTCCGGTCGCAACAGAGCTACCACCACCTTGTGCAACTTTTGAGCCATAAATCACATACAGTCCCCAACCCACTGCAGCTAATAAAGCATACGTCATGCCAATAAAACTAAAGTTATTATTGGCATTGCCCATAGGTAGAAGAAGCAAACCAATAATAGATAATCCACCCCAAAAATAATCTAATTTATTTTTAGACATTAAAATAGCAACCGTAAGTGGTCCTAACACTTCGATGGAAATCGCAATCCCAACAGACATGTAAGAAAATGCTTTATAAACCAAAGTATTCATTAAAGTGAGGATTGATCCATAAATAATTAGATTTTTCCAATTGGTCTGTTTATTCCACTGTCGCCATGGTTTAAAGACTATCCATAAGAAACAGGCCGATAAGGCAAGTCGAGTTAAGGTGACTCCTTCAGCAGTAAGAATCGGAAAAAGGACTTTTGCTATTGCTGCGCCGATCTGTACAGAAACTAAAGATAAAAATGCGGCTGCAAATGCCATACCTTGTTTGGAGTTTGTCTCAATCATCATCTTTACTATTGGGGGGAATGATTGAAATTTTAATTCTCTATAATCAATATATTTCTTCTATTTTTCACGGTAAAACGATTAAATAACTCTATATTTAATATTTAATGAGAGATTTACTCATGTCAGAGATTTCTTTAGATAATTTTGATTATGCGATCTTAAGAATACTGCAAAAAGACAATAAAACTTCCCATCGAGAAATTTCTGAAAAAATCGGTCTATCCGCTGCATCTGTACAAAGGCGTATAACTCGGATGGAAGAAAAAGAAATTATTTTAAAAAATTGCGCTATCTTAAATCCCCTCAAATTTGGTGAAAAAATTACTTCCATTATTGAGGTCCGCCTTAGCGAAGATCGTTCAGTAGTTATGGACAGAGCGAAGCTATACTTTGCTTCTGTTGAAGAAATTCAACAGTGCTACTTCGTGAATGGAGGAGTCTCATTTATAATTATCATGCTGAGCAATAACTTATCTCATTTTGAAAGTTTAGTTAGAAAACATTTCGCTGATAATGAGGATGTAAAAACTTATAGAACACTCATTGTTTTAGATCGCGTAAAAGTAAGCTTTGAGTTGAATATTTAAGTTTTTCAATCCTTGGCTTAAAAGACCCAATTGTTCTATTTTTATGTCTTGCTACATTCAACCTCTATTTCAATGCTTGATCACTTTTTTTCGTTAACTCAAATTTGTTACCATTGCACCACTGGAATGGTCTGAAGTCACTTTATACTAGGGATGCTGATTCTAAAGTTCATCCAGTTGTTGTACTTTTCTTGAATTACATTCATTTTTAAAGACTTGAAATTGGTTAATAAACCAAAAGTAGATTTTTCGTTTTTTTAAGGGTTTATTACGCATGAATAGCGCTGAAATCATGGCTGATCTCTCCAACCACACTCCAATGATGCAGCAATATCTCAAAGTCAAAAAAGACTATCAACATGCGTTGCTGTTTTATCGTATGGGCGACTTTTATGAACTGTTCTTTGAAGACGCGCATTTAGCAGCCAAACTTTTAGGTATTACCTTAACCCATCGGGGTAAAGCAAATGGCAACCCTATTCCAATGGCAGGTGTTCCCTACCATTCAGCCGAAGGTTATTTGGCGCGTTTAGTAAAAGCCGGCCGAACTGTAGCTATTTGTGAGCAAGTCGGCGAAGTTACTGGCAAAGGCCCGGTTGAACGCAAAGTTGTTCGTATTCTTACACCGGGTACTTTAACTGACGACGCACTACTTACAAGTTATCAGTCCTCTAACCTTGTTGCGCTATGTATCCATCAAAACCAGATCGGTTTTGCTTTACTCGACTTAAGTGCGGGTATTTTTAAAGTTCAACAACAAGACTACAAACCGGAACAACTTCCAATTGAACTGGCTCGCCTCATGCCAAGTGAAATTTTGATTGATGAAGATCTGGTTGACCCGAATATTATCGAACAAATTAAAAAACATTTAGATTGCCCTGTAACCAAGCGCCCAAATGTCGATTTTAATTTAAACAATGCGCAAAAAACCTTATGTGACCAGTTCTCTGTATCAACACTCTCTGGTTTCGGACTAGACCCGTTACCTTTGGCTAAAGCCGCCGCGGCAGCACTTATTCACTATGCCAAAGAAACTCAAAAAACGGCGTTACCTCATATCCGTTCAATTCTTTTAGAACAAAGTACTGATTTTATTGCGCTCGACCCAATCACGCGCCGTAACTTGGAAATTATTGAACCTTTGTTTGAGCACGGAACTTCTTTATTTCAACTTGTGAATGATTGCCAAACTGCAATGGGTGGACGTTTACTTAGCCGAATACTCATGCAGCCTGTCCGTGATACAGCATTACTTGATGCACGTTTAGATGCGATTGAGCAATTGATTCAAGGCTACCATGAAAGCCCTGTTCGTCTGGTACTTAAAGAAATTGGTGATATTGAACGTGTTCTTAGTCGTGTGGCGCTGGGTAGTGCGCGACCACGTGATTTAGTGCAACTTCGTCATGCTTGCGCGCAAATTCCATTTTTACGAAATGCTTTAGCACCTGTTGTACAAGCAAAGAAATCTAAGTTATTAGGACAGCTCGATCAGGAATTGGGTGACTTTAAAGCGCTTCATCAACATTTAATGGCTGCGATTGTTGAAAATCCGCCTGTATTACTTCGTGATGGCAATGTAATTGCAGAAGGCTATGATGCTGAACTTGATGAATTACGCCAAATTCGTGATCATGCAGGTCAATTCCTCATTGATTTAGAAATAAAAGAGCGTGAACGTACTGGTATTAGCACCTTAAAAATCGGTTATAACCGTGTGAGTGGTTACTACATTGAGCTGACTCGCGCTCAAGCCGAGCAAGCCCCGGCCGACTATATCCGCCGTCAGACATTAAAGAATGCCGAGCGCTACATTACCCCTGAACTAAAAAGTTTTGAAGATAAAGTTTTATCCAGTGAGTCGCGTGCATTAGCTCGTGAAAAAGCATTATTTGAAGCTTTACTTGAAAACCTTCGTGAAAATATTGCTCACCTACAAATGATGAGCTCAGCAATCGCGCAAATTGATGTAATTGCAAACTTTGCTCATCAAGCGCGTTTAAATAATTGGGCACGCCCTGAATTTACTCCAGAAACAGGTATTAAGATTCAAGGTGGCCGCCATCCTGTAGTTGAAGCGTTAAGTAAAGCACCATTTACACCAAATGATACTTTCCTTGATGTGCAGCACCGTATGGCAATTATTACCGGTCCAAACATGGGCGGTAAGTCTACCTTTATGCGCCAAACAGCATTAATTAGTTTGCTTGCTTACTGCGGTAGTTACGTTCCGGCACGAGCTGCCAAACTTGGCCCAATCGACCGTATTTTTACCCGTATTGGTTCAGCCGACGACTTATCGACAGGCAAATCGACCTTTATGGTTGAGATGACTGAAACTTCACAAATCTTGCACCATGCGACGAATCAATCGCTTGTGTTAATGGATGAAGTTGGTCGCGGAACCAGTACCTACGATGGTCTTTCTTTAGCTTGGGCTTGTGTGGTTGATTTAACCAAACGCGTTAAATGTCTTTGCTTGTTTGCGACCCACTATTTCGAATTAACAGAGTTGGGTAGCGAACCTGGTATTGATAACTACCATGTCACTGCTCAAGAGTTAAACGGTAATCTCATTTTATTGCATAAAGTCCAACAAGGACCAGCAAGCCAAAGTCATGGTTTACAAGTTGCAAAATTAGCCGGTATTCCAGCTAATGTGATTAAAGAAGCTCAGAAGCGTTTACGTATTTTAGAGAAGCAACAACAGCAGCATTTACAAACTAGTGTTCAAAGTGATTTGTTTGCAACTTTAGATTCAGAAGTTACCCCAAGCACTCAAGTCATAGAGAAAGTGATAGAAGTCGAAGTCTCTTCACCTGCCCTCGATTTACTTAAGCAAATCGAAGTAGACAACCTGACTCCTCGTCAGGCACTTGAACAGCTTTATGAGCTAAAAGCAGCGCTTAATTCATAATCACTCATTGAGCAAACATGTGTATAGGCATGTTTGCTCTTACTTTAAGGAGAATAAAATTTCTATTTTCTTAAGGCCACTACAATACACAGAGATCGATTTAATTTGGCAACAGATTAATCGTCGTGAACTGATTACCCAACTCTACTTACAAAAGCAAGAACACTTAGAATTAACAGATTGTTTTTATGATGTTAAACATTGGGATGCTTATCATTTAGAAAATGATCCGCCCAAATTAAAAGAACTCTATGAACAAGGGGCTTTATTTATCGGTGCTTTTGATGCGTCTGAACAGTTGGCTGGCATTAGTGTAGTCTCGAATCAGACTATTACTGATTATCCCAATGCAAAATTACTGCAATATTTTTACGTCGATGCCGATCAACAAGGCAAAGGTATTGGTGCAAAGCTGATGCAAGCGGCAAAAGAATCGGCCAAGCAATTGGAAGCCAATCAACTTTATATTTCAGCCACTCCAAGTAAGCGTACAGTAGATTTCTATATAAAGCATGGCGCGGTCGTATTAAAGCACCCAGATCGGCAATTATGGGAACTTGAACCAGAAGACATCCATTTACTTTGTACACTTTAAGCTCATTACTTGACGATTTTTTTGTATATCAATTCAGCATAGAGGCAAAATTTACAAGTAAATGTTGTAGTTGAGGTGTCTGCCTAAACAGATACCTTGACCCAAATGACATTAAAACTCATGACAAAAAAATTATTTAAACTATTGTTTTATAAAACTTATTATTATCCTGATTTTATAATTTAGCTCTTATTTAAGCTGAAACATTCTTTTGAATATCAATGTATTAACTTATCTTCATATGTATAAATAAACAATATCAATAAAAGCAATTGTTTGTTTACCCCTTTTTTGCCTAAAATAAGCTATTCGAAATGAAACCATATTTTTTAGGTAGCTGTCGCCATGACCTTTGTTGTCACTGAAAATTGTATTAAATGTAAATACCAAGATTGCGTAGAAGTTTGTCCTGTAGACTGTTTTTACGAAGGTCCGAATTTCCTAGTGATTAATCCGGATGAATGTATTGACTGTGCATTGTGTGAACCAGAATGCCCTGCAAATGCAATTTTCTCTGAAGATGAGCTACCAGAAGGTCAAGAAGTATTTATTGAATTAAATGCTGAACTTTCTCAAAAGTGGCCTAACATTACTCAAATTGGTGAACAACCTGCTGACCGCGAAGAATGGAACGGCAAACCAGATAAGTTACAGTATCTAGAAAAATAATTTCAAAAAGATCAGCAACCGCTGATCTTTTTTATACCCTATTCAAACATTTCATTGCAAATTCCTCGTAATTTGTGCACTGTTTTGCATTAAAATAGGCGCAATATTTATAAGCTTTTGATTTTTCTTATGCGGAAGTTTTTGCAGAGCATGCTGCCCCTATGCATAATCCCTGCGATTATGGTGGGTTGCGCCAGCTCTCCTCAACACACAACAACAGGCAAAACCTCTCCAAGCGGTAAGCGCATCTTTATTCCTCAAGAGCGCGTTATTATCGAACGTCCAATTCCACCTAAAGTTGAACCTGCTTCCTATCGCGCTTGGTTAAATACAGGCGATCATTATGAACGTGTACGCGAATATGAAAAATTCCTGGCGCGTCATGATGTGGCAGGTATCGTACCAAGTTTTGAATTATTAAGATCCGCTCGTGATTGGCAGAAGTGTGGCCGTTCAGAATATGCGGTACCTAACCGTGAACTTTGGAATAATTCTTTATCGACCTTACGTGTCTTTAAATATCTTATTGCCGCAAAAGTTTTAACCGACTTTGAGGTAACTTCAGTTTACCGAGACTTACCTTTAAATGAATGTGCAGGCGGCGCAAGTTCTTCTAAGCATTTATTTAACTCTGCCATCGATTTCCGTATTGGACCAGAAGTTCCACAGCCACAAGACTACGCTTTTATTGAAAATACGAAGTTTAAATTGTGTCAGTTCTGGGCTCAGCACGGCCAAAGTTTAAATTTAGGTATTGGATTATATAGTTCAGGACAAATCCATATTGATACTCAAGGCTATCGTACTTGGGGACCTGACCTAACCCGTAATACGTCAATGTGTAATTTCTAAAATATAAATCCCCTTATGCGCTTCAGTTTAAGGGGATTTGCTCATTCTATAGTCAACCAAAATTTCTTGAATCGAAGATTTTTGCACTCTAGTCATAAACGTTTAAAATACGCCTATCAACATACAGGTAAATTTGACTATGCAGCAGATGTGGACAGACATTGACGAATATATCGATTCACATTTAATTCCCGAAGATCCTCGACTCGACTTTGCATTAAAAAATACCGACGAACACGGCTTTTCAAATCATCTTGCAGTTGCTCCAAATCAAGGAATGTTCTTGCAAATGCTCATTCAGATGAATAAGTGCAAGCGTGTTTTAGAAATTGGGACCTTTGCTGCCTACAGTACAATCTGGTTAGGACGTGCATTGCCTGAAGATGGCTATTTGCTTACCATTGAAGGTCGTGATACTCATGCAGAAATGGCTCAAAAGAATATCGATCATGCCAACCTGCCTGTAAAAGTTGAGCTTAAATTAGGCCGTGCTGCCGATGTACTTTCCGCAATTGACCCTCAATCGATTGAGCCTTTTGATTTTATCTTTATCGATGCCGATAAACAGGGCTATCCGGAATATTTAGAACTCAGTCTCAAATTTTCAAAATCTGGCACTATTATTGTGCTAGATAATGTCATTCGTGCCGGTGATATTTTGAATCCTGAAAACAAAAAACCAAGTATTGAAGGCATTCGTGAAACCTTTAAAGCCCTAGAAAATCATCCGCAAATTTTGTCTTGCACAGCTTTACAAACGGTTGGCTCAAAAGGTCATGATGGTTTTGCAATTGCAATTGTGAAATAATGGTTAAAAAATCATCTTTTTCATTTTATTATTTATAATCAATAAATTACTTTTATTACCCCTGCTTTTCCATATAGTTATCCACAAGATTTGCGGATAACTATATGCAAATCTCATCATTTAGCCACAAGTAATGGTACAGTCGCGTTACGGAAAATCGTGGTTGCAATACTTCCCAAGAAGAACTGATGTATTTTGCTATGGCTAAATGCGCCGAGCACAATAATTTGAATGCCGTGTTCTTGTTGGTACTCTAGAATATTTTGCGCCACATCACCGTATCTATAAACGGTCACTACATCTAGCCCCGCTTGTTTCAAGTAATGCTCTGGTTCATTCAATATTTCAGGATGGTCACCGACATAAACTAAATGGCATTGTAAAGTCCGTAATAGATCACTTTGCGCAATACGGCGCATCATTTTTTGACATGTCGGAGAGTATTCATAAGCGAAAATAAAACGTGTCGGTACTTTGAAGTTTTCACCAATGGTCAAAACCGTACAATTTGCACCGCGGATAAAGTTTTCAACATTGCTGCCAATCGGTTTATGTTTTTCGGCAGCTCTTTCGCCTACGCGACCTAAAATCACGATATCGTTTTCGTGTAAGAGATTAAAACTTTGCTCTAGAAAATCCCCTTTTTCCTGAATTTTTGAGCAAGTAATTCCGTGTTTTTCTTTAATTAAGTCAGAAATATGTCTGAGTAAATTATTGCTGTAATCTAAAGCGAGTTCACTTTGTTTTTGCTCTAATTCAGCTAACTCTTTAAGCAACATTGCATTGCTTTCAAAGCCGATTACGCCACTAATTTCACCAAGGTGATAACTTGCCGGGTAGTAATCTAGAATTTGTAATAATACAAGCTCTCGTCCAGTTGCTTTCGCAACCCAAGCCGCTGCATCTGCAATAGCATTAATACAAGGTGATGAGTCAATACACGCAATAACACGGTTCATTTTTGCCTCTCTTCTTCAGGTCTATTTGCCTTGGAGATTTTTCTATAACTTAGCTTTAACTTAACATAGATAAAAATCCGTATGTTAAGGTTTATGTATTAAAATCCACTTTTTTGTTTAAAGATCAAACATTTTATTACATTCTTGAGACTGCATTATTCTCTTAAACGGATAAATTTTGCTGGGTTTCCTCCCACAATATGGTACGGCTCCACATCTTTTGTCACCATACTATTCATGCCAACTACAGCATGTTTTCCAATTTTAATCCCGTCTTTAATCCCCACATGTGCACCTAACCAAACATCTTTTTCAATTTCGATACCCTGTGAGCGAACAGGCTGTTGGTAAAGTGGACGGTCGAGTTGCATGCCATGATCAAATGCATAGAGATGACAATAAGCAGCAATACGAACTTGATCATGTAGTTTTATGCCTGCTCGACCACCATCTAAAATACAGTGGTGGTTAATTGCAACCTCATTACCAATCTCAAGCGGTCCATGCAAACTACAATCTGCCGCAATAAAACAATTATCACCAATCTTAATTTTCCGTCCCGGCTCGGCAAAAATATGGGCTAACGGTGAAATAAAACAGTTCTCCCCGATCTCGACCGTTTCCATATCCATTAAATAAGCCTGATATTCTTTTTGCCATTCTTCCGCCCAAACACGGTGTTTGGGTTTCAATGTCCAATATAGCCATGGCATATAATTTAAACGGTGTTTATGCTGCTCGCGGTACTTGAGTAAAGAATCAGTCATCAGTCAATTCCTCCTCAACTTTTAATTCTTCGCGACCACGAGTTACATCTCGCAGTTTTAGAGCGAGTGGTTCAATTTGGTGAACCTGTAGCCTCGCTTCAATATCGACACCTGTTGCAGTATAACTTTCCTGATATTCAATTTGCTGCTGTGTCAGCTCATACTGAAAGATGGCCCATTCATTAAAATGACAAGAAAAATGAATCGTTTTCTTGGCAATCAGTTCAATACGTTCAGCTAACAATAAAGATTGTCCGGCACAACCACCATACGCCCGAACAAGGCCACCAGTTCCCAGTTTTATACCGCCATACCAGCGATTCACCATGACAATAATATTAGTCAGGTCATTTCCTTCAATAGTTGCCAGAATTGGACGTCCCGCTGTACCAGATGGTTCCCCATCATCATTAAAGCGAACGTTATGCCCAATTTTCCATGCCCAACATTGATGTGTGGTCGAAATATCTTTATTTAATTCTAAAAACTCTTTCACTTGCTGTTCATTTTCTACTGGCGCAGCAATCGCCTGAAATCTACTTTTTTTAATTTCTTCTTCAAAAGTAACGGGTGATGCAATCGTAAAAGCCATAAATGAAATAAAGCATAATAAAAATCAAATTATAACGTGAATTTAATAGAAGCAAACCTATAAAAAAGCCCCGAATTTCGGGGCTTTTTTTCTTATCTTTCTCTTAATGCTTCTTTGGCTTTATTAAATGGTTTAAGTAAGTAATCCAGTACAGTCTTCTCACCCGTACGAATATCTACAGTTGCCACCATACCCGGTGTAATACCGAATGCTTTACCTTCTTTATTGTAAAGCTTGTCGGAATCAGTTCGGATATAAACACGATAATAGAATTGATCCTGTTTCACTTCATCGCGAATGGTATCTGGAGAAATAACCGTAACCTTACCTTTTAAACCACCATAAATTGAGTAGTCATAGGCCGTGATCTTAACCAAAGCTTCTTGTCCCGGACGAATGAACGCAATGTCACGAGGCAAAATACGGGCTTCAATTAATAACTGTTCATCAATTGGAACGATGGTCATTAACTTACCGTTTTGTGGAATCACACCGCCATGCGTTGTCACTGTAATTTCTTTTACCACACCGCGCACAGGGGCTTTAAATACGGCACGTTGTAAACTGTCGTTACGGCCCATGACCACCTGTTGTTGAGTTTGCGTGTCAGTATTTGCTTTAGATAACTCTTCACGTGCTTTAACGTAGTATTGGTTACGTGCATCGTTCATCTTGTTTTGCAAATCATTTGCTTCACGGCGTAAGCGTAAAACCTCAACCTCACTAGCAGCACCTTTAGCAACCAAAGGCTCTGTCATGGCCAATTCTTGCTGAACCAGTTGTAAAGCCTGTCTTAATCCTGAAAGCGTTTGTTCAAGATCGGCTCTGCGTGATTCATACAAAGCAGTCTCTTCATGAACAAGCTTCGGATCTTGTGCAACTATTTCAGGGAAAACCAATGGTGTACCGTTCACTTCCGCACGTAAACGTGCTGCTGTGGCTTGAGCTGCAATTAATAAAGATCTCGACTCACCCACATTTGAAGCAAAACGGGTTGGGTCAAGCTGAGCAAGAATTTGCCCTTTTTGGACAATATCGCCTTCTTGTACATTTAGCTTAGTTAAAATACCGCCCTCTAAAGACTGGATGACCTGTTCTTTAGATGATGGGATAACCTTACCTGTACCGGTTGAAACTTCTTCAAGCTTAAAAAACCATGCCCAGATAAAGAAAATCACTAAACCAATGCCCACGATCCAGATGACTAAACTGGCACGCGGTAATGGTGGTTCACTATAAGATACATTCATTGAACGGGTAAGTTCTTGTTGTTGTTCGCTCATGAATTGCCCCCTTGGCTCACTTGTTTTTGTTGGGCTGTAGATTGATTAAGTACCTGATCTCGTGGTCCATCCATCACGATTTTGCCTTCATTGACGACAATAATTCGATCGACCAGTTCAAGAACAGCTCGGCGGTGGGTCGCTACAACCAACGTTCGGTGTGCTAACCATCCTTTGAGATGATCAATTAATTGTTTCTCTGCAACATCATCAATGGCTGCTGTCGGCTCATCAAGCAATAAAATATTCGGTTGACGAATCAATAAACGCGCCAGCAATAAAGCTTGCTTTTGACCACCAGAGAAACCAACGCCTCCTTCTAAAACAAAGTAATCCAAGCCTTCTTTTTTCTCTTGAACAAAAGATAAAGCACCTGTTACTACCAATGCACGAAGAATATCTTCATCTGTTGCAAGCGGTGCACCTAAAGTCAGGTTTTCACGGATTGTTCCGTAGAATAAATGTGCATTCTGGTTGAGTAGCCCCATATCTCGGCGCACATCTGATGGGTCGATTAAAGAAAGATCGAGTCCATCTAAATGCACAGCTCCCTGAGTTGGAACCTGCATACCAGATAAAAGTTGAAGCAATGTCGACTTACCAGCACCATTACGACCCAAAATCGCAATTTTTTCTCCGGCACGAATTTTTAAATGGCGAATTGCAAGACTTGGTCTCGGATCTTCTTCTCCATATTGGAACAAGATATTTTTTAATTCATAGTCGCCATTTAAAACAGCTTTGTGTACCAGATGTGAACGGTCAGCCTGATCAATCGGACGCTGCATAAGTTCATCTAAACTTTGCTTAGCAACTTTTGCCTGTTGTAGACGACCTAGTACGCCCGTAATCTGGGCAATTGGCCCTAACATACGCGAAGATAAAATTGAACATGCGACTAAAGCACCTGTGGTCATTTCACCGTCCATTACCGCAAAACAGCCCACTAACACCACAATGGCATAAGT
Source organism: Acinetobacter sp. 148 (assembly GCF_031196675.1). NCBI lineage: Bacteria > Pseudomonadati > Pseudomonadota > Gammaproteobacteria > Moraxellales > Moraxellaceae > Acinetobacter > Acinetobacter sp. 148. The sequence continues at coordinate 215,377 of NZ_JAVIMT010000041.1, read as the reverse complement.
TAAACCCTGAACCATTTGGGTCCACGCCATTAAGGTACCCACAATTTTACGCTGTCTCATACCAATGTCGGCTGAGACTTCATTCATATGGTTCCATTGGTTTTGGAAACGTGATTCAGCACGTAAGAGCTTAATGTCTTCAATACCTTGCACCGCTTCTACCAAAATTGCGTTACGAATTGAAGATTCTCTCATGCCTTCTTGTGCCAGTTGAGCCAGCTTCTTCTGTACCAAAATACCTGGCAAGATCATAAGCGGCACAACAAGTAACATTACCCAGAACAGTTTTCCACCAATAATGGCAAAAATTACTAAGAATAGGAAAAAGAACGGAAAATCGGCAATCGCACTAATTGTAGTTGAGGTGACCAGTTCACGAACGCCTTCGAGTTCACGAATCTGGGAAATAAAACTACCTGTAGATTTCGAGCGATCTTTATTTTTAATTCTTAAGGCATGGCCAAATACACGATCCGACACACGTAAATCAGCACGTTTACCAATAATATCGGATAAATATACTCGTGAAACGCGTAAGGTAAACTCAAAAAGAGCGGCAATCAGTACACCACCCGCCAAAACCCATAAAGTTGGAATTGACTGGGATGGAACCACGCGGTCATACACTTGCATCGAGAAAATAATGGTTGCCAGTGCCAACACATTGGCAATCAGTGAGGCAAACATAATATCAACGTAGCGTTTCCAGTCTCTTAAAACGATTGACCAGAACCAGTTGGCTTCATAAGGTTTGATATATTCGTCAATACGTGCATCTGGTATAGACGTTTCAGGACGCAAGATATAGACATTTTTAAGTGTAGTTTTTAAAGCGTCTAAAGATAAACTTTGCGAAAGGCCCTGATCTCCACTGAACTGGATACTCACATTTCCTTGTGTATCGGCCTTATCGATTACACCGACTTGGCCATCATTAAACTCCACCATGACAGGTAAACGCCATGGGTTGAGTAAGTCTAAGGAAAATGGTGCCTTACGAAGATTCAGACCGACTTGACGTGTCATTAACTGCAAGACGTTATCTAAATTCTGATTTTGGTTCCAATCAAGTTGTAAACGAATTCTTTCTTCTGAAGGCTCTATTCGATAATGTTTAGCAATAGTTAAGACCGCCTGTAGCCAAGGCTGGTAATTTATTTTTGTCATCATGGTTGTACTTCGAACCCCTGAATTGAAATATTATTTAAGCCATAGGCTTGGCGGGAACGTCCTGTTGCTTCAATGTACTGAACAATGCTGCTATAAATGTCATAACGTGCTGATTCGAGTTCTGAGTTGGCACTATGAATAGCTTGTTCAGCATTTAATAAATCGACCAATGAACGCGTACCGAGCTTGTATTGCTCTTGATAGAGTTCACGTGTACGAACCGTTGTTGCTTGGCGACTTGCCAAAACCTGCATTTGACGCTGTTTATTTTCAATCTGTTCGCGACTTGTTCTAATTTGGTCCAGAACATCCATATACACCGAATTCACTTTGGCTTTTGCAGCTTCTTCGGCATAACTTGCCATTTTTACTTGTGAAGCGGTAGCACCGCCTTGGTAAAACTGACTGGTTGCTTCAAGCATGACTGAACTATATAAACCGTCATCTTTGTCGTTATTTGGGTTTTTACCATTAATCGCCTGACTTACCGAACCTTTCACAGCCAAGGTCGGATATCGGGTTAAACGGGTTTGTTGTTTTTGAGCTTTTGCAACCTCAACACCTGCCTGCGCGGCAATCATTTTTGGAATAGTATTAAACTCAGGTTCACCATAAAGATCAGATTGCTTCACGAGATCATCGGAAATAATCCATCCGGTATGACTAACATCCGCACCTAATAAGGTTCTTAAATGCTGTTGGTATTGACGTAATAATGATTGCTGAGCAATCAAAGCAGACTGCGCTGCCTGTAAGTATGACTGAGCCTGAATTGGGTCGGCTTGACTCGCGACACCAGCGTTTGCACGCAGGTTAGCAATTTCCTGAATACGTCGAATACCGGCGATTTGCTGCTCAGCAATTTTATTAAGCTGTAGATAACGCTGAATATTCACAATGGTCTGTGCACCATCCAAAGCTAGAGTATCAACGCTAACCAAGACGTTGGCTTGTTCAACCTGAACTTTCGCTTCTTCAACATCAACACCTGATTTGACTTTACCGAAGTCATAAAGCATTTGGGTAGCACTTAAGGTTAATAACTGCCGACCTCGTTCTCCACTGCTTAAATCACCAGTCGTAATCCCTCCTGAAAGCTGGGGATAGTAACCGGCTTTAGCAACGTCAACTCCTGAATTTTGACCTGCTAAAGTTGCAATAGATTGTGAAATATCGGGGCTACGCTGAATGGCAATTTTTACCGCATCTTGCAATGTCATCGTTCTAGATGGCAAGTTAGAAAAAGATGAAGCTCGATTATCATTAAGTTGAACAGTAGGAAATTCCTGCACAATAGAACGGTCTAGCTTAAAATTACTAAGCTTGTGCATTTTGGCAACTTTAAAGTCATCACTACTTTTAGGGACAAAAAGTTGTGACAAGTTCTCTTTCAGGGTGTGGTATTGCTCACTTGGCTTAGCAGCGTATATCACGACAGGTACATGTAGTGTACTTAAAAGCATAAGCCCTTTCAGGAAAGCCTGCTTTCTACATATCCCTCTTACTCTTCTTTGGTTATATCCAATCATGCTTATCTTGTTGATCTTGTTTGTTATCGTTTAAAAGCTTCTACATTCTACATAGTTTTTCACCTAAAGCAGCATAATTGATGGAATAAATCACACATTATTTTTTCATTAAATGATTGATATATGTATTTGTTTTTATTTATAAAATACTAAAAAATAAAAAAAGAGGCCTTGACCTCTTTTTAACCAAACAGATTAATGTCTTTAATTAAACTGTGAAATCATCACCTAAATAGACTTTACGCACCTGTTCATTGTCTAAAATTTCTTGTGGTGTGCCTTCGGCAATTACCGAGCCTTCACTTACAATATAAGCACGTTCACAAATTGCTAAAGTTTCACGAACATTGTGATCGGTAATGAGGACACCAATACCGCGATCCTTTAAGGTCTGGATAATATCTTTAATATCACCTACTGAAATTGGGTCAACACCAGCGAACGGCTCATCCAAAAGCATAAATTTCGGATCTGCGGCCAAAGCACGTGCAATTTCTGCACGACGACGTTCACCACCAGATACACTCATTCCCAATGAATCTTTAATATGACTAATTTTAAAGTCATTTAATAACTCAGTAAGGCGCTGCTGACGTTGCTGTTTATTCAAATCCTTACGCGTCTCTAAGATCGACATAATATTTTCAGCAATCGTCAATTTTCTAAAGATAGAAGCTTCTTGAGGTAAATAACCAATACCCTTACGTGCACGTTCATGCATCGCTAGGTCTGACATATCCAAGTCATCAAGATGAATCTCACCTTTATCCATGCGCACTAGTCCAACCACCATATAGAAACTGGTGGTTTTTCCAGCACCGTTAGGACCAAGCAAACCAACAATCTGTCCACTTTGCATACTAAAAGAGACGTCTTTGACAACCCAACGCTTACTATAGTTTTTTGCTAAGTGTTTAATACACAAAGTTTGCGGTTGTTGAAGAGCTTGCTGCATTAGTCACGCGCTCCTGGGAAACTTTTTGAACTTGAAGGTGGAATAATGATTTGTACACGGTTTGAAGAAGAACCTTGAGCTTCAACATCACCCTTATTCATACTATATTTCAGGGTGTTACCGCGAATACTTGAACCATCTTGGTATAAATATGCACCGCCAGACAAGGTAATAATGCCTGTATCTGCATTATAAACAATCGTTTGTCCTTCACCGCGTGCAATACCTTTATCAGCACTTATTTGTTGCTGAAACTTAGACGGTCTACCTTTAGCAGTGATCGTTTGAATTTCACGTTTAGAGTTTAGCGTAGCAACAATTGAGTCGGCCTGAAGCTTCATGGTGCCCTGCTCAATCACGACATTACCCGTATAAGTCGTCAAACCGGTTTTTTCATTATAAGTTGCACGGTCTGCCACTAACGAAATTTGTTGATTACGGTCAGACGGCAAAGCAAAAGTCGAAGCAGATGATAAAGCAACGAATGTAATTACCGCAGCTTGTTTTAGGAAAGCTGAAGAACGTTTTAAATTAAGACTTTGGTGCATACTTTCCTCGAATATTAAAAAATTCGTACTGACCATTATTCAAATTGGCTTTTAGACCTTTGCTCACAAACTCGCCTTGTGGAGACTGAACTGTCACTTGATGATTAGTTTCAATGTCTCTAGTTTTTGGATAACCAGTTAATTCATCGGTTTGAAACTCAATGGTTCCTTGCGGTGCCAACTTAGTGGCTACCACGTCACCCGATAACACAACCTTTTGATTATCATCATATCCATAAGCTTGTTTAGCAAAGAATGTTGCATCAACTTTACCTAATTTATACATAGTGGCATTGAGTTGATCCAACTTTGACGTTTTTTGTTGCATATCCTGTTCAAGCTGACGAACTTCAGCACGAATATACAAATTGCCTTTGTCATCAGTTTGAGTCAAATGGACGCCCTGCGCCGAATAAGTCATATTCTTCGCCGAACCAATGTCCAGTTTTTTTGCCTTGCCACTATAGTAGTAGTAACCACCACTCACAGCAGCAACCACTACAGCAACAATATATAAAACTCTGGTATCCATGAGCAGGAATAGCCTACCTTTTTAAGTAATCTTGTTATTAATGCGGTACTGCAAGATATTTTTCAAGAAGTTCTTGGTAAATGCCTTTTGCGATCAGCAACATATCACAAACTTCACGCACAGCTCCACGGCCACCCATCGCCTGTGTTACCAAATCCGCACGACGGCGCACTTCTTCATGTCCGTTTGGAACAGTAACACTCATTCCGGCAATGGCAAATGCTGAAAGATCCGGCCAATCATCACCCATATATAAGCAGTCTGAAGGCAGGATATTAAACTGTGCACACGCTTCACGTAGTGCCGAGCCTTTATCTTCACGGCCTTGGAAAACCAGATCGACACCTAAATCGGACATGCGTTTTTCAACGATATTACTTTTCCGTCCAGTAATAATGATGACTTTCATACCCGCTTGTTGCGCAAGTTTCATACCCAAACCATCACGAATGTCGAATGATTTAATTTCATCGCCCGTGTTGGTTAATGTCACAAAGCCATCACTTAAAATACCATCTACATCCAGAACCAATGCCTGCAAATGACGTGCTTGTTCTAACAATGCATACGATGCCATTGATTAATTCACCCCTGCCTGAATAAGGTCATGCATACTAATTACACCAATCACTTTGTTCTGATCATCGACTACTACAAACTGACTGATTTTTTTCTGGTTAAGTTGTTGTAGAGCTTCTACAGCTCGTGCTTCTTGAGAGATCGTTGACGGTTTCTTTGTCATCACTTCAGACACCGGTAAATTTACATCAAACCCTTGCTGTTTATCGATGAGACGACGTAAATCCCCATCAGTAAAAATACCGAGTAGATGATCTTGTTCATCAACAATTGTTGTCAAACCTAAACGCTTATTTGAGATCTCGTAAAGCACTTGATTCATGGGTGTATCAGGTGAAACTTTCGGTAACTCGTCACCTGTATGCATTAAATGTTTTACATGTAACAGTAAACGCTTACCCAACGCACCTGCCGGATGCGAACGTGCAAAGTCATCAGCAGTAAAACCACGAGCTTCAAGTAAAGCAACTGCTAAAGCATCGCCTAAAACCAAAGTCGCTGTCGTACTTGAAGTAGGCGCCAAGCCTAAAGGGCATGCTTCGTCAGACTCACCTAGAGTTAAAGCAATATCTGCATTTTGCGGCATTGGGCCTTTATCATCACGACTAATCGTAATAAGAGGTACACCAAGATGCTTAATGAGTGGCATTAACATCATGATTTCATCGCTTTTCCCCGAGTTGGAAATTGCAATAAGTACATCGCCACGAACCAGCATTCCTAAATCGCCATGCCCTGCTTCGCCAGGATGCATAAAGAAAGACGGCGTGCCTGTCGAAGCAAATGTCGCTGCCATTTTTCGGCCAATATGCCCAGATTTACCCATACCCGTGATCACAACACGACCTTTGCATTGTAATAATATTTCACAAGCACGATTAAAACGGTCATCAATTTGTGTTGCTAATACATCTATGGCTTGTTGCTCAATGCGCAATGTCGCTAATGCACTGCTTTGGAAATCTGTAGGATTAGGCATACGAGTTTGACTCAAAATAATTGATCTGATCTCTGGTTGAGATCGGTGATTTTAATCAAAAGATTTGGGGGCATTCTAGCATAACTCAATCAGTTACACGTTTTTAAATGTATAAGATTTCACAAGCTTATAAAATTCATGCATAAAACTTTGTTAAAAATGATGCATCAGTTATGATGTAACACTATTTTTGTTGAGTGTTTGAAAACCCTTATGCAACCGTTTGTTTTATATAACTCTGAGCAACGAAAAAAAGTTGAATTTGTACCTCGCAAAGAAGGTCACATCGATATGTACGTCTGCGGTATGACCGTTTACGACTACTGTCATATCGGGCATGCTCGAGTTATGGTTGCATTTGACTACATTATCCGTTTTTTGCGTAGTCAAGGCTGGAAAGTCCGCTACATTCGCAACATTACCGATATTGACGACAAAATCATCAAACGTGCGAATGAGAATGGTGAAACAATCCAACAGCTCACCACGCGTTTCATCGATGCCATGAATGAAGATGCAGCGAACTTAGGCTGTTTAGCACCAGATGAAGCACCTAAAGCGACTGAATATATTGACCAGATGCAAAATATGATTGGCAATCTAGTCACCAAAGGCGCTGCTTACCCTGCTTCAAACGGTGATGTTTATTTTGAAGTCACCAAATTTGAAAAATATGGTCGCCTCTCTGGCCGTAAGCTTGATGACATGCAAGCTGGCGCAAGTGAGCGTGTCGATGTAGAAGTTGAAAAGAAACATCCTTTTGACTTTGTGCTTTGGAAACATGCAAAAGAAAATGAACCATCTTGGGCGTCCCCTTGGGGTAATGGCCGTCCAGGTTGGCACATTGAATGTTCTGCAATGTCGACTTGCTGCCTAGGCAATCACTTTGACATTCATGGTGGCGGTTCAGATTTAATGTTCCCGCACCATGAAAATGAAATTGCGCAAAGTGAAGCTTCGACTGGTGAGCAATATGTAAACTACTGGATGCATGTTGGCTTTATTAACGTTGATGGTGAAAAGATGTCTAAGTCTTTAGGCAACTTCTTTACGATTCGTGACGTAATGGAGAAATTCCACCCTGAAGTGATCCGCTACTTTATTGTGTCTTCACACTATCGTAGCCCTGTGAACTTCTCTGATGTAGCACTTAAAGAGGCAAAAACTTCTTTAACTCGTTTCTATCATTCATTTAAAGCTTATCAACAAGTGTACGGTCAAACGACAACTGAAGCGCTTGATCAAAGCTTTATTGAACGCTTTAACAATGCAATGTGTGACGATTTCAATACTGCCGAAGCAATGGCTGTATTGTTTGAACTGAACAAAGAGTTAAACCGTGCTGTAAAAGAAGAGCAAGCTGACCAAGCGACTGTGCTTTATTCGACATTACGTCACCTCACCAACATTTTAGGTTTGGTACAACACAATGTAGACGATTTCTTAAAATCAGATATTGGACAAGATGCACTTGCTTTGTCTGATGCTGAAATTGAAGATTTCATTCAACAACGTGTTGATGCGAAAAAAGCAAAAGACTTTGCTAAAGCAGATAGCATTCGTCAGTCTTTACTTGAGCAAGGCGTAGTTCTTGAAGACACTCGCCAAGGTACAGTTTGGCGTCGTGCTGATTAAACGTTCAATTAGATCACAAGAGTGTTGACACTTTAATGAAACACTCTATAATGTGCTCACATTGCGGGAATAGCTCAGTTGGTAGAGCATAACCTTGCCAAGGTTGGGGTCGCGAGTTCGAGTCTCGTTTCCCGCTCCAAAATTCAAAAACCACTTAATTCGAAAGAATTAGGTGGTTTTTTTATTATCTGGTAGTTATTTGCTTTGATTAATTAGACTATTCAACTAACCTATACTTTAAGTATTAAAAAAACCCGCTAAAAGGCAGGTTTAGAATTAAATATTTAAAACACCGTAATTTTTAAAACCTATTTTAAAGATCTAAACTTTTAAGCTCATTAAGACGTTCTTTAGTTTTATCAGCTTCACAACTTAAAATAATTAAATGTGAACCTGCTCCTATTGCTTGAGATCCATAATACCCCATCAAACCAGAACATTGCTTTGTACGATAATCAAGCCAAGCCTTTTGGGAATTTTCCAAACTGGCTTTCCCTTCACTATCCAAGTTTGAAGCTAATTTATTGTATATCTTATTCATTTTAGCTTTATCAGTTTTTAACTGTTTTTCAAAGCATTCAATATCAGAATAAACATTGCCAGTTTTACATTCTGCATGAGCAACCCCACAAAATAACACTAACAATGTAAGCATTAATTTCTTCATTTATATAATACCTTTCACATTTCTAACTATTTGAATCATTAGGTTTTTAATTATGACATGAAACAACTTTTATTCGTACCAGAGGTTTTAATTATTTAGCTACGTCATTTCAGTTACTGCAGCATGGTTAATGGATCGCTATAGCCTGTCTCGTAAATTGATTATTGATGAGCTTCGTCCATTCAATAAAGGTACTGATGGCAAGCATCTATACGATCCAAATGAAGTCATTCCTATTCTTGAAAACTTAAATATTCAAAGGCAGCAACGCCAGTCGAGACGGAAGAATTAAGACAGAGGTACACTTCCCTAACAAATTAATTTTTTGGGGATGATTCCCCTCGATTAATATCAAAGTGTATTTAACTCACATATAGGTGTGAACTTGGATATTTATAAAAAATTGATTTGTTTCGCTATTAATATACTTTTGGTCGCTTGTCAGCCACAAGTATCGAGGGTCGAAAATAGCCATGTGAAAATACCTAGTTATCAATCAAATGGCGTTTTTGCCTCTGCACGATTAAGGGGGCCATTACAGCTAAAACAAGAATGTCTATATGTAAATGATATTCTAATTATTTTCCCTGAAGGATATACAGAATGGGACCCTAAAAATCAAACTTTAACTTATAAAAGTAAGAAAACTGCTTTAGGCGAAGAATTTGATTTAGCTGGTAGTTTTGGTCGGTTTGAGCGAGATAATCAACGAATTAAAAATTTAAGCCCTTTATGTGATCATAAAACTATTTGGATTGCTGGATAATTTAGCATCTTATTAAAAGGCAGCAGCGGCAGTCGAGACGAAAGAATTAAAAAGGCGCTCAAAGTGCCTTAATCATTAGTATGATTTTATTTACTTTACCAATAATTGCGTTATATATTTAAATAGAATTATTAATTCTTTTAGAAAATAGAAAACTATCTAAAAGCTACTGATAAGCTAATTATTTAAAGCAGGTATAAATGGATTTTAGCGATTATATTGTTTATGTAGATGAAAGTGGTGATCATACCCTTAATGGCTATAATGCAAAGTATCCTGTATTTGTCTTAGCTTTCTGTATTTTTCACAAACGGTATTATACAGAAACTGTTATTCATAAATTAGAACAATTGAAATTCAAGCATTTCGGGCATGACATTATCGTGATGCATGAGCGAGATATCTTAAAAGGTACTGGAGATTTCAGAAATTATTCATCAAAAGAGCAAAAAGAATCGCTACTTAATGACTTAACGACCTTAATGCAAGAAACAAATTTCATTCTTATTTCATGTGTAGTTAGAAAAGACCTTCTAATAAAAAAATATGCCACTCCCAAAAATCCATATTTCATTGCATTGGAGTTTGGTCTTGAAAGAATTTATAAATTTTTAGTAGAAAAGAATCAGCAAAATAAGAAAACATTTATTGTTTTTGAGCAACGGGGGCTGCAAGAAGACAGAGATTTAGAACTTGAATTCAGAAGAGTATGTGATGGGAATAATTACGATAAGATTTGTTTACCCTTCGAAATTAAAATGGCTTCAAAAAAAGTTAATTCTTCTGGTCTGCAAATTGCAGATTTGGTTGCTCGACCAATAGGAAATCATGTTTTAAAACCTTTTCAACCAAATAGAGCTTTTGACGTATTAAAGTTTAAGTTCTATAGTTCTAAAGGAAGACTTGGAGCAGGTGTTGGATATACAGGTTACGGTCTGAAAGTATTCCCATAAAAAAACAAAAGGCCCTAACATAGTGCTAGAGCCTCTTGCCGACTGGGAATCCCCGGTCCATGCGTGAAATATAGATTATTCGATCAATTTAAGCAAGCCAGATTTACATTTCAGAACATCTCTTTTGAATCGGCTTATTTTAGAGCTTTAAATCTGATCAAGAATTGTAAAATTTTATTTAACACCACTTCGGCACCATTAAAACATAACCTATTGTTATTTAATATTTATTACAACCTTACCAAGGTTGGGGTCGCGAGTTCGAGTCTCGTTTCCCGCTCCAAAATTTAAAAACCACTTAATTCGAAAGGATTAGGTGTTTTTTTATTGTTTATAGGTCAATTCAAAATTCGCATTAAAAAACGCTTTATATTTCCATTGCAGTACCATGAAATTTGGAGTGTTATTATGCAAAAGCCAGTTAAGCGCGGAGACGCGTGGCGTATCACTGTCCGTTATTTAGGCAAACGTTATACAGCTACTCGAGATACTGCGAATGAGTGTGAACAATGGGCCGCTAAAAATTATTAGAATTACAATCTGAACAGGCTAATCCTGAGTCTGAAAAAATCCATATCTCCTTCTATGCCCTTTTTGAACAGTACTATCAAGAAGAAGGCAGAAAAATGAAGAGTGCCCGCTTAATTGTTCAAATACTTAAATGCCTAAAGAAAAAAGAATAATGAAAATATAGTTAATATTTTATGATTAAACCCATCATTAAGTTTTTATTGATATTGAAATTAAAAATTAGCTCAAAAGTATATTATCGCAAAGTCTCCCCCATTGAGGAGACTTTCTAAGTATTAAATGACTTAAGGATGAATTTTTTTCAATCCATCTTCTACAGCAAATTTAGCTTCCTCCCACTGTAGACGTGAACTGCCTTTAACTTGCTCCCATTTAGTTTTCAATTTAGATTCAACCTCGGAAAAATTAATTTCTGCATTACTATCTACACGATTTTCATAACCTAAACGATAAGCCGCCCGATAATCACGATCATATTCTAGATTCTTGTCTTCAGTATAATATGGCATTTTTTTATAGTTTTCTCGCCAATAATTATCTTCTTCTTGCCAGTCATTACTATCATCTTTTTGATTATTTGTTTGAGCTATATCACTACCTGCTATTGCCCCTACCACACCACCAATAATCCCCCCAACAACAGCACCTGGAGGGCCGCCAACAACACCAAATGCAGCACCTACCGCCGCTCCTCCCAAGGTTCCTGCACCTGTAGCAACCAAATTCTCTCCCCCTTCATTCATATCGGGTACATGATTGTTATTAGTCGGTGGAGAGTTTAAATCTGGACGAGCATTATCAATTGTGGATGAAATGTCTTGTAATGGTTTGCTATTTGATACATTACCATTAGAAGATGGCTCTTTTTGAGTCGTATGATTACCAACTGAATTTGATTGTTTTGTATTTACCATTTTCTTACTCCCTATATTTTAAAATCTAGTGTCTTTCAAAAGAGCTAGAATATTAAAAGAGCTTTTGAAGTATGCTTGACAATTATTATTATAATTCACCTTTAGGTTAGTTATGTTTCATAAATACCCCTATTAAGTAAGGAGATGTTATTCATTAAAGAAATTATTTCTCACCAATAAAAATTCTTATTCAAATAATCTTCACAATTATATCATTCTTTAACCCATAATCATTATATTTCGCTAGATTAAACATTACCCATAACATTCTAGTTTTACACTACCCTGCAGGAAATTATTATTTTATGTATATGCAATTTAAAAAGCCTAGTTAATTAATACTAGGCTTTTTAAATGTATTTTTAAAAGATAATAATTATATATTATTTCATATTTTTAAATATATCTTCAGCTGCTTTTAGGTGTTTCGCAACAGCATCACGTGTTTGTATGAGCATATTTTTTAATTCAGAACTTTTCGTGTTTGGTATTAACTGCTTATCAATTATCGTTAAAACTTTACGGTGAACTTTAACTTGACTCATCATATAATTTTTATCAGTATCTGATGTTATTTGATTAAGCTTACTAACAATTTTATCACTATCATTTTGCAATGATTTACTAAGATTACTGGTTTGTGAAATCAACTGTAACCGACTTGCCAACGCTTGTGCATTTTTTTCATTGGCAGAATGTTCTTTAATCATCATTTCAGCATATTTCTTAGCTTCATCCATTTTTAGTTTTGGCAATGCAGTTTTTGCCTGCTTAATTTCACCATTATTAGCTGTACTTAATATCTTGAAAATTTGACTATCAGTCAAATTTTCATGGTTTTCATTTAATATTTTAGAGTGATTCTTCCCATCATTTATAGTTTGTTGATTCGCTGCCATAATCTCAAATGCACTGAAGCTTAAAACACCACTAATTGCGATACAGCTAATAATTTTCTTCGTTAAAATAGCTTTCATACCAATATCCTTTAACTTAATTCATGAGTATTTCTACCTATGGGTAGCTTTTTCACATTTCCAATCTATATCCCTACTTGTAAATTCAAGGTTGGGGTTATTTATTCATTATTTCAATCAACCATATTTATACCGCTCGTTGAATATTCTTCGCAAAGGGTAAATAGCTTATTTAAAGTAGATGATATAAATTTAATAATGAATCATGCCTCTGTATCCAATCTTATTAATGTAAATATAAAATATATATAATTTTAAAAAACATTAACTTAAAAAAATTTTTATTTTTTATTTTTACGAAAATAACAATAAAGCTCGTTATATTAACTTATAGATACTAAAGCTAAAATTAAATATATTTAAAGAAAATTTAAACCAATTTAACTTATTCACCCATCTATAAAAAAGCGTTCTCCTAAAGACTTTAAGTCACACACTGCACACAAACAGTGACATGCACTTTTGTAGATATCGTATGAGCTGTGCAACCTGAAAGTAGAATACACAGCGAAATCAGAGCCTTCATAGTGAAACGCGGTTAGCAATCCAGCCATAAAGGAATTGTTCCTGCGTGGGATTTCACTCACAAATTTCGATGTAACGTTGGCCTTGCATGATATTAAGAACCCGAACTAATACCTTCTCTCCTTCTTTACCGCGCTTAGCCAGTGTTAGCGAAGAGGTAAGTAAGAAATAAAGTTCTATCTTCCAACCTAAGCTAGCCATTTCCCCCTAACACTCACATATTTTTAGCTAATTCTTTTGCCAAACATTGTTCATGCCAAGTGGTTTGAAAATTCTCGACAGCTTTTGACTTAATGAGAGGGTCTTCAAATAGCTTTGAAGAATATGCAGATTTGATAAGCTCTTGATAAAGTTGTTTGGCTTGTTGCTCTTCAAGATGATTGGCGATGTCATGTAACTCTTTAGCTGGCACTTCATGTTGTCTAGCATCCATCACACCACTCGCTGCTTTTTTCACAGTTTCACAGTAATGGAGTTCCATCGCTTCCGATGCTGCATAACATTGAATTGAAATTGCGCTTATAAAGAGGAATATAAATCTCATAATCTCACCTTAATTTGACGCGCAAGGTTAGCAACTAATCTCCCAAAATTTAAGTTAAAAAAGGTTAATTTTTCTATTCTCTTATTTTATTTCACCTTTTGCACTTGAGTATCAGAGGCTTTTAGCACTTTTCCATCTGCTGTGACTGGTGCCATAAATGGAATTTGCTGACCTGTATTTTTATCAATTAACAGAGAATGGCGCTCACCACTTTCGAATAAGTTGTGTTCTCCCCATTGACGTAGAGCAACAATCACAGGAAATAAACTCTCCCCTTTAGGGGTTAGCACATATTCCTGATAAGCCGTACCATCTGAAGCATCTTGCATTTCAAGAACACCAACATCCACCAACTTTTTCAGCCGGTCAGAAAGAATATTTCGTGCAACGTCTAAGCTCCGCTGGAAATCTCCAAAACGGCGCATTCCATCAAAAGCATCACGCACAATAAGCAGTGACCAGCGATCTCCTATGAGATTGACGCAGCGTGCAACAGGACAAGGTTCTTCTTTCATCAATGTAGAGTTAGCCATTGAGTTTCCTTACCAATAATCAGTAACAAGATATCCAGTTGCATTTTAAAACCAGTCGATCTAACATTCAACTAGTTGCATTTTAAAACTAGATTGAATGGATTTAGGACAATGAAAGCTTCTCTTGTATCTTCAACATCTCCGGTAAACAACAATAAAACGCATTCGAACCTACCTCGTAGCGTAGTTTTACTATTTGCTATAGCAAGTGGTGCAAGCGTAGCAAATGTCTATTATGCACAGCCTTTGCTCGACATCTTGGCGAGTGACTTTAATGTTAGCCATGCCGCCATTGGTGGTGTGGTTACAGCCACTCAAATAGGTTGTGCACTTGCCCTCGTGTTTTTAGTGCCGTTGGGTGATCTTGTAAATCGGCGTCGGTTAATGGCTTTAATATCTGCATTGCTAATGGTTGCCTTTGCCCACTCTACAATTGTTCTTTTGACAGGAATGCTTGCGGTAGGTCTACTCGGCACAGCCATGACACAAGGACTTATTGCCTATGCTGCAAGTGCTGCGGCCCCACATGAGCAAGGGCATGTGGTTGGTACTGCACAGAGTGGTGTGTTCATTGGGTTACTACTTGCCCGTGTATTTTCAGGAGGAATTAGTGATGTGGCGGGTTGGCGCGGCGTGTACTTTTGCGCAGCTATCATTATGCTCATGATTGCCTTACCACTTTGGAGGCGACTCCCTCATTTAAATGTTCAGCCCGTTACAATGCGCTACCCGCAGCTTCTGGCCTCTATGTTAAAGCTACTGCGCCAAGAAAAAGTCCTACAAGTACGCGGTGTATTAGCCTTATTCATGTTCGCGGCATTTAATATTTTCTGGAGCGCATTGGTACTACCGTTAAGTGCACCACCCTATAACTTTTCGCATACTGTAATTGGGTCTTTTGGACTGTTCGGTGTAATCGGTGCTCTAGCCGCCACTCGTGCTGGCCAATGGGCAGACCGCGGAGATGCTCAGCGCACAAGCTTGGCAGCACTGTTAATATTGCTGCTCGCATGGTGGCCGCTTTCACTCATGACCTACTCACTTTGGGCGCTGGTGATTGGCATAGTATTGCTCGACTTAGGTGGACAAGCCCTGCATGTGACCAACCAGAGTATGATTTTTCGTACTCGTCCAGAAGCGCATAGTCGGCTTGTGGGTCTATACATGCTCTTTTATGCAATAGGTAGTGGACTGGGTGCAATTAGCACAACAGCCACTTATGCTTATGCAGGTTGGCTCGGCGTATGTAGTCTAGGCGCATGTGTGAGTTTATTGGCGTTATTATTTTGGTGGAGAACGATGAAGCTATAACCCAAGTATTTTAAAAGTTCGTTCATCTAATTCTCTCAATTCATCCAAAGTATAGAGCCGCCCCTTTGGATCAAAAAATTTATCAAAATCAAATTGCCCTTCTTTATATAACTTATAACGTTTAGGGCCTAACCATTCTTTTTGGAAAAAATTATCGGTCAGATTAAAAAATTCTTTGAAGGAAATATTTGCGTCTATTTGCCCCATTAACTGAGTCCGCTCATCTTTAGGAATATCTCGTACTTTTCTTTCATCCATAACGAAAGATCTGTTCCCAATAAGCCTTCCATCCTTACTTACGGGAACCAGAATACTTCGGCAGTTCGGATGCAAAGGTGGCACTCTTTTCGCCGGGTCATTCAGTTTCCAAATAGAACCGTCAACGGCTGCACAGATTTTAGAAGTCCTGCCATCTAAAACGCTCACGAACCTTACATACTCAAAATTAAAATTTTTGAAGTTATATAAATAGACCTGATTTGATATATGACTACGTAGCGTTCTAATAATTCTTTCAATATCGATTCTGGTACTGTTGAGCAATCCATCTTCGTACTTAAGGCGTTTTGTACCCGTAATACGTTTGATGATTTGCTGAGGCGTCATCCCGGTATTCATGCCATCCCGAATAGCGTATTCAATGCGTTGAAGGGCATTTTCACCAATTTGAGCTAAGGATTCATCAACCAAGGCACCGCCAGCCAAAGGCACTCGTTTTATTGACTGATAAAGCTGCTCTCCCTCTAAATCTTTAATAACCTTACCAAATAGTTTGGCCATATAGTTTGACTCATATATAGCCAAAGCAATTGCCGAGTGAGTAAAAATTTCCGGTAAAACAGTGCTAATTGAATTAAACCAGTTCGAAATAACAAGTTGAATGTTTTTTAGATGCTGAGTTGTATACTCACCACCAGCAAGAGCAAACCTCTCAGTTTCATTCAGCTCTTTCATTAAATCGCCTAACCGATCAAGCATATCCATCGTTTCACTATTAAAAAACTTATAAAGTTCATTTACCGATCGCGATGATGCTCGGTAGAGATAAGCTTGATGCTGGGTAAAAACATCAAAAAGTGATTTTTCAGTAATAGTCTTCATGTAAGTTACCTCTACAAAGGTGCACTTTATTTTTCTTTTTATATCGCTGTTCTATAAAATTTATTAATAGTTTTGAGTAATTAAAAAGTTTATAAAGCTAATTAAAATAGTACTTTTGTTTTACGAACTTTTTTTGCACACTAATATTTCTAATAAAATTAGTGAGCCATAAAATAAATTCATCCCTATACTCAAAACGAGGAAGTAGACTTAAGTCAACTTTTATCTCTCTTTCAGAAAGAGGCTTAGTTAAACATTCTTCAAAATCAATTTTGGTATATTTTAACTTTAAATCATTTTGTTCGGCTTCTTTTCTAATTTCTGCCATTACTCTATTGAGATTGGTTACAGGGTTATCCGTAATCTGGTACTTTTCATACATATTTTCGTATACATTTTCGGCAATATCTAAATATTTAATGAGTTCAGCATTCTCATTCATCTCTTCATCATCCTATTTTTTTGGAAATTATGTACCAGTAAATGTTTCTATACGTAATTTAAGATTATTTTTATGTGAAAAATATTTTAATAAAAATAACAATATAATCTCTAACTTATTATTTTTTATGTCATTATTAATTCTTTATAAAACATTTCCATATTTACTGACATTTTTGATAAGTTTTATATGCTGATCATTTAAGCTTGTTAAATAAAAAAACCGCCCCAGAAGGCGGTAGCTGAATATTATCAGCCAGATATAGAAGTAAGGTGGACAAACACTTCTATATTTAAGAGGATATTTTATTATTTTTAATGAAATCTTCAGATTTAAAGTAGTTAATAATCATCTCAGCATTTTCTTCTTTGCTTGGTTCAGCAGCCACAGGAATTTCGGCTTGATCAATTTTAAAGCCTTTTGGAATATAGTTTGAAATTGGAGGAAGCTTCTCTTTCCCTCCAATTGTCATTCGCTCAATAAAGCCTGCAAGCCACAAAATGAATTCATCTTCATTTTTAAACTTGGGCATAAGACTTAAATCAATATGCACTGATTTTTCTTTATTAAATTGATTTAAACATTCTTCAAAATTTATAAAATTGTACTTAAGTTTGAACTCAGTACCTTTAATTGCTTTGCGAATCAAGCTAATTAAACAATTTAAATTTTGAATGGTATCTTCAGTAAATAAATTATCTTTTTTAATTTCCTTGTATACTTTCTCCGCTATAGCTAAATACTTTGGCATTTCTTCCTCCTCAATATTATTATAAATAATTGAAAATAAAAAAATTCATCTTCTGATTATGAAGACTTAATTGTAATTGAGTGCAAATAAATTTAAAACAATGTAAGAACTACCCATATTATGTAAAATTGCACCATAACGGAACACAAATAGTCAAACTAATGTTAAATGTTTCACAATTTTATTTAATACTTTTAACTAATTAGAAATATTTTCTTTCAATTGTAAATGATTATTTTTCACACAACATGAGTAATAAATTATCATTAAAAAACAATGTAGAAATAATTTTTATGTATTCCTCTCATGCTTCTAGATTCACCATACTTTAGTCTTTTTTCAGTCATAAATTTGAAGAAAAACTTAATTAAAGATGAGGTTATAACACCTACCCATCTGTTATATTTTTTTGAAAAAATTCTGTATCTATGATTACACCTTGCCTTTCTTCATGATAGTAACTATCTAGACACGAGGTAGCTAACATGAGTTTTTTAAGAAAGAAAAATAAAGCTAGTTTTGTACTATTTATTATTACGCTCTATTCAATGCTAGGGTTCGGCTTAGGTTTTATTATTTGGGAGTATTTCCTACAAATTCCATAACTTGAGCTAATAATTGATTTTTAAAGTAGCCGTTTTGATGGTTCTTTGAAAGATAATGTTTGCTTTACCTTTATACGGCTAAACCATGGTGGTTAAAAAATACCTTCCAAATATAAAGCGTTAACATTTGGAAGGTACTTTGTAATCAGCTAAAGCTAGTGTCTCGTAATTTCTGCATTAATTTCTAAGCTTATTTCTTTACTACGATGGTAAGCTGCTTTTAAAGCCAGCCGAATATCATCAGAGAGGTTGCCTAATTCAAACATTCGTAATGCAGACTCTGTAATACCATTCGCTAATGTGACCTTGCCACATAACTCACTAGGCTGAACATTACTTTTACGAACCATTTCTACAGCGCCTGATGCAGCTTGAAGTATTAGATCTAAAGCAAATTGCTTATCTAGCCCCATAGACACCCCTGTTTTCACCATACTGTCGAGAATATAGAAGAAGTAAGCTGGTCCTGAACCCGATAAAGCAATAATCGCGTCACTTTGGGATTCTGAATTTGCCCAATAGGTTCGCCCTGTGGCTGAGTAAATTGTTTCTATCACTTCTTTATCTAAAGGCTCTAAATAGTCTGAACCAATTAACACATGGGTACCTGTATAAGTTAATACAGGCGGATTAGAAATGACTCTGATAATTTTTTTTGAACCCGTAATACTCATTAATTGTTGAATATTAACTCCGGCCATCATCGACACAATAGTTTTATCAGCTAACCATTTTTTTAAGGGCGCCAGTATAGCCTTTAAGTCTTTTGGGTCTAGTAATAGAACAACTATATCTGCCTTTTTCACCTCATGTTGCTTTTGCTTTAGAATGATTTGATTCTCAAATTTGACTTCCTCTATTAGATTAATTTTTTCTCTTTGAAAGCCTTTTAAAACTAAACCTCCAATTAAAGCTAAAGACAAATTACTGCTACCAATGAAGCAAATATTAGGCTGTACTATATTCAACATTTAGAATTATTTCCTTCCTTTAGATATACTACAAAAAGAAATATTACTTATGACGTAAGTCATGCACCGTTAAGACAAGAAAAATTTAATAAATTTTCATGAATGTTAATTTTAATTTTACAACGATTTTAAATTCTGAGCTAAGATTACTCTTTACTTATGACTTTATGAATAACAAATTATTCTAAATTGTTAAAAATATGTAATTAAAAATAATTTTTAGCTTATCTCATTAAAGAAATAGACTTACCAGACTTAAAGTATTTAATTAAAATTTACTTAATAAAAACTTTGTTCTTTTTTAAAGAAACTTTCAGCTATTCTGGAGGCTTCTTGAAAATTGATTTCATTACACATCCAAAATGATAAAAGCTTTCCATCCAATTGGAAATATTGCTTGTGATACTCCGTTACATCATCTGAATGAGGATTTCCTATAGAGAAATAATTTTCATTATTCTTTCTTACTTTACCGTTTAAAATACCGCCAATACAAATATCCATTTTTATACCAGTTATAAAGTCAACTTATACAACACAATTCTAATTTCTATATTATATAAAACAAATAATCAACTTATTTAATTATCCATATAAAAAACCCACAAAGGAAGAAGTGGGTTTTTTAACTATATTGATGATTAGAGCCGTTTAATTGAGCAAATCACTACAGATCAAATCGTCTAAAATCATCAAATTACTTTAGTTTAAGCATTCGTCACAATTGTGATATTCGAAGCTTGTGGGCCTTTTTTACCCTGTGTTACAGTAAACTGAACACGCTGACCTTCTAAAAGAACTTTAAAGCCTTGTGTTTGAATCTCAGAAAAATGTGCAAAAACATCTTTACCTTCATCAGTTTGAATAAAACCGAAACCTTTAGTTTCATTAAACCATTTTACTGTACCAGTAGTATTAGACATAAATTAATCCTAACTTTTAAAAACATTATCATTTATTATTGGGCAAACCAATAGAACTAAAAAATACACATTCTACTTAAATATCTAAAAATATACGGAGGATTATAAATAAAACTGCGAAAAGAGAGACTTTGGGTAACATGAATATTTTTGTAGTTAGTGTCGACTATACACGCTTCTTAACGAATTGCAATCGATATCTTAATTAATTCATTTCTTATTGAATACGAAGGTATCAAATTCTAACTTTCTATCTGATTTTCAATGATATTTAAATATAATTTTCTAACACTGTATCTATATATTAATTAAAAATATTTAATGCTTTTTAAAGTATTGGATTTTTAATTTTCAAATTATTTAGAGTTAAAAAAATAAGATTGTGTAGGAACTTTCAAATATTATCCTATTAATTTACTTTTTTATAAATTATACATACTTGTCTGTATACATTATTCCTATTCTACTTTAAAGTAGGCATGCAATTAACATATTGATGATAAAACAGGAAGTATCAACGTGAGCGGTCTTTTAGTTTTTATAACCATTGCTTTTCTTACTTTATCAAGCCCAGGCCCAGGCGTTTTATTTACAGTAACAAATTCAATAAATTATGGTGTGAGAACAGCTTTATTTGGCATTAGTGGTTTAATTATTGGTATGTTTATTATCGCTGTGATTTCTGCAAGCGGTGTCGGACTTATTATTACTAGCAACCCTACTATCTTCACTGCTTTAAAATTTATTGGGGCCTTTTACTTAATGTACTTAGGCTATAAAAATTTTATTAAAAAATGCCCAACTCAAGACTTATTAGAAACTGAACATAATCAAAAAAGTATAAAGAAATCAAAGCTTTTCTATCAAGGGTTGTTTGCCTCACTACTTAATCCCAAAACAATTGTCTTTTTTATTGCCCTTTTCCCACAGTTTATTGATATTAAAAAAGAAATATTAAATCAGTTTTTGGTTTTATCTTTAACATTCTGCTTGATCGGATTTTTAATTCATTTAGTTTATGCCAACTTTTCCTCAATATTCAAAGAGAAGATGCTTGCCGGAAATAATTTTTCTAAGCTCAATAAAGTCAGTGGTTGTATATTTTTTCTTTTAGCAGTTTTACTTATTACTCAATAAAACTATTTTATGAAAGTGAGCCAACTTGTAAGGCTATAACTCAATAGCTTTAGCAAGTTGGCTTTTTTATAAGCTGATACGATTAGCAAGCCATCCATAAAAAAATTGCTCATGCTTCGGATTTGTTTCCGTAATTTCAATATAGCGTTGGCCTTGCATAATATTAAGAAGCCGTACCAGCACTTTTTCACCTTCCTTACCACGGTTTTTAATATATTTTATTAAAGCCTGCAAAGTGGCTGGCCCATATTCACCATCTACCTTAAGGTCTACCCAGCCTTCTTTGCCCTGCCTATTCAATAAATTTAATGCACGTTGTAAAAGTGGTTTTGTGAAACTAATGCCACAATTCACACCCGTGTCGAATAACTCTTCAGCAACAAGTGCGCTGATCAAATTAACTTGATCAAATCGCGGCTCAAGCCAATATTGATTCCTATAAATTTCTCTGGCTGTCTCTAACGTTAAATTCTCCATTGCACCTTGATAACCATAACTACGAGCAACGGCTTGTGTAATTCCAAATTTAGTCGCATGCCCATGATCAAGTGGATCATTTACATAGCCACCTTCGCGCTTTATTAGTGCATCTAAATATTGTTCAATATTCATAAGAGTTGTCCTCATCTTTATTAGGGCCAAACAGCTATTAGCTTTGGATATCATCTTTCGCTTTTTTTAGATCTTTCATGACTTCAACAATGGTTTTTCCTTCTTGTTTATTAATGAAATTAAATATCCACCTCACAATTGCCCAACCAGGTAAGCCACAAATAAAGAAGAATCCACCTAAAGTGATCATTCCCCATATATCTGTCACCCACTCATGTAAATTCCATTTCATGATAATGAATGAGCCACCAGTCAAGCTTGAAACAACCGTACAAATCAAACCAACGACCCATTCTTGAGGTGAACGTGGAAAGCGCATAATTAAAACTACTGCAACAACTAAGCTCACTGCTAAAGCCACCATCATGACAGTGCCATAAAGGTTAAAAGCGGCAGCTAGCCCATTTGAAGTTAAAAAATTTTCCATAATTTAATCCTGCCTAAAGTGTAATTTTTTGAAAAATAATCATGGCTACTGCTTTGTTATTTTTCATATTTTTATATCTAACTCTGCTATGTACACAGATTTAATCTAGTCGCTCTTGTTCTTTTTAAACCGCTATGAATGACATAAGCCTCAGTAAAACTGCACCGCTAGATAACCTCTCTTTTTTGACCATAAAGTTGAGATAACACGTTGCCGTATATCGGAAACTTTTGTGACGCATTAAATTCTTTGTTAGATTCTTCATGTTCTTGATACCCTTTATCGACGAACATTAAGCCTGATCCACGGAATCGGGCTTTTTTTATTCCATTTCTTGTTTTTAATAGTCTGTATAAACCACTCATCGACTATCGCCATTTTTATATTCTGTCGTCCAGTGAGGCAGAATAATCATTATTTTCTTAATAAGGTATTGATAAAATTAAGAAATAAATTTCAAATAAAATATTATTTTCGTTCTATCAATATGTCCTTATAACTGATATTATAACTATAGTTATTATTAGTCAATAACTATAGTTGTTTTACTACATATAACTTAAGTTATATATTTGTTATAAGTTAGCTGGTGCGATCATTATGGCTCTTAAAGACCGTTTAAAAGATTCAAGGATTAAAGCTAAAAAAACACAGGCAGAGGTTGCTGAAGCAGTAAAGATGTCTCAGCCTGCTTATCAAGCTTTAGAATCGGGGAAGAATTTAAAATCTGCTTTTCTTCCACTCATTGCACAGTTTTTAGGTGTAGATGCTTATTGGCTTACTACAGGAAACTCAGAAGACTCTTTTAGAGAGAGTGATGTATTTAGTCCTACTGTCGTGAATAACGATGCAGCAGACCAATATGTCTGGATCGAAGTAGTGGAAGCGAGTTTTTCTTGCGGTACAGGCGAATCAATTGAATTTCATTTTGATGCAATTAACGGAAAAATTCCTTTCCCCGCTTCATTCTTTAAAGAAAAACGTGTTGCTCAGGAATGCATGCGTATTATCAAAGCTAAGGGCGATAGTATGACCGATTACATCAAAGATGGTGATCTGGTCGGTATTGATATTTCTCAAACAGAAGTAATTGATGGTGAAATCTATGCCGTTTATTTTGCTGGTGAAGGCATGATTAAACAAATTTTTAAAGAGGCAGATGGCTCTTTAATTTTGCATAGTTTAAATGAAAAATTTAGAGACCGACGTGTCACCGAAGAGAACGGAAAAAACTTTAAGGTCATGGGGCGTCAGTTCTGGAGAGCAGGTTAATTTAGTTATTAAATATAGCTAAAATAATAATAAGAGCTTTTTAATCACTTTCGTCTTTTTATAACTTTAATTATTTAGCTTTCTTCTCGATATAAAAAAACCTATCTCATTTAAAAGAGATAGGTTTTTTTGCTTTATTACCATGATTTTATCAACAATATGTATTTAAACGATAAAGTTGATTAAACCCAGCATAGAAGCTTTTTCCGTCTTGGTTTAACTCAATTTCTTCACCAGTTTGAAGCTGAATTTTCTTTCCAACCTCAACCCAACGATAACCATCAAGCGAGTTTTGCTTACGGACGTGAGGAACAATCCGCACATTAATTTCATTGCCATTTACGGCTGTGGCGATTTGCCACTCATTTACTATATTCACAATCATTCACTCATCACTGAGCTCATGTGATTTAACGGTATTTAATTAGAACGCTAGATTTAAGGTATGGACAATTCGTCTAGAATTTAATATTTAGCTTGATATAGGGTTATTTATAAGCTAATTGCTTTCCATGATTTCGTATCATGAAAAGTAGTACATCACAGAGCATAATATTTTGGATGCGGGGGTCGGATTTGAACCAACGACCTTCGGGTTATGAGCCCGACGAGCTACCAGACTGCTCCACCCCGCAATTGGAAGTAAGCTTTATACGCTTATATATTCTATAAAGCAAACTTTATTTTTTAATCGGTTGTAATTATTAAGAATTATCTTTTTATTAATTTTTCTTTTTATCCGCTCAAATTAAATAAGCCCCCTCAATTTCAATTTTAACGCTCTAAATTGTTGTATTTATTTTAAACAGAACCCATTATTCATAGACAGCAATTGCCATGCTTGGGTAGCTTTTATACTATCTAGTTTCAACCCATCATTTATAGTTTATATGTCTGATCCTCAGCTCTCTCTCAGTGAATATCTCGGTACAGTGCAGGAAATCATACGCCTGACTTTTGACGAGCCTGTATGGGTGAGAGCGGAAATTCGTAATTTAAATGTTAAAGGTGGACATTATTATTTAGAGCTTGCAGAAAAAGATGCTGACACCGACAAGGTCATTGCAAGCTGTAAAGCAACCATCTGGAAATTTTCAGCCAGTAAAATTGTTCTAAAGTTTGAACGTGAAACAGGTATTGAGTTAGCTAGTGATTTAAACGTTTTAATCAAAATTAGAGCGCGTTTCGATCCACAATATGGATTTTCAGTCAATATTGAAGAAATAGACTCAAGTTTTACACTTGGAGAAATTGCAAAACGTTATCAACAAATTGTAGAACGTTTAACTCAAGAAGGGTTAATACATAAGAACAAACTTCTCCCTACTCCTTTTGATATACAAAATGTATTAGTTATTGCTCCTCAAAATGCTGCGGGTTTAGGTGACTTTAAAAAGGATGCGGATGCTCTTGAGCGAAATAGGGTTTGTCATTTTGTTTATCAAAGTGCGACCTTTCAGGGAAATACGGCTGCCGTCAGTCTTATGGAGTCGTTGGCAACAGGTTTAAAACAATGGGCAAATAATTTTAACTTTCCACCCGACCTGATTGTGATTATTCGTGGTGGCGGTGCTGTAAATGACTTAGCTTACTTAAATGATTATGAGCTTGCCGCCCTACTCTGTAAACGTAGCGTGCCGATTTGGGTCGGTATTGGACATGAAAAAGATCGTACTATCCTTGACGAGATTGCACACCGTTCGTTTGATACTCCAAGTAAAGTGATTGCGGGTATTCGCAACCATATTGTTGAACGTGTACAAGAAGCTGTAGACAACCTACAAACAATCAAACTCTTGTCACAACATCAAATTACGACTTACCAAAGTAAGAGTGATCAATATCTACAACATATTAAATCCTCTGCCCAAGCTCAGCTTAATTCAGCTCACCAGTTCCTTGAGCAGATAAAGGAACGCATTCAATTTGTTTCACAGCAACAAGTTAAATTTTCTCTATCGCAAACTGAATCTCTTATGCGAGAAATTCTTTTGCAAAACCCGAAACAAATTCAAGCAAAAGGTTATGCAATTGTAAGATCAGAAGGCAAAGCAATTCGTTCCATTCACCAAATCACTAGCTCTACCATTACTGTTGATATGCAAGATGGAGCAATTAACGCTAATATTACCGAGGTAATTCCAAATGAATGATAAAGAACTGACTTTTAAAGAAGGTCATGACATTTTAAAGCGAAATGCCGAATTACTTGAATCTCAGGAAAGCCCAGATATTGATAATTTGATGAAGATTGTTGAAGAATCCATTGGTGCTTATAAAGCTTGCAAAGCTCGCATTGAAGCAGTCCAGCAAGCTTTAGATGAAACTTTTAAAGAATAAATTTCCATAAAAAAAGCCCATTTCTACTTCTCATTGAAGAAATGGGCTTAGTGAACACCACTTAGTCCTGAAATACAAAAATGTGGATTAGGTCACATTTTTGCAAAAACATAGTCCCATAAGGACCCCTTGGTGTTCAAGATTTTAATTGTGTCTATACGTTAGTTTGCTTTTATTTTAAGCAACACTAAAACAGATGAAAAAATCAATTTTCCTTCGCCCCTCTATAATTCATCTTCATTAAACGGGCCAACTAATTTATAAATTTTTCCATCTTTTGGATTTTCATACAGTAAATCCATATTCGGTAGAATAATATCGTCATCAATTTCGATATGCTCTACACTTTTATACAGCTCTAATTTCTGATCGTTCGCAGGTCTAACCTTTGCTAAAGCAATACTTTCTTGGTCAAACTGATCTTTAATAACAACTTTTAATCTCTTCATGAAAAAACTCCTGTATATTAAATTTTTTAATATAAATTAATTTGTTAGGTCTAAAATGAGCTAATCGCTGAATAGCCGATTGGCATGGCAAAAAAAGTTAAAATAAATGCAGCAATACGTTGTAAGTTACGTTGATTTAACCAAGTGACTTTATTTGAGATTAATACTGTACCAAACATAATCCATAAAAAAGCAATTGGGGTAATTAAAGATAAAAAGACAACAATGTGAATAAAATATAAATGAGGAACTTCCCACGCTGCATGTGGAAAAATCGCTGAAGCAAAAAGTAAAGCTTTCGGATTTAAAAGTGTCGCAAGAAATAAAGCTTTTGGTGTAATAAGCGGTCGGTCTAAATTAATATCTTCAGACGATGTCATCCAGAGTTTAAAAGCAAGATAGAGTATAAAACCCGCACTCATCAGCTTTAATATGGCTGGAAGCCATGGAATGAAATGAGACACCGATTCAAGTAAAACACCCCATGAGGTAATTGCGATCAGGTAACCTATTACCTCTGCCGGAATCAACTTAAGAGAATGCTTTACCCCTGCTTGTATGCCAGCCGAGGCTAATAATGTATTTGTTGGTCCTGGAGTCAACAAAATAGTGACTACAAGTCCAATAAATAAAAATGACACCATAGGCAAAAAACTCTATTGATTACGCTAGGCGAAATATGTCAAAAACAATCCTGTATTGTCGACAAAATCGTTGTAACAAGAAATATTACAAATATTTTTTATTTTTTAAAATCAAATCATTAATAAAAAATGAACTCAAGCTTCACTATAAATTATTCAATTTTAAATTTGCAAAATACGTCACATAAATTTTAAAAAACCAAATTTAAGTTAAAAATAGACTTAATTTATCTATAAAAATGAAGTGGTTATTTTTGTATCTTTTTTAGACAAATTCTCACGTTTTTCATCCCACAAAAAGAAAAATTACAGAGCTTGAAATTATCAAATTGATCAATATATATACACATGAAAATCGTGATTTTACTGAATAGATGTATCGTTCCCATCAATTCATTAATCGCCGCTTTCATCGAATTAAATAGTTGATGGAGGATGCATGATGAATGCTTATGTACGCCCTCATCCCGATGGTTTTAAATCTTATTTAGGAAAGGATCAGAAAACCGGCCTCTATACAGTACGGGTTGGTTGGACAGTATATGAAACCAATGCCAATGGTTCTGTTCTGTATATTGTTAAAGAGGAAAGTAAGATTCCACTGGATGTAGAAAAGTTTAAAACTGACCGACCTAAAATCTATGATGCGCTTTTAAATGAAGTGCAATTTCAACGCAGAAAACAATTGGCTATTGATCTTCAAAAGTCCAATATTCCCTCTTATGATCGTAAAGCCTACAAAAAGCGCCGCGGCTTTACAGGTTCTTAATTTAATCCTCCCATAGTCAAGTCATACAGAAAAAGCACCCGTGGGTGCTTTTTCTTTATCGACCAGTTGCAATTAATACAAACAAGCTCAGTATTAAAGTACTTAATGATCGTTTGCAGTGTACGTGGACTTCATGCTCAGCTCCGTGAGCGTACTGTTCTATGTTTTCCATTACGTGTGCCCTTAAAGTTCACACTAATAATTTGCCTAATTTTCATACATTAAAAAATTAGCCAAAAGTATTATATCCAAACAAATTTTATTTTTTGTTTTTAGGTATCTCTTCTTAAGGTTTTACTGTCTTTTTAGAATTTAGCTAACAAAGTACCTGTAACATTCTTATACGAGGTTAATCTCGTATTGAGCATTTGTAGATCTTTCATTTCAAAGTGCCCGATAGGAAAAATGTTTTTATAAAATGAAAAAAGATAACAATATTCGGTTTTTTAATAATAGCCTTTCAAAAGGAGAATATTAAAATGAATAGCTCACAAGAACCAAATCAATCTCTGTTTAATCAAGCATCTACTTCTATTCAAGCCTGCATTGAATGTATGTTTGCTTGTAAGCATTGTGCCTCTGCATGCCTACAAGAAGAGCATGTGCATATGATGCGTGAGTGTATCAAACACTGCTTAACCTGTGTAGAAACCTGTCAGTTATGCACATCTTTAGAACTAAGACATTCCGAGCTTGCTGAACAAGCCATGCAGCTATGTGCTAATGCATGTCAACTATGTGCAGCTGAGTGTAGTAAACACGAACATGAGCATTGTCAGGTTTGTGCAAAAGCATGTTTAGCGTGTGCTCAAGCTTGTCAGGCATATCGTGCTTAATTTTTAGACGTGTTTAGAAACCTACGGCCTATTACGTTCGTAGGTTTTTAAACTTTATAGAACAAAGAATTAAATTTTTAGATCAGCTGAGTCATTACTTTTTTTAGGCATAAAAAAAACCCGCATCTTGGGGAAAATGCAGGCTCTTAGATCTCCCACAACGACCATGAGTTCATTATTAAGCTTGAACTTTAAACCGTTAACTAAATGTACCCTTAATAAAAATAAATTTCAATACAGAATAGTCTGTATATTTGAAATATTTTATTATTTTTACATTACTTTTTCTTAAATAGTTGAGAAACATAAGCTATCCCACACTTAGAAATAACTTTTCATAGGCATTAAAAAAGCCCGTTTCACGGGCTTTTCTGCAACGTTGAGCACTCAAAAAATGTGTCTATCCATTTTTATTTGCTCTTTGCTAGCTGTTTATAAGGTCTTATCGTATCTTTTACCCTGTCCCAAGTTTCCCTGTGGATCGAGGAGATATTACGATTACCTTAAGTACATTTATAGCACATTATTTATTCATGGCTAGTGCTGTTCACGTTTTTTTACAAATGAATAAAATACTTCAAACCTTCATATTTCAAGGGTTTTCGACGCCATTTGGGTACTGGCGAGCCGTATCACAAATTGGATACCACTTCACTTGTGAATTGACAAATGCATGAGAGATGACTGGCGTCGATATTTCTTCATTAATGAGCCCTATCCTTAAACGCACCACATCAGGTTTATCTAAACGTTCACTCCAGACAGGTGAACCGCAGGTTTTACAGAACACTCTCTTTTTATTAGGCGATGCAAAATACGCTTGCAAAAGATTTTCACCCTGTACAATCTCTAAATCGCTTTTTTGTACTTGAGTGATAGCCGCAAAAGCAGCCCCTTGTGCTTTTTGACATTGTGTACAATGACAAACCATGATGGGTTCTAATTCGGCATTAATACGGAGTTGAATCCCATTACAAAGACAAGAAGCTGTATAAGCCATGATTTTCCTTTTTTATTTTTATAAGATTTAACTTACGCCTACACCTTTTTCAATGTGGTCTAAAATCGCACACGAAGCCTGTTGGTCACCACAGCAATCATCAGCTGAAGCCTGCAAAATATTAACCATTTCTTGTAGGTGGGCAATTTTTTGCTTTAATTCGGCAATGTGTTTGACGGTTAAGGCTTTCACCTCTGCACTATGCCGATCGGTATTTTTCCAAAGTGAAATAAGCTCTTTCATCTGTTCAGATGAAAAACCTAACTCTCGAGCATGTTTTAAAAAGTTTAAAGTTTTAAGGTCTGTTTCTGAATAAATACGATAGCCAGAAGCAGAACGTTGAGCTGCTTCAAGTAAACCGATTTCTTCATAGTAGCGAATCATTTTCGCTGAAATACCCGAATGTTTGGATGCCTGACCGATATTCATCTCACACCTCAAATACTAAATTTGGTTTAAGACCTGCTGTCATGATCTTAAACCAAAAGTTGATTTTCAGCACGCTTACTTTACTGGCGCATGAAAGCGTTTTAAGCGTAACGCATTGCCTAAAACAAAAACCGAAGAAAGTGCCATTGCACCTGCTGCAAACATAGGTGAAAGTAACACACCAAATGCTGGATATAGGGCACCTGCTGCAATTGGAATAAGTGCAACGTTATATACAAATGCCCAGAACAGATTTTGGCGTATGTTTCGCATAGTTGCTTTACTTAGCGCAATTGCGTTCGGTACGCCTTTTAAACTACCTGACATCAGCACCACATCGGCAGCTTCGATGGCCACATCTGTTCCTGTACCAATGGCTAAGCCCACGTCCGCTTGCGCCAAGGCTGGTGCGTCGTTAATGCCATCACCAACAAAAGCTAAGCGACCATATTGTTTTTGCAGTTGGCGGACTGTATCCACTTTGCCCTCGGGTAAAACCTCTGCCACAACTTCATCAATGTTCAGCTTTTTGGCAATTGCTTGCGCCGTA
Organism: Acinetobacter sp. 148; assembly: GCF_031196675.1. Classification (NCBI taxonomy): domain Bacteria; kingdom Pseudomonadati; phylum Pseudomonadota; class Gammaproteobacteria; order Moraxellales; family Moraxellaceae; genus Acinetobacter; species Acinetobacter sp. 148. Next base: position 184,471 of record NZ_JAVIMT010000041.1, on the reverse strand, counting down.
TGACGGTTGTCTCCTGTAATCATGGCAACTTTGAGACCTAATTGATGCAAGGCTTCAATCGCAGCATAGGTTGTTTCTTTAATTGGGTCTGCCACGGCAATAATTGCTGCAAGTTGCTGGTCAATGGCAACATAGAGTGGTGTTTTGCCTTCTTCACCTAATTGAGCTGCAATCGCTTGGAATGAGTTGGTATCTAAACCAAGTTGGTGCATATAACGATCTGCGCCAATTTGTACTTTTTGGCCTGAAACTTCCGCTTCAATACCTGAACCTGTAATCGAGTTAAATGCTGTTACTGGTAATAAGTTTATGCCTTCACTTTCTGCTGCTTGAACAATAGCTAAAGCGATTGGATGTTCAGACTTGGCTTCGACAGAGGCAACTAAAGTCAGCACTTGCTTACGTTCAAAACCTGATTGCACATTAAAGTCTGTCAGTGTCGGTTTGCCTTCGGTGAGCGTACCCGTTTTATCAACTGCAACCACTTGCGCTTCTTGTAAAAGCTGCAAAGCTTCACCTTTACGGAACAAGACACCTAGCTCAGCACCACGTCCAGTACCGACCATGATAGAAGTTGGTGTTGCAAGCCCCATCGCACAAGGACAAGCAATAATCAGTACCGCAACAGCATTCACCAAGCCAAAAGTTAGCGCAGGCTCTGGTCCCCAAATAAACCAAACCAAGAAAGTAATTGCAGCAATTAGCATCACTACAGGCACAAACCCCATAGTGACTTTATCGACCAACCCCTGAATCGGAAGTTTAGAACCTTGGGCTTGTTCAACCATGCGAATAATTTGTGAAAGTACAGACGAAGAACCAACGGCGGTTGCCCGAATGTTTAGAGTACCGTTTTGATTGACCGTGCCTCCAACCACCTGCTGTCCCACTACTTTTTCAACAGGAACAGGCTCACCCGTAATCATAGATTCATCAATATAGCTGTGCCCTTCAACCACCTCACCATCGACTGGCACACGCTCACCCGGACGGATTTCTACAATAGTTCCACTGACCACTTCGGCAACTGCAACTTCCACTATTTGTCCATCGCGCTGAATGCGAGCAGTTTTTGGCTGCATTCCTACCAAATGTTGAATCGCTTGCGAAGTACGTCCTTTAGCTTTTGCTTCAAAATAACGTCCGAGTAAAATTAAACTGACAATTACAGCAGCCGCTTCAAAGTAAACATTGACCGTGCCTTGTGGTAAAACCTGCGGCATAAAGGTTGCCACGACTGAGAAACTGTAGGCAGCTAAAGTTCCAACAGCGACCAACGAGTTCATATCGGGTGCCAAACGCCATAAGGCTGGAATTCCTTTTTGGTAAAAACGGCGACCAGGAAAAACGAGTACTAAGGTGGTCAAAACAAACTGTAAAAGCCAGCTATTGTATTGACCAATTGTGTGCATGACCCACATGTGAAAAGTTGGAACGAGATGTGAACCCATTTCCAAAATAAACACAGGTAAGGCTAACACAATCGAAATGATCAAATCTTTTTTAAGCTGGTCTAACTCTGAAGCTTTTTTATCGAATTGCTCATCTTGATGTTTTTCCGATGCTTTCGCGTCATATCCTGCTTTTTTCACAGCGCTAATTAAGTCTTCAACATTGACTGAAGAATCTGCTTGTACCCAAGCCTGCTCTGTTGCCAAGTTGACGGTTGCCTCTTGAACGCCGTCTACTTTTTTAAGGGCTTTTTCAACACGTGCAACACAAGATGCACAGGTCATGCCCTCAATAGACAACTCCACTGGCGCAGCTTTTGGAACATCATAACCTGCTCGTTCAACTGCTTTAACTAGTGCTTCGCGCTGAATCGGTTGATTGGAATAAACAACAGCTTTCTCTGTTGCCAAATTAACGTTAGCAATTTCTATATTTTCAACTTTCTTAAGTGCTTTTTCGACACGTCCTACACAGGAGGCACAAGTCATGCCCTCAATTGAGAGTGTTTCACTATATGCTGGCAATTTTGTGGTTTTTGAGTCCATCAAACACCTCTGCAAATCTGCAAAATTTAATATTCTGTATTGAGCATACAGATTCCCATCATGGGAAGGTCAAGCATATTTTTTTAAAAATTTGGTCTTGACCTTACAATCATGACAAGGTTTAGACTCAATGTTATCCAAACAAACATCTCATTCTTGATGGAGTATGAATATGAAACTACTTATTGAAAATATGACTTGTGGTGGCTGCGCACGTGGTGTGACAGCAACGATTCAGGACATCGATCCAAATGCAAAAGTAGATGTAGACTTAGCGAGCAAAATTGTGACTGTTGAAAGCAGTGAAAGCATCGATAAAATTACCGAAGCACTTGAAGAAGATGGTTTCCCAGCGAAAGTGCAATAAGATATAAAACTGCATAGCTTCAACCTTGAGGCTATGCACCTCCCTTATTTAAGAGTCGATACCATTTGAATCATCTATCGGGTTCTGGTCGAGTGTAAAAACAGTCCGTTGATAAGGTATCCCTTCTAAATCATAAACCTGATAAATACAATCGAACAATGATTGTAAGTCTTCACTTCTGTCCATTGCCCGTGCAGTAATAAAAATTGGGCTGACCGCGCCGTTATCTAAAATCGGAATATAGTTTAAGTGTGGAAATCGAATGGTATCAGCACTTGCTGGAATAATGCAGATCCCTTCCCCCGCTGCGACTAAGCCCAAAGCCAATTGAATTTCCCGTATCTCATGCATATTTTTGGGAACCAAACTATGTTCGGCAAAAATATTCAAAAGCTGGGTTGAGAAGTTGGGTTTCGGTGAAGTGGGATACATAAACATCTTTTCATCAATCAAATCGGCCAGATATACCCCTTCTGTGCGCTGTGCAATTGGATGACTGGTATGCGCGGCAACGACCAAACGCTCTTTACGTAAAAGAATTCGCCTCACGGCGGGATCACTAATTCTTAAACGCCCAAACCCGACATCAATACGGCCTTCTTTTAAGGCCTGTAACTGTTCAGTTGTACTTAATTCTATGAGCTGAATATTCAGATGAGGCTGCTGCTGACGAAATAAATAAATGATTCGAGGCAGCAACCCATAAAGTAAAGACCCGACAAAACCAATGGTCATGCTTCTTTCGATGAGACCAATACGCTTGGTCATACTTTTTATTTCTTCAGCATTCGACAAAAGTTTAACAGCGTGCTGATAAAAGAAATGCCCTGCTGGTGTGGTCTGTAAAGGGCGGCTTCCTCGCTCAAAGAGTTGAATTCCAAGCTCACTTTCCAAATTTTGGATTTGCCGACTCAAAGGCGGTTGAGCAATAAATAATTTTTCGGCTGCCTTGGTGAAGCTCTGTTCTTCTACAACAGCCACAAAATACCGTAAATGTCTTAGTTCCATCAGGTTTCCATACCTTTAAGATATATTAAAATGCAAATTCAGTCTTAGACACAGTTTAACCATTCTTTTAAGGTATATACAAGCAATAACCCGATGAAGTTATAGATCACTTGTATAGCACCGATTGAAATCATACTGGCCAACATTCGATCTATCTTTATCCATTCGCGGTTAAACACCCGACGCGTTTATACGCTTCATTGACATATTAGGATATCAAGACCTTTTAAATCGTAGCGAAGGTCTTGATGACTTCCACCCTTTGGAAAGTCGGAGAACGGACATGCCACGTATTCCTGTAATCAATACCAGCCATCTTGACCGTATTGATGAATTACTTGTAGACAATATCGATACAGGTGAATTTAAACTTCACCGCTCAGTTTTTACTGATGAAGCCTTATTTGACCTCGAAATGAAATACATCTTCGAAGGTAACTGGGTTTACTTGGCACACGAAAGCCAAATTCCAAATAATAATGACTACTACACGACTTATATTGGTCGTCAGCCGATTATCATTGCCCGTAACCGTAATGGTGAACTTAATGCCATGATCAATGCATGTTCACACCGCGGAGCACAACTTTGCCGTTACAAGCGTGGTAACAAAGCAACGTATACTTGCCCTTTCCACGGCTGGACTTTTAATAACTCAGGTAAATTGCTCAAAGTAAAAGACCCAACTGACGCAGGTTACTCTGACTGCTTTAACCAAGACGGCTCACACGACCTTAAAAAGGTAGCTCGTTTTGAGAGCTACAAAGGCTTCTTATTTGGTAGCTTAAATCCCGATGTTCCTTCGCTTGAAGAATTTTTGGGTGAAACCACCAAAATCATCGATATGATTGTTGACCAGTCTGAACATGGTTTGGAAGTTTTACGTGGTTCATCTACCTATACCTACGAAGGCAACTGGAAACTCACTGCTGAAAATGGTGCCGATGGTTATCACGTTTCTGCTGTTCACTGGAATTACGCAGCAACAACTCAACACCGTAAAGAAACTCAAGCTGCCGATAACATCCGCGCGATGAGTGCAGGTTCTTGGGGTAAACAAGGCGGTGGCTCGTATGGCTTTGAAAATGGTCACATGTTGCTTTGGACACAATGGGCAAACCCAGAAGACCGTCCTAACTTCCCAAAAGCAGACGAATACACCGAAAAATACGGTGAAGCGATGTCGAAATGGATGATTGAGCGTTCACGTAATCTTTGTCTATATCCAAATGTTTATTTGATGGATCAATTCGGTTCGCAAATTCGTGTACTTCGCCCACTTTCAGTCAATCGAACCGAAGTCACCATTTACTGTATCGCGCCTAAAGGTGAAGCACCTGAAGCTCGTGCACGCCGTATCCGTCAATATGAGGATTTCTTTAATGCTTCAGGCATGGCAACACCAGACGATTTAGAAGAGTTCCGCGCTTGTCAGGCAGGCTACGCAGGTATTGCCCTTGAATGGAATGACATGTGCCGTGGTTCAAAACACTGGATTTATGGACCGGACGATGCAGCAAACGAAATCGGTTTAAAACCCATGTTAAGTGGGATTAAAACTGAAGATGAAGGCCTGTATCTGGCCCAGCATCAATATTGGTTAAAGACCATGAAACACGCGATTGCTACAGAGAAAGAAATTGCTGATCAGGGAGAAACAGCATGAGTACTCAAGACAAAGTAACTTTAGAAAATATTGCTCAGTTTCTTTATCGTGAAGCTCGCTTTTTAGATGATGAACAATGGGATGACTGGCTTGAATGCTATGCGCCAGAAGCTTCTTTCTGGATGCCAGCTTGGGACGACGACGATAGATTAACTGAAGATCCGCAATCTGAAATTTCACTTATTTATTATCCAGACCGTCAAGGTTTAGAAGATCGCGTGTTCCGTATTAAAACCGAGCGCTCATCTGCAACCATGCCGGACACACGCACAAGCCACAATATTGCCAACGTTGAAGTTCTCGAGCGCGACGGAGACAAAGTTACTGTGCGCTTTAACTGGAATACCTTGAGTTTCCGTTACAAGACAAATTACAGCTATTTCGGTATGTCACGTTATGTGATCGATTTTTCAGGTGATCAACCAAAAATCTTGAGCAAGTATGTCGTTTTGAAAAATGACTACATCAATCAAGTCATTGATATTTATCACCTTTAAGACATACCCCCTCAGCTAAACGGACTGTTGGCTGAGAGTAAAAGTTTCAAATATTTTGTAGGATACATGCCATGTCAAACCACAATGTTGCACTTCAATTTGAAGATGGTGTTACACGTTTCATTAGCGTAGCTCAAGGCGAAACCCTATCTGACGCAGCCTATCGCCAAAAAATTAATATTCCTTTGGATTGCCGTGATGGTGCATGTGGAACTTGCCGCGCATTTTGCGAGTCAGGTCATTATGACATGCCAGAAGAAACCTATATTGAAGATGCATTAACCCCTGAAGAAGCTGAGCAAGGCTATATTCTTGCTTGCCAATGTCGGCCAACTTCAGACGCCGTATTCCAGATTCAAGCGTCGTCAGATGTTTGCAAAACAGAAATTCATAGCTTTCAAGGTACATTAGCCCGAGTTGAAAACTTATCAGACTCAACCATCACATTTGATATTCAACTTGATGAAGGCCAACCGGATATTCATTTCCTTGCAGGTCAGTATGTGAATGTTGCAATTCCAGAAACCGGCGAAACCCGTTCATATTCATTTAGCTCAAAACCGGGTAATCGTTTAACTGGTTTTGTGGTACGTAACGTACCAAATGGCAAAATGAGTGAATTCTTAAGTAAGAATGCCAAAACTGGCGACAAAATGACTTTTACCGGTCCATTCGGTAGCTTCTATTTACGTAATGTAGCTCGTCCAGTGTTGATGCTTGCAGGTGGTACTGGTATTGCCCCATTTATGTCGATGTTACAAGTGCTTGAGGAAAAAGGCTCCGAACAACCTGTTCGTTTAGTCTTTGGTGTAACCAATGACTTTGATTTAGTTGCTCTAGAAAAACTCAATGAGTTGCAGGCGAAATTCCCATGGTTTGAATACCGCACTGTAGTTGCAAGCCCTGAGAGTAACCATGAACGCAAAGGCTATGTAACGGGTCATATTGAAAGTGAATGGTTAAACGGTGGCGACGTCGATGTTTATCTATGTGGTCCAGTGCCAATGGTAGAGGCGGTACGTAGTTGGTTAGAAACTGAAAATATCAAACCAGCAAACTTCTTGTTTGAAAAATTCTCTGCAAACTAACTTAAGGTGGAGAAATTATCTATGTCAAACCGTCAAAGATTTACCGATAAAGTTGTGATTGTTACGGGTAGTGCCCAAGGTATTGGCCGCGGCGTGGCATTGCAAGTCGCGGATGAAGGTGGACAAGTCGTCATGGCTGACCGCTCTGAATATGTTGAAGAGGTACTCACAGAAATTCAGCGTACAGGTGGTGATGCTGTCACGGTTAATGCTGACCTAGAAACCTATGCAGGTGCACAAGCGGTTGTTGCAAAAGCCATCGAACATTATGGTCGGGTAGATATCCTGATTAATAACGTAGGCGGCGCGATCTGGATGAAACCTTTTGAAGAGTTTTCCGAAGAAGAGATCATTAAGGAAGTGAATCGCTCATTGTTTCCAACTTTATGGTGCTGCCGCGCTGTATTACCGACCATGATTAAGCAACAAGCGGGTGTGATTGTAAATGTATCTTCCATTGCAACCCGTGGCATTAACCGTATTCCCTACTCCGCATCTAAAGGTGGGGTAAATGCCCTAACAGCATCGCTTGCTTTTGAACATGCTAAAGACGGGATTCGAGTCAATGCTGTTGCGACTGGTGGAACCGCAGCGCCACCTCGCAAAGTACCACGTAACACTAATCCGTTAAGTCAAAATGAAAAAGACTGGATGCAACAAGTAGTTGATCAAACAAAAGATCGAACATTTATGGGCCGTTATGGCACAATTCAAGAACAAGTCAATGCAATTTTATTTCTTGCATCAGACGAAGCATCGTATATGACGGGATCGGTCATTCCGGTCGCAGGTGGAGATCAGGGTTAACCCTGATCTTTTTATATATTTGGATAAATAACATGATTTGCATGGAGGCAATCAGACATGGCAACCCTGTTCAAGACATTAAAAAATGACTGGTCCATATCAGCAACAGTTGCGGGCTTTCTTGCAGTTTTAATTTCTTACTCAGGCCCACTGATTATTTTTTTCCAAGCTGCTCAGCGTGCCCATGTATCCACCGATATGATGGTGTCATGGATTTGGGGAATTTCAATTGGCGCTGCCGTTTCAGGTATTTATCTTTCGATTAAATATAAGACTCCTGTGATTACCGCGTGGTCTGCACCGGGTACTGCCCTGTTAGTTACCCTATTTCCAAACATCTCATTGAATGAAGCAGTAGCCGCCTATATTACTTCTGCCATCGTTATTTTCTTAATTGGCATTACAGGTTATTTCGACAAATTACTGAAGTGGATTCCACAAGATGTTGCTGCGGGCATGATGGCAGGTATTCTTTTTCAGTTTGGTATTAGCCTATTTACCGCATCTGATAGCATGCCTTTGATTGTCTTTAGTATGCTCATTGTCTTTTTAATTGCCAAACGTTTAATGCCTCGCTACACCATGATTTGGGTGTTAGCTGCTGGAGTTTTATTAAGCCTCATTTTAGGCAAAATGAATCCGGTTGATGTGAGTTTTAATTTAGCAATCCCCCAGTGGATTAGCCCGGAATGGACTTGGAACTCAACACTCAACCTCGCCGTTCCTCTTATTTTAGTCAGTCTAACTGGCCAATTTTTACCGGGTATGGCGATTATGAAACTTAGCGGTTATGACACGCCAGCCAAACCCATTATTACGGCGACCAGTATTGCCTCGTTAGCCGTTGCCTGTATCGGTGGTATTACCATTGTACTTGCCTCGATTACCGCGGCTTTATGTATGGGTAAAGATGCACATGAACTTAAAGAAAAACGATATATTGCAGGAATCGCCAACGGAATTTTTTATATCTTAGGAGGCTTATTTGCTGGCAGTATTGTCATGCTATTTAGCTTACTTCCTAAAGAGTTGGTTGCTGCATTGGCAGGTTTAGCCTTGCTTGGTGCCATTGCCACAAATATTTCTGTTGCTATGAAAAATGACAGTCAACGTGATGCTGCACTTATTACCTTTTTAGCCACGGCATCGGGCATGCATTTCCTTGGATTGAGCTCAGTCTTTTGGGGTATTTGTATTGGTGTAATCGCCCATTTCATTCTTACACCACGCTCAACTCCAGCCACAAATTAATTTTTTATCTAAGTGCCCACCACTAAAATAAAGCTTCAAACGCCAAATCAGGATATAAATAATTCGCTATCCCTGATTTGGCAATTTTTATTTAATATAAATTAAATTTCATTTTTAAGATGAGTTTCTAAAATAATTGACTTTAATATTTTTTATTTATTTCCACTTTAATTCCTAATATAAATTTAGCTATATTTCTAGCTGTGATTCTCAGCAATAAAATCTATAAAAAGATATCTATAAAATCCTTAAAATTCTCACAATACAATATTTAACCCTATTTCAAACATAACAGAAGCAACAACCAAAATTATTAAAATAAACCATATTTTTCAATAACTTATTTTAATAAAAATACAATACCTTAAAGACATAAAGATATATCAATTAGGTTTTTGACTCTATTCCAATAACAAAATAGTTTATTAAAAAATAACGCGATGCTTCACAAATTGGAGGTGAAGAAAATGGACACAAGCAAGGTTAATATTAATGAGTTAATTGATAAAGCCCGTTTTACATCTTTTCATTGGAAAGTTTTAATCTGGTGCTTACTTATTATTATTTTTGATGGATATGATTTAGTTATTTATGGGGTTGCTCTTCCTCTGTTAATGCAGCAATGGTCGTTAACTGCTGTTGAAGCTGGTTTACTCGCCAGTGCCGCTCTATTCGGCATGATGTTTGGTGCCATGATTTTCGGCACACTTTCAGACAAACTTGGACGTAAAAAAACCATCCTGATTTGTGTCACCTTATTTAGCGGATTTACCTTTATAGGTGCCTTTGCCAAAGGACCAACTGAGTTTGCTATTTTGCGCTTTATTGCAGGTCTTGGGATTGGTGGCGTTATGCCAAACGTTGTGGCACTTATGACCGAATATGCACCTAAAAAAATCCGCAGTACATTGGTCGCAATTATGTTTAGTGGCTATGCAATTGGTGGCATGACATCTGCGCTACTCGGTGCATGGCTCGTAAAAGATATGGGCTGGCAAATCATGTTTTTAATTGCTGGTATTCCCTTGTTACTGCTCCCGCTCATTTGGAAATTTTTACCAGAGTCTCTCGCCTTTTTAGTGAAATCTAATCATAGCGAACAGGCAAAAAATATAGTGAGTAAAATTGCGCCTCAAACTCAAGTCAATGCCAATACTCAACTGGTGTTAAATGAAAGTACAACAACAGATGCACCTGTCCGTGCGCTTTTCCAACAAGGCCGTACCTTCAGCACATTTATGTTCTGGATTGCTTTCTTTATGTGCTTACTCATGGTGTATGCCTTAGGAAGCTGGTTGCCTAAACTCATGCTGCAAGCGGGCTATTCGTTAGGTGCAAGTATGTTGTTCCTCTTTGCACTTAATATTGGCGGCATGGTCGGTGCAATTGGTGGCGGTGCTTTAGCTGATAGATTCCATTTAAAACCTGTTATTACGATCATGTTTATTGTGGGATCAGCAGCTTTAATTCTGCTTGGCATTAATAGTCCACAATTTATTTTATATAGCCTAATTGCGATTGCTGGTGCTGCCACCATTGGTTCACAAATCTTACTCTACACTTTCGTTGCGCAGTTCTATCCAACCGCACTTCGTTCAACTGGCATGGGCTGGGCATCCGGCATTGGCCGTATTGGCGCGATTATTGGACCAGTTTTAACAGGTGCTTTACTTTCATTTGAACTTCCTCACCAAATGAATTTCTTGGCGATTGCAATTCCGGGTGTGATTGCTGCACTTGCAATATTTATGGTCAATCTAAAAGCCTCTGTTGCTGCACAAACGCCATCAACTTTTAACCCTCAAAACACGCTTACCCAGCAGTGAACATAAATGCGCCGAGGACTGGCGCATCTTTTTGGAAATGGATTATGGAATTATTACACCGTTTTAAACCACACACTTTAGCTTTTGCCACTTTATTTTTTATGTGCAGCAGTTCTTGGGCTGCAAACCCAAATCAGCAAACTGAAGATGAGTGGAAATTTACTTTAAAAAATGCCTATATCAACCGCGATTTTGACAATGATGCACTCAAAGATACGGGTAGCTGGTCTCAGGCAGCCTCATTATTTTATAAGTCGAAAATGTATGACACTCCGTTAATCATAGCAGACAAGCCTATTACCATTGGAGCTGATGCTTCTGTTCAATACGCCGTACGCTTGAGTTCAGACAAACATGTTGCGGACACGGTCTTACCTTTTAATAAGGAAACGCAATCTCAAGCATCTGACTTTTTAAAATACGGCGCAACTTTAAAACTAGGCTACGACAAAACCCTTTTAAGTGTGGGTGAACTCTGGTTGGATTTACCTGTAACAGCTGTGGATGCCAGCCGACAATTGCTTGCCTCTTATTGGGGAACCAATCTTAAGTCACAACTTTCAGATCAGCTTTATGCTGAAATTGGACGAGTTGAAAAAGTGTCGCCACGCAATGAAGAGGACTTTAAAAAGTTTTCCTTTACGGCAAATGGGATTACTAAAGAATCCGATGGCCTGAACTATATTGACCTACGTTATCAATTTACGCCGTCACTCAAGGGTGAATATTACTCTGGTAACTTAGAAGACCTCTACAATAAACACTATGTAGGGCTTGAGCATAATTGGAAACAACCTAATTTTGCCCTCACCTCTAAGTTTAAATACTTCAATGCAAAAGATGATGGCAATACTTTTGATATCGATGCGCAAAACATCGGGGTGCTAGAAACACTTAAAGTAAAAAATCATACCTTTGGTTTGGGGTACCAGCAGATTATCGGTGAGTCGGCTTATCCATTACCGGATGGTTTTTTACCAGAAACCTATTTCATTAACTGGAATGCTACAGGTTTCTTTAAAGAAGATGAGAAGTCTTATCATGTGATGTACGGCTACGATTTTAAGGACTATGTGCCTGGCCTAAATGCGATGGTGAAATATGTTTATGGTCAAGACTTTAAAGCAGCAAATGGCGAGAAAAACCACGAAACCGAGTCGAATGTGATTTTAAACTATACGTTTCAACAGCCTTTCTTAAAAGGCTTTGCCCTGCAATATATTCGAATTGATTACAACGTAAAACATGGCAATGACTTTGGTGAAGATCGCTTGTTTGTAAACTACACTAAAAAGTTTTAATTATTTTTGATTCAAATGAAGCGGGCTAATTTTGGCTCGCTTTATTATTTTTGTGCCATAAAAAAACGCTCTTACGAGCGTTTTTAATTAATCTAGTAACTTAAGCAACATGCTTTTGTACAACAATCGAACCTACTGAATAACCAGCACCGAAAGATGAAATCACGCCATATTCACCATCATCTACTTCGTGGCCTGTACGATGTAAAGCAATAATTACACCTGCTGAAGAAGTATTGGCAAACTCATCTAGAATAATTGGTGCACGGCTTAGATCTGCATCTTTACCAGCCACATATTTCAAGATTAATTCATTCATGTTGGCATTGGCTTGGTGTAACCAGAAACGCTTAATATCGTTTGCAGTTAACTGCATTTTTTCCAACTGTGCATTAATGATTTTTGCCACCAACGGACAAACATCTTTAAATACTTTGCGGCCATCTTGACGGAATAACTTGTCGTCAACTACCGCATCTTCGCTACGGTTTAAGAAACCAAAGTTATTGCGAATGTTGTTTGAAAATTGAGTGAATAAATGAATATCTAAAATTTCAAAACCAGTTTTAGTAGTGGTTTCTTCAATAATAGAAGCGGTCGCCACATCACCAAAAATGAAGTGACAATCACGGTTACGGTAGTCTAAGTGACCAGATGTAATCTCAACATTCACTAATAAAACACGGCGAGCACCTGAACGAATTGCATCTGCCGCTTGTTTCAAACCAAAAGTAGCAGCTGAACACGCAACGTTCATGTCGTAAGCATAACCTTGAATACCAAGTGCTGACTGGATTTCAATTGCCACAGCCGGATAAGCACGTTGCATGTTTGAACAAGCCAAAATTACAACATCGATATCTTCAGCAGTTACACCTGCATTTTCCATTGCCTGTTTTGCAGCAATAACGCCCCACTCTGCTTGAATTGAAAGTTCATCATTTGAACGTTCAGACAAACGCGGACGTAAACGTGTTGGATCAAGAATACCCGATTTTTCAATCACGTAACGGCGCTTAATACCAGAAGCTTTTTCAATAAATTCAGCACTTGAACCACGTAATTCTTCTAGTTCGCCTGCTGCAATTTTCTCTGCATTCTCTTGGTTATATTGTTCCACATAAGCATTTAAACTGTCGGCCAGTTCTTCATTAGAAATGATTTCTGTTGGGTGAAATAGCCCAGTACCTGTGATACGAATGCCCATGTAAAACTCCTAAAAAAATGAATAGGGTCTGTTAATCTTTCATTTATAAATTGCGTTGCCAGCTAAAAACAACATAAACAGACCCCGATCTATTTTAACTGATTCCCAAACGATCCCATAACTTTTGTAGTCGAGTTGGCGAAATAGGCATCTTGGTTTTCATCGGCTGAGAAAATAAAGAAATACGTAATTCTTCCAGCATCAAATACAATTCTTTGATTCTTGGATCATTTTTGAACTTAAATACCTTGTCCATCCATGGATCGACATCGTCAATAGCAGCATGATCTCGCTGTAGATTATTTGGCAATCGATCTAAACGCAATAGCAGCGCTTTTAAATAACGTGGATATTCCTGCCAAAGATCAACTGGCTGGCAATAGACAAAATTGCCGAGTGACATGAGGTCTAGCTGATCTTCAATATCATCGATACTGCGTCCAAATACGTCCGGATCAAGTACTAAAAGTTGACGACGGATTTGTTGCCACTGAATATAAATATCACTTAATTGCTCAAGTGCTTGCTGCCCATAGCTCAAAAATTGTTTTTTAACTTGTTCAAGCAATTGATTAAATTCACCAGCATTAATTGGCAAAGTCGTAATTGCCATTTGTAAAGTCGCGTATACCAGCATTTGCTCAAGTTTAGCTTTATCACCTAAAGGTGAATAAGCTAACGCAAGCGGTTTTGAAATCTGCTTTTTCAACTGGCGAACCAAATCGCCAAGTTGCATATGGACCAGACGAATAATACCTTCGCGATGCTGTTTAATCGCCTCTGCCTGATCGTTAAATGTTTGTATAACCACGCCAGAATCATCTTTCGCCTCAAGTTCGGCAAAATTTTTAGTTGGCACTAAAGCTTGATATTGTTTAACAACAACCCCTGTCACCTTCTGTGAAGCTTCAAAGGTAAAGTTTTCAGGGAAGGTTTTAAATTCACCTTTTTGCTGTTTCACCGGACGATGCGTTTCTACGCGACAACGAGCCTTCAACTCAGCCAAGTCACGGCCTTTGGCGATCAATTTACCTTTTTCATCAATCACCTTAATAAAAGGCACCAAATACGGATCTATGCGTTCAAATGAAAAATCTTTTTCCGTAATCTGCTCACCACGTAAAGCAAACGCCAGATAGCTAAAGATATGTTGTCGCAAATGTACAGCATCAATACCTTGCATGAGCTTACGCGCCGTATCTGGAATCGGTACGAGGTTACGACGTTTATCTTTTGGTAAGGCTTTCAATAAGGCTTCAATGAGATCTAACCGCCAGCCTGGAATCCCCCACGACCAAATATTTTCATCTACCTGAGGCAATGCCTGTACCGGAATTTGGACCGTTGCGCCATCTTCATCATGACTTGGGTCAAAGCGATAAGTAGTTGCCAAACGTAACTGACCATTATGTAAATGATCAGGGAATTGCTGCGTGGTCGGACGATCATTGAGCCAAAGCGCATCATCTTCCACGTATAAATAACGCGGATTTTTTGCTTCTACAGTTGCACGCCAGTCTTCAAAACTACGACGACTCGCAATTTCTTCAGGAATTTTCGACGCATAGAACTGATAAATCGTTTCTTCATCGACCACCAAATCGCGGCGACGTAATTTATCTTCAACTCGCTCTACTTCTTCAAGTTTAAGCAAGTTGTGTTTTAAAAATGGTGGAACTGTCCCCAGATTTCCTGTGGTTAATGCATCACGTAAGAAAATCTCATGTGCAGCAGGTTGATCAACTTTCTCAAAATTAACCAAACGCTTCGGTTCAATAATTAAACCAAACAATGAAATTTGTGCATAAGCATTTACAATACCGGCTTTTTTAGACCAATGCGGTTCGAAATAGTGATATTTCAATAAGTCGCGTGCAGCAAGCAAAATCCATTCAGGATCAATTTTTGCTAATGTACGTAAATAGACTTGAGAGGTTTCCACCATTTCAAAAGCCATCACCCACGCAGTATTGGTTTTGTGCAATGTGCTGGCTGGAAAAACTTTTGCCTTTTGCTGACGTACTGCCATAAAGGTATTACGTTCATCAGTTTTATTGGCAATAAAAGACAATAAACCTGTTAGTAACGCACGGTGCAAATTTTCATAATTTGCAGGCTTTTCATTAAAACTAAGTTTTAAACCTTCGGCCAGCTCAACTAGCTGCTGGTGTGTTTGTTTCCATTCACGTAACCGTAACCAGCTTAAGAAATGCTGCTTAGCAAATTGACGACGCTTGTTTTCCGACATTCCTGCTTCACCTTTAGGATTTAAAGTATCCCAAAGTTTTAGATAAAACAGAAAATCTGAATCTGCCTCTTTGAATAATGCATGCTTTTGATCAGCTTGCATTTGTTTATCTGCTGGACGTTCACGCGGGTCTTGAACTGCAAGTGCACTGACCACCACCAAAATTTCTTTGAGTACACCAAAATGAGCCCCACCCACAATCATACGTGCGAGTCTTGGATCAATCGGCATACGTGCCATCATTTGGCCGACTTTGGTCAGTTCGTTTTTCTTCTCGTTAAGTGCGCCTAACTCAATGAGTAGCTTACGACCATCATTGACTAGACGGAAATCTGGCGGCTCAATGAAATCAAAGTTTTCCAGCTCACCTAAACCTAAGCTCTGCATTTGCAGAATAACCGATGCCAAGTTAGTTCGCTTAATTTCAGGTTCGGTAAACTCAGGACGACTTAAAAAGTCTTCTTCGCTATATAAACGAATACATACACCTGGAGCAACACGACCACAGCGCCCTTTACGTTGATTTGCTGCAGCTTGTGAAATTGCCTCAATCGGTAAGCGTTGCACGCGTGAACGGTAGTTATAACGAGATATACGTGCAAAGCCGCTATCAATCACGTAGCGAATATTAGGAACAGTCAGTGCAGTTTCTGCAACGTTCGTCGCAATAATAATACGGCGGCCCTTTCCACTTGGGCTAAAAATCTTTTGTTGCTCAGAAACGGCTAAGCGTGCATACAAAGGTAAAATCTCGGTATGTCTCGGCCCGTACTTTTGTAAGGTTTCCTGCAATTCTCGAATTTCTTGCTCTGTACTTGAGAAAATCAAGATATCTGCATGTTCTGGATGGCCTTTTTCTTCGGCATCAGCAAAGCATTCCTCTACAGCTTGTACGACTGCACGCGGCAGGTTTTCTTCAAAGTCATCGAACTCGTCGTCATCACTACCACCAATATTCATTTCTGAAATTGGGCGATAACGCACTTCAACCGGATAACTACGCCCTTCTACTTCAAAAATTGGTGCATTATTAAAGTAGTTACTAAAACGATTTACATCTAAAGTTGCCGAAGTCACGATAACTTTTAAATCTGGGCGTTTTGGCAGTAACTGCTTTAAATAGCCCATAATAAAATCGATATTGAGTGAGCGCTCATGCGCCTCATCAATAATGATCGTGTCATATTTAGACAAGAAGCGGTCATTGCCTAACTCGGCAAGCAAAATACCATCGGTCATTAAACGGACAATCGAATCTTGCGAGCCTTGTTCATTAAAACGGATTTTAAAACCAATTGACTCGCCAAGTTTTTCACCGACTTCTTCAGCAATACGCTGCGACACACTACGTGCAGCTAAACGGCGTGGCTGGGTATGACCAATCATGCCAGTCAAGCCACGCCCTGCTAACATTGCAATTTGAGGGAGCTGAGTAGTTTTCCCTGATCCTGTTTCACCAGCCACAATAATGACCTGATGCTTTTGAATCGCTTCTATTAAACGGTCAGCATATTGGGTAACAGGAAGATCCTGATTTAATTTGATTTTTGGTAAGCGTTCAAAACGTTGTCTAACTTTTGCATTAGACTGTTCAAATAATTTTTCAATCTCTGCAGTATTGGCTTTTTTATCTTTACGTAAACGATTTAAACGGTAACGATCTCTCGCCATCACCCATTGATCTATATTCAAACCATTCAGCACAGATAAATTTTCCTGAAAATTCAACAATCCTCTATTTTACGCCTTAATGACCATAAGGTAAAACAATTGGTTTTTTATATATTTTTAATTTTTTTACATTTCACCCTTGAATTTTTAGTATGTAAGCTTCATGTTGTTAGGCAAGTTTCTTTTACTATAACTGTCATTTGATTTACATGTTTTTGCAGTCAAATCGAATACAGTATTTGGGGACTTAAAAATCGAAAATTTCATACTTATTCAATTTTCCGATTTTAGTCATGTAAAAATACTATTTCCCCAATAAAGAATTTTTATTTATTCTACATCTCGTAAACAAGTTTAAATATAAACCTCAATCATGGAGACAATGATGAGCTTGATTAATACTGAAGTTAAACCTTTCCAAGCAACTGCTTACCACAACGGCCAATTCATCGAAGTGAACGAAACTAACCTTAAAGGTAAGTGGTCTGTTGTATTCTTCTATCCTGCTGACTTCACTTTCGTATGTCCTACTGAGCTTGAAGACTTAGCTGATAACTACGCTGAATTCCAAAAATTAGGCGTGGAAATCTACGGTGTTTCTACTGACACTCACTTCACTCACAAAGCTTGGCACGACACTTCAGACGCGATCAAGAAAATCCAATACCCATTAATCGGCGATCCAACTTGGACTCTTTCTAAAAACTTTGACGTTTTAATCGAGTCTGAAGGTTTAGCTGACCGTGGTACTTTCGTTATCGATCCAGAAGGTAAAATCCAAATCGTTGAAATCAACGCTGGCGGTATCGGTCGTGACGCATCTGAACTTCTTCGTAAAGTAAAAGCTGCTCAATACGTACACTCTCACCCAGGTGAAGTTTGCCCAGCTAAATGGAAAGAAGGCGAAGCAACTCTTGCTCCATCTATCGACCTAGTTGGTAAAATCTAATCTCTCTTAGATTTTAAAAACCTAAAGAACCATCCTGTATCGGATGGTTCTTTTGTTTTGAATAAGCACATCACATTTTCTACTGATACTTTTACAATTCTGCCCTTCCCCGTTACCTAAACATTGAGTAATGTCAAATAAACAACTGGTTAATTTTTGAGTACGTTTGATATGAAATAAAGGGGTGCATTTATGGCGAATACAGCGGTCGTCACTTCATGGAAATACAATGCGACATCGCGTCATTTAAAAATTTTTTATAGCGATGGCTCAGGAGATCTTTATCATCCTGTTCCTGAGTTTGTTTATGACAACTTATTACGTTCAACCGATAAAGCCGCCTTTGTACACAAATACTTAGAATTTAATTTGCACTTTACTCGACTCTCTTTGGTGATTGCCTCATAAAATTATAAAAAAGGCCTGTTCAAAACAGGCCCCCACTGGAATATGAAAAATTATTTCAGCATAACTATTTTGTGACCACTAAACACAAACCTGCGCCGACAGGCAAAATGCTGCTCATATAATCCGGATCTTTTTTAATTAAAGCTATAAATCGATTTACTTCTGCCGCATGAGATATCACATTATCGACAACTAAAACCCCACCTTTAGGCTTCATTAGACGTTTTAAATCTGGCCAATAATTTTCATATGCATCGCGTTCAGCATCTAACAAAATAAAATCAAATTTTTCCTGAGCTGCTTTTAAGTAATCGGCTGCATCTCCTACCCAAAATTGAACAATCTCACTGAGCTCTAACTCAGCTACATGACGTTTTGCCTCTGCACTTCGCTTTGCATCAATTTCAACTGTAATGACTTGCCCACCAGTCGCTTGGGCAGCTTCGGCAAGCCACAAAGTTGAATAGCCTGTTGAAGTGCCAATTTCCAAAATAGACTTGGCTTGCTGCATACGAATAAGCTGGGAAATTAGCTGAGCAGATTCTACTTCTATATTACGATACCGTTGTAAACGATCGGATTGCTGTGAGTCATGCTGTTTAAAGGTGTCATATAAATCAGCAACTCTTTGTAAGAAAATAGTATTTGGCATCTATTTTACTCCTTCTTTATATGACAGCCGTTTTATTTAAGTACTTTGTATTAATTTAAAACGCGGTACGACGCTACCATCACTCATTTGCACGGTTTCAGTAAACATATCAAGTGGTCGAACCCAAGTTGAATAATCACCATATAAACATTGATAAACGACCAATTCCTCTTCAGTTTCACTGTGTTTTGCTACAGAAAAAACTTGATAGAGATTACCTTTATAATGCTGATAAATGCCGCGTTGCAATGACATGAAAGTACCTTTTAATGTTATGACATAAAATCTTTACAGCCATATAACATATATAAATTTTCAAACACTTTCACTTTAAAATACTGCAAAACTAAAAATGAAATTAAAATGCTCTTTTGCACTTTCTTAACTTACGCGTTGTTGCAAACCAACATTCAAAAAAACGATTAAATTCATAAAAACATACTGTTTTACCTATTCATTGTTTTAACGTACTATGCATCTATTGAAAGAATTTGGATGCATTGGAGTAAAAAACAGATGTTAGATCAAAACATTAAAACTCAATTAAAAGCTTACCTAGAACGTTTAGAAAGTCCAATCGAATTAGTTGCTGCTTTAGATGAATCAGACAAAGCTGCTCAAATTAAAGAATTAGTAACTGAAATCGCTGAGCTTTCTGACAAGGTAACAGCCCGTTTTGACGGTAATAATACACGTCGTCCAAGCTTTGGTGTGGCTAAAGCAGGTGAACAGCCTCGTGTGTTCTTTGCAGGCTTACCAATGGGCCATGAGTTTACGTCTTTGATCTTGGCTCTGTTACAAGTGTCTGGCTATGCACCTAAAGTGTCAGATGAAGTTTTAAATCAGATTAAAGGTTTAAACCTCAAAGCTAACTTTGATGTCTTTGTATCATTAAGCTGTCATAACTGTCCGGACGTGGTACAGGCGCTTAACCTGATTGCCATTTATAACCCGAACACCACGGCAACCATGATTGATGGTGCATTCTTCCAAGACGAAGTGGAACAACGCAAAATCATGGCTGTACCGATGGTATTCCAGGACAATGAACACATTGGTCAAGGTCGTATGACCCTTGAAGAGATTGTGGCAAAACTTGATACCAATTCAGCTGAAAAAGACGCAGCAGCACTCAATGCCAAAGATGCGTTTGATGTATTGGTGATTGGTGGTGGACCTGCGGGTGCAACAGCTGCAATCTATGCGGCACGTAAAGGCATTAACACAGGTATCGTGGCTGAACGCTTCGGTGGTCAGGTCATGGATACCATGGACATTGAAAACTTCACTTCTGTGCAAAAGACTCAAGGTCCTAAGTTTGCTGCCGAGATGGAAGCACATGTTCGTGAATACGATGTGGATATTATGAACCTGCAACGTGTCAGCAAAATCACTGGTGCAGACCAAACAGCAAATGGCTTGGTTGAAGTTGAACTTGAAAACGGTGCAAAACTTGAATCGAAAACTGTGATCCTTTCAACAGGTGCACGTTGGAGAGAAATGAATGTACCGGGTGAAGCTGAATACCGTACCCGTGGTGTAGCGTACTGTCCACACTGTGATGGTCCATTGTTCAAAGGCAAACGTGTTGCCGTGATTGGTGGCGGTAACTCAGGTGTTGAAGCGGCGATTGACCTTGCTGGGATTGTTGAGCATGTAACTTTAGTTGAGTTTGACACTAAACTTCGTGCTGACCAAGTCTTGCAAAACAAGTTAAACAGCTTGCCAAACACCACTGTGATTATGAATGCATTAAGTACAGAAGTGTTAGGCGACGGTNNTGTAAAAGGTGTATTTGCTGCAGGTGACTGTACCACTGTACCTTACAAGCAAATCATTATTGCTACAGGTGAAGGCGCTAAAGCATCACTCTCTGCGTTTGATTACATCATCCGTTCTGGGCAATAAAACTGGTCAAATCACTATCATTTGGTTCAAGCCTAGCATTACAAAATGCTAGGCTTTTTTAATACGAGAGTTACAACTTTTTAACAATTTTTGATCTTTATTAATCAGTTACTTTATGTTTATATTTTAGACATCCATAATTTTGGATGCCATGAATTAGAAGGAAAAACACAATGAATAAATTACTTGTTGCTTTAGGTCTTGCTGCGACTGTTGCCCTTGTTGGTTGTAATAAAGATAAAGCTCCAGAAACTGGTGCTACTACAGGTGAACACTTAGAAAATGCTGCTCAACAAGCAACAGCAGATATCAAATCTGCTGGTGATCAAGCTGCGAGCGATATTGCAACTGCAACAGACAACGCTTCAGCTAAAATTGATGCTGCTGCTGACCACGCTGCTGATGCGACTGCTAAAGCTGCAGCTGAAACAGAAGCTACTGCACGTAAAGCGACTGCTGATACAGCTCAAGCTGTTGAAAATGCAGCTGCTGATGTGAAAAAAGATGCTCAACACTAATTCGCTTTAGCATTAAAAAAGCCCCTATTTCTTAGGGGCTTTTTTAATACTTTTGAAAATTGCTTATGAAATTAAACCTTCATCACGCATTGCAATTTGTACTGACTGACGTTCTGCAACTTTATTACGTAAGGCAATAATATGTTTATATGGCGTTAAATCATGCTCAATTGAGTTTGACCAATTTGTTAAAACAAATAAATACGCATCTGCTGGACCAAAATTATCATTTACCAAATAGTCATAATCCGACTCAGCCAAATAATTATCGATATATTTTAAAAGACGGTCGATTTCAGCATAAGCTTTGGTCTTTTCATCGGTTGTTAACGGCGCCCCAAAAAATACCGCGTATGCATCATGCAATTCAGAATTTAAATAGCCCAACCATTCCAATACTTTCGCACGGCCTAAGCCCGAAGGAGGAATCAAATCTTGTTTAGGGTCGTGCTGAGCAAGGAAAGGTAAAATCGCTACGTTTTCAGTTAAAATTAAACCCGGATTAATTTCTAAAGCTGGTACATATCCCTTTGGGTTAATTTCATAATAATCTGCACCTTTTTCTGTTTTATGTGTTTTTAAATTTACTCGTTCTAAATCAAAATCAACATTAATTTCATTTAAAATAATATGTGCAGCTAAAGAACATGCGCCTGGCGAATAATATAATTTCATATCTGATCCTTGTTATCTCACATTAACGTTTTAAATTGGTTCTAAAAAACCTGCAAGGTTTGTACAATTCCTTAATTGTAAAAAAGCGTAAATTTATAAATTACTTACACTACCTAATATTCTTGAAAAAGTTTTTCCTTGCAAGTTGTCTTGCGTGACGATTGTTTAAAATATGATAAAACACATTCACATCACGCATTTTTATCGTCAACTACGTTTAAAAAGCTGGCTAATCCATTCCATTAATTGAGATAAGAAATCGAAAATTGGACTTTTCTGGTTATCATTTGGCTGATTCGAGTCTTTGCCATTTAAATCTAGATCGACAATCACAGGATCATGGTCTGAAGAACGATAGGCATCTTCACCATAGAACAAAGCTTTTTGCTCATCAGTTTTATATTCTTCGTTGTAATCTAGAACCGTCGGCTCGTCAGCATTAATATGCCAAGCAAAAGTACGAACTACTTTTGGATATAAATCTGCATCAGCAATAGCATGATCCAAATTACCCGCTCCACCATTACCATTTGCATCACTTGCCACACCAAAAACATAACTGTACGCCTGAGCGCCTTGCCCAACTTTAGCGTCATTGAGTAAGACTTTATAATTGGCTTTTTCAAATGCCAAAATCGGTGCCTCTTTTGCATAACTATTCATGTCTCCAACGAGTAAAGCATTTTGCTTAGGCACTTGCGTCGGATTTTTTGCTAGCCACTGCACAATTTGATCAACTGCTTTTACACGGGTTGGATTCCAGCATCCCTGACCATCATTTTGATCGGCATCAGAAGAGTTAGCATCTACTCCACTACACCCTTTTGATTTCAAATGGTTTGGAATAACGGTAAATGTTTTATTACCACGGACAGCTTGGAACGTTTGAGCTAAGGTCGTTCTGTTTTTATCACCTAAATCAAGCACAACAGCTTTATTTAAAGGCTTCACACGCTTGCTGTTATAAATAATCGCAACAGCAATAACATCGCTACCTAAACGATCCAGATTTTCAGGAATAACATATTTCCAGTCTGGACCTAGTGCACTCGTTAAATGAGCAATCGCGCTGTTTGGGCCATAGCCATTGTTGGCAATTTCCATTAAACCGTATACGTCAGCATCAATCGCTTTTAATGCACTCACAATTTTACGGTGCTGTTTATCAAACTCTGCTTGTGTGTTTGCGCCACGCTCTGTTGGGAAACCTGTTGCACCATTGTCATAGTTCAAGACGTTAAATGAAGCTACACGAATATGATTGGCATTTTTCGCAATAACATTTTGACGAGAGTTGGTTTGAGCAATAACTTCTGGTTGCGTACGTCCAAGCACTGGTTGTACGCGCCAACCGTTAAAACGATATTCTAAAATCCCTTCGACATTTTTAAGCTGATAGCCTGAACGCAATGTATTGGCAGCACTAAAATTTGTAGGTAACCATGGTGTACGGTTTTGATTGTTATAACCATCATCAAAAATAATTTTAGATAATAAATTTTTCTGAGCTAGAGCTTTAGCTTCAGGAGTTAGCGCTGGATATAAATTGGTTGGAATATATAAGCGACCTAAACTTAAAGATAGTTCACCATAACGACCATAATTATAATTCTCACTCACCGTTAAAGTCTGAGGCAATTTCACCAACATGCCTTGATAACGCTGCGGAGAATGGGTTGAACCGCCTGTTAAACTTGAAAATGGTAGTTCAAGGCTAATGGGCTGAACCTGATTTGCCATATTGCTATTACAGGTTTGAATATCTTGTTGTAATTGGTCAATCTGTAGCTGATTTTGATAGCTGGTTAAACGGCCACGTAAAATAACCTCATCACCAATTTGCCCACCTTTCACCGCACTACTATTCGGAATATAAACAAAAATAGCATTGCTCACATTTGCACGTGCTTTCGTATCAGGTGTTTGAACATAAAAACCTGAGAAACCATTTGCATAACGATAGTCGGCAGTAATTACCCCACGCACGGTATAAGTCTGGTTTTGTGCTGATGTTGCTAAATCGGCAATTGGTGTATCTGAGCTTGAACAGCTGACCATTTCAATAGGAGGCTGAGTAGTAGTACCTGATAGATTTGTAAAATCATTTCGGTTTGCCCATGCTGTCCATGAATGGTCCAAATCAAATGCAGCTGTCGGATCAATACTCAAAGCTGGATTTTCAGTTTCAATACGTTTAAAGCTATTTCCCAAGCTTGAAACAGCAGTTCCCCATCCTGCCTCAGGTCGCTCCCCAATACGGCCAAAACGATCTACAGGCGTGCCTTTATAAACAAGCACAACTGCATCATCCCCATTAAAAGACAATGCAGCCACTTGATTTACTTTATTGCCAAGTTCTGTCTGTAATTCTGAACGCCCCACCAAAAATTTTTGTTTACTTGCAAGCGTACCTTGTAAACGGAAGGTAGCTGTTTTCGCAGTTCCACCATTATTAAATTGTTGAATTTCATAATCAGCCAAGTTAACAGTAGTACCATCCGGGTTATAAATTTCTAACCCTTTTTTATTACTGCTACCATCAACATACTGGCTAAACATGAGCTGTGCCTGAGCAACAGAACTATATGAAAATGCACCTAATGCACTTAAAAAAACCGAAAGTGTTTTTAATTGAAAAGTTTTCATGAGTAAAAATGTTCATGTGAGTTTTAATTAGCCTCTTAGCTTAAATATTGATCATGACATCTACATGAAGAAAAACACCGAAACATTTGACTTGACCACATGAAGACTTAAAATACCGCATTTGAATTTCAATATTGCCAAGGTTATGTCGATCGATCAGTTACAAACGCAAATTGCAGAATTGGACAATTTGCCTGAACACCGTGAAATTGTGACGTTTATGCGTCGTTCAGCCCCACTCAATACGTCTCAACGCACGGCTTTAGAACAACATCGCGATTTAATTTTGGAATATCCCGTGGGTGACTTACGTCAGCACTTTGAGCATCCGGAGCGCCCTTTAACAGTTGAAATCGGTTTCGGTATGGGCCGTTCTTTAGTGCTTATGGCTAAAGCGAACCCTGAACGCAACTATGTGGGTATTGAAGTCCATGTACCAGGCATTGCTCAATGTGTCTATGAAGCAGGTATGGCAGAGCTTAAAAATTTACGTGTACTCGATGCTGACGCAATTCAAGTACTACGTGAAATGCCTGACAACAGTATCAACTGCGTACAACTTTACTTCCCGGACCCTTGGCAAAAGAAACGTCATTTCAAACGCCGCTTCGTTATTCATGAACGTATGCAATTGGTTGAACAAAAACTTGAGCTTGGTGGCACATTCCACGCTGCAACAGACTGGGAACCGTATGCTGAGTGGATGTTAGATGTTTTAGACAACCGTCCAAACCTTGAAAACTTGGCGGGTAAAGGCAACAGCTATCCTAGACCAGAATGGCGCCCAGTAACTAAGTTTGAACGCCGTGGCATTGAGTCAGGTCATAAGATTAATGACTTTATCTTTAAGAAGATTAAGTAAGAAACAGGGCTTAGTAACAAACTAGGCCCTTTTCATTTCAATATTAAAAATTAAATAAACCTATAACTTATCTTGTCCATTTTTCTGACTAATTAAAGATTGCCAATTCAACTCAATCTCGTTATTTATAGAAAAGGTACTTGCCATACTAAAAAATACTAAGGACAACACATGTTAAAAATCTTAGGGCGTGATAATTCTATTAATGTTCGCAAAGTCTTATGGCTATGTGACGAATTAAATCTTACATATGAGAGAGAAGATTGGGGTATAGGCTTCCGCTCCGCTCAATCTCCTGAATTTTTGCAATTAAATCCTAATGGTCAAATTCCAGTGATTTTAGATGGCGACTTAGTCCTTTGGCAGTCGAATAGCATTATACGTTATCTAGCAAATGCTTATGATAAAGACCATATACTCTACCCAACTCAAGCTAAGCAAAAAGCTATTATTGACCAGTGGATTGATTGGCAAGCTATAGAACTGAATAACAGCTGGACTTATGCATTTATGTCGCTCATTCGACATTCAGCCCTTCATCAAGACCCGAATTTGTTACAACAAGGTATTGATCAGTGGAATAAACAAATGCAGATTCTCGATCAACAACTTGAAAAAACTCAAGCCTATGTTGCAGGTACTGAGTTTACCCTAGCCGATATACCAATTGGGCTGTCTGTACAACGCTGGAAAGCAACTCCTTTTGACCATCCAACGCTTAAACATGTCGACCAATATTTTGAACGTTTAAATCAGCGTAAAGGCTTTTTAAAATGGGGCAATAACGGTCAACCTTAACCTCTTAAAATTAAGATGAGTGATGGCGCTTTACGATGCCATCACTTAAAAGTTGATAAACCTTTTTTAAATCATCTCGATTTGCTTGGGCTAATAAGCTTTGATGCATTGCCAAGATATTCTGATCTCCTCGCATTGCAGGTCCTGTTTGCATTTGCTTTGGATCATTTTCAGTAGCTTTCTTTGCTGTTTCCAGAATTAATGGATAAAGCAAGCCAAAGTCGACCTGTTCCGCGTCTACGACTTGCTTTGCTATATCAAAACAATAATTACTAAAATTACAGGCAAACACGGCTGCCAAATGCAAAGTTAAACGTTGTTTGGAGGTGTATTGATATACTCGCTTACTTAGGCTATTTGCTAAATCAGAAAGTATGACTAAATCGTCTTTATTGGTCGCCTCTACAAATAATGGTGTGGCTTGCCAATCAACGTCTCTTTCAAGACTGAACGTTTGCAAAGGATAAAACACCCCTGCTTTTTCATGTACCTGACTGATGACTTGAATGTCTGTACTCCCCGAAGTATGAACCATAAGCGTTTCGGGAAATAACTCGTGTACCTGCATTGCAAGTTCAGTAATAGCACTGTCTGAAACAGCTAGAATAATTAAATCGCTTGGTTGAAACTCTTGAAGAGACTGACATGCTTTCGCTTGAATTTGCTCTGCAAACTTCTTGGTTTTCTCAAAATCACGTGCATAGACTTGTACGATGTTATGTCCCTTAGCCAAAAGTGCCTTTGCCAAATGGAAGGCAACACGCCCACTCCCTAACAAACTAATTTTCATGCCAACCTAACAATATTTATTTCTATAAAAAAAGCTTCTCAAAATGAGAAGCTTTTTTCAAATTAGAATTCAATAAAATCTGTTTTTTATTGAGCTACTGAAAACTCAATACGACGGTTTTTAAAGCGTCCTTCTTCGGTCGTATTGTCTGCAACTGGCTGTTCTGAACCATGGCCTTTAGCAACCAGTTTAGAAGCATCCACTCCTTTAGAAACTAAATAATCTACTACTGCTTGAGCACG
This sequence comes from Acinetobacter sp. 148, assembly GCF_031196675.1. Classification (NCBI taxonomy): domain Bacteria; kingdom Pseudomonadati; phylum Pseudomonadota; class Gammaproteobacteria; order Moraxellales; family Moraxellaceae; genus Acinetobacter; species Acinetobacter sp. 148. Next base: position 157,089 of record NZ_JAVIMT010000041.1, on the reverse strand, counting down.
TCGTTGAGAAAGCGCTTTATTAGCAGCGGCATTCCCTGTTGAGTCGGTGTGACCACCTACATCTAATTTAACACCAGACACTTTATTTAAAAGGGTTGCTGCTTGATCAAGAATAGCTTTGTTATCTGCAGGAATGTCACTTGAGCCACTCGCAAAGTTAATAATTTGTAAATTAAGTGCTTTAACTAGTGCGTTTACATCTACATTGTTCGGGTCAATTGCAGTTAAGGCTGTTTGTGAAGCACTTAAACTGTTGCTTACAGACTGTTCAGCTGTTTCTGGCGCTGCGGCAACAACTTCAGTATGTGGAACAAGTGCTTTTACTTTAGCAGTTAACGCTTCTAACGCTGCAGCATCACCTGCTTTCAATGTAATCTTGTCACCCACCCATTCTAAAGAAGCGTTTGGAATACCTTTTAATGCACCCAACACACCTGCCAAAGCATCCTTATCGGTAAAAGCAGCCGCATAAGTTTGACTTGTATCAACATCACAATCTTTAGTAGCTGAAAAGACTTGTTTAACTTGAGTTTGTAAAGTCGCCAAGAAACCTTGATCGCCAATTCCAGCCTGACACTGGCTCACAGCACCTTTATCATCGGTGCTTAAAGTTAAAGTAGCTGGAGCAGCCGCGGCCTCTACACCGCTTGCAGCTTTAGTTTCTGGTGCAGGTGTAGCTTCTTTATGCTGGCAAGAGCGCCACAACCAAGCAATTAATAACCCGAGAATAATGAGCGCAATAATGGGTAAAAAACCACGAGATTTGCCCGTAGTCTCTGTTGCTGCTGCAAGTGGCGGTGCTGTCGATGATGTTACAGAAGATAAACCAGCTCCAATACCTAATGGAGCTAATAAGCCCACGGCCCATCCTGGTAAATATGAACGGATCGTTTCAGCATGCTGACGTAAATAGTTCACAATACTTTGTTGATCATTTCCGGCAACGTCAGAAATTGCATTAAGGCTCGGTTTTAATGCGCTATTGAGGGTATTTTCGATTTCATTATTTGGTGCTGTACCGCTTAAATGGGTAAGCACAGTATTCTTAATTTGCTCATTATGAGAAAAAAGATCGGATAATGACGGAGCCAAACTGTTTTTCAATTGTCCTATAAGATCAGGTTTAGCAGCTAATAATGAAAGTAGAATTGGATAAAACTTAGATAAAGCGTTTGTTTTTTCGCCGAGGTATCCATCCTGATTATTTAATATTGTTGAAGATACTTTTTCTTTAAGCAGTTCTATAGGGTTTATCGACATTGGTTATTCTCCCGAATCTTATACGTCGTAACCAGCAACTTTTTGATTATTCAAATACTTCTCTTTGCTGATAGTTTTTTATTCTAATGCGCTCGAAATCTTTTGTTGTTTTTTAAATAATTTATATACAATTTTCCATCTAGTATTTACAAAACAGGTAGATCTTTATGATCTACCTGTTTATATTTTATATCGGCATTTTGCTGCTTAAAATTAAACAGCAAAAGTCTGTAAGACTTTACCTGTAAGCTTTTGACCCAGTAAAGGGGTGTTTTTCCCTTGAGATAAAATAGTGTCTTTACTTACAGTCCAGCTTAACTCAGGATCTACCAACACCCACCCTGCTTCAGCTTGCCAACGTGCTGTCATATTTGCTACCTGTGCAGGAGCACTTGTCACTTTAGTTACCCATTCTAAAGGTTCAAATAAACCTTCATTAATGAGCTGAATACCCAAAGCCACATAAGTATCAAATGCAGTAATACCCGGTTGGGTCTCTGCAAATGGAGCCATTTTAGCTGAACTGCTTAAAGGCTCATGGTGGGTACAGATTGCATCAATTACACCTTGTTTTAAACCTTGGCGTAAAAGCTCTTTATCTTGCTCAGAACGTAATGGTGGACGAACATGTGCAAGTGAATTGAAGCCATCAATTAGTTGCTCAGTTAAATGTAACTGATGCATTGCTACATCGGCAGTAACCGGTAAACCTTTTGCTTTTGCAGCACGAATTAATTCGACCGAAGCGCCACAAGACAACAAACCAAAGTGAGCTTTGACACCTGTCGCTTCAATCATAAGCAGATATTTTGCAATCGCTACGGTTTCTGCAATTGCAGGAATCATTGGTAAACCTTGACGTGATGCAATAAAGCCTTCATGAGCACAACCATCTTTAGCAAGTTGTGGCTCTTCAGCATAGAAAACGACGGTTAAACCAAGACCCGCGGCGTACTCTAATGTACGAACAACAACATCGTCATTTTCAAAAGCAGCATTCGCATTTGAAACAGCAGTACAGCCACCCTTTTTAAGGCCTGCCATATTTGCTGGTTGCTTACCATTTAGACCTTGAGTCTGGGCACCGATGATATGCATGTGAATACCACCATCATGCCAAGCTTTTTCAATTAAGCCGTGAATGAGCGCACCGTTGTCTTGTACAATCGGCTTTGAGTCTGGCGGCGTAATGACGTGCAAAATACCATTAGCACGTGCAGCTTTACCTTCTGATTTCAACGTTCCATGCTGCTGCTGACCTGGTTCACGCAAACGTGCACACAAATCAACCATAGTTGGCATTAACCATTTACCCTGACCATCAATAGTTTGTTCAACCTGATCGACTGGGGCAATGAGCTTACCATCTTGAAGATATACAGTTTGTACGCTGTCTGTTTTTTGGATTGGGTCTAACACACGTACATTTTCAATTTTTACAATACTCATGTGATCCATTCCTTACAACGCAATCGCTTCAATTAAACCTTGTTCTTGGAGTTGCCCTTGCATAGACAACGCTAGCACAGCCATACGAACTGCAATACCGTTAGTGACCTGTTTTAAAATCACTGACTGTTCGCCATCAGCAATACTCGAATCAATTTCTACACCACGGTTCATTGGTCCCGGATGCATAACAATACAGTCCGGTTTAGCCAAGCTAAGGCGCTCTTTGTTTAAACCGTACATTCTGTAAAATTCAGATTGTGAAGATAATGCTGGTGAATCGATACGTTCATTTTGAATACGTAAAGCAATAATCACATCACAACCGGTAATGCCTTCATCCATGTTATTGAACAAACGAACATGGTCGCCATATTCTGAAAAACCAACCGGTAATAAGGTGTTCGGCGCAATCACACGGATATCTTTACATCCGAGTGTTTGAAGTGCAGCTACATCTGAACGCGCAACGCGAGAGTGTTTAATGTCACCAATAATGGCAACACTCAAGTCTTCAAATGGTTTTTTCGTCTCACGGCGAATAGTGAGCATATCGAGCATCGCTTGCGTTGGATGGGCATGACGTCCATCTCCGGCATTAATAATTGCGACTTTCGGACATACATCTTTAGCAATGAAATGTGCAGCACCTGAAGATGAATGACGTACAACAAAAATATCGGCAGCCATTGCTTCGAGGTTCCAAAGCGTATCTCGTAAAGTCTCACCTTTTGACGTGCTTGAACGTGCAATATCAATGTTCAATACATTGGCAGACAAACGTTTTGCTGCTGCTTCAAAAGTAGTACGAGTACGGGTGGAGTTTTCAAAGAAGAGATTCATAACCGTCCGACCTTCTAAAAGCGGGCGGTTAATTAAATTATTATTATCATCTAAAAAGCTTTGCGCGGTATCTAAAATCTTAGTGAGGTTTTCTTTTGAAAGGCCCTCAATCGTTAAAAAATGTTTTAAATTTCCGTCTTGATTGAGCTGAACCTGGCTCGGTTGATGCAACGCTGCAATATGCATAATGGATTCCTATGGGTCGAATCGCGAAAACGTGCATAGTGTAGCTGAATTCCGTTCTTTTCGCAGAAGAACTTTACAGAATAAGGCCCTAAATTGACCAGAAAATTTAGAGCCGTGCTCAGATTACCTTAAAGCACCAATATAATGATGTGGAACTTGTGCCCGATAAATGTCTTCGGCTGTGATTTCTGATTCTTCACTAGTTTGAATACTCACTGTCATTTCTTTTTGAGACTGCTCTGGTATTGAATCAGTCAATACCATTAATCGTTCAACACAGCGTTTTAATTCGTCATCTTCTGCTTCTAGTGCCAGTGCAATTACATATTTCGCATAGTCTTTATTTTGAACAACATACATTGCATCTATCACCCGTCCCGTTACTCTACGCATACGCACATAAATTTGAGTAGCTAGTGTGAAAGCTTCTGCATTCGCTATAAAACCATTCCCCATCATATCTTTCATTTATATTCCCCTATGTATTCAAATCATGAAATTGGTTAAAAACCATCAATAATGATTAATTAAATAAGTTTTATTTCGAAAAAATTAGCAAAATACATACCAGTTTTTATATTTTAAGCTTTAAAAATCAATTTATTGGTTGCCAAGTGATAGGTTGCAATAATTTAAAAACTTTTAGACAACAAAATACGTTAAACTTTGCATCGTTAATATTTATATGTTTTGGTCAATCGAGTTTATGAATACCTCTTTACGTTTAAACCACTATTGGATTACTTGTGCTGATGGTTTAGAAACCCTCTTACAAGAAGAAATAGAACAGCTTGGCACCAAAGTGACAGAACGTAAAGCAGGACGTTTAATCATTGAAGGAACGCTTGAACATGCTTACCGTATTTGCATGTGGTCACGTCTTGCTTCACGTGTTTTACTTCCAATTCATACTTATGAACTTGAACGTACCCACGATGCGCGTGATGTAGCAGAAGAGCTTTATGAAGGTGCAATTAGTTTTGATTGGTCTCTTATTTTTGCACCACAAAGTACCTTTGCAATTCGCTTACATGCAGAGCGTGAAATTAAGGTAAATACGCAGTTTGCAACCCTTCGTGTAAAAGACGGCGTTGTTGATTCCTTTATGGAAGCTGTAGGTCGCCGCCCAAGTATTGATACCAAACAACCGGAAATTACATTATATGTGCTTGCGGGCAAAACCGAGCATACATATTGCCTAGATTTATCTGGTGATTCATTACATAAACGCGGCTACCGTCGTTTCATGACAGATGCACCAATTAAAGAAAACCTCGCAGCGGCAATTTTGCAAAAAGCCAAGCTTCAGGAACGTAACCCGGAAATCGTACTTGACCCAATGTGTGGTTCAGGCACATTTATTATTGAAGCGTTAATGATTTTAACTGATCGTGCGCCGGGTCTTGTACGTCGTTTTGGTTTTAATGGCTGGCATGGTCATGACCGTGAACTTTGGCTTTCACTCAAAGCGGAAGCAGCAGAGCGTCATGAAAAAGCACTTGAACAACCGTTACCTAAGTTTTATGCATACGATGCTGACTGGGAAGCTGTAAAAGCAACACGCGAAAACATTATTGCAGCAGGTTTTGAAAAGCTACTAGGCGATATTCAAATTGAAGAGCGCACTTTAGCAGACTGGCCAGATTTCGGTGCTGAAAATAAAACTGCTTTTATCGTTACCAACCCTCCATATGGTGAGCGCTTAGGTGACAAAGCTTCTAACCGTTCTCTTTACTTAGGCTTATCTGCCCTCTTACAAAAGAACTTCCCAAATCAATATGCAGCAATTATTGCCGCACAAATTGAACAAGCCGATGTTTTAGCATTTGAAGCACCAGAAACATTACGCTTAATGAATGGTAAATTACCGATTTATGTTCGTTTCGGTACAGTTAAACCTGAAAAAGTCACTCAACCATTCTTGGCAAACTGGCAAGCTCAACCTGTTGAAATGGAAGAAGCTCAAGACTTTGCTAACCGTTTGCAAAAGAACATGACTGCCTTGAAAAAATGGGCAACCAAAGAAAATATCTATTGCTTACGTTTATACGATGCAGACCTCCCTGACTTTAACCTTGCTGTAGACTTATACGGCGACCGTTTACATGTTCAGGAATATGCACCACCTAAAAAGATTGATCCTGAAAAAGCAAAAAAACGTTTTAACTTAGCGCTTGCTGCTATTCGTGCGGTGACAGGATTAAATCGTGATGCAATCTTTATTAAAACACGTGCGCGTCAAACTGGTACTAATCAGTACACCAAACAAAGTACAGCCAATAAACGTTTCATCGTGCAAGAAGGTAAAGCTAAAATTTTAGTGAACCTGACTGACTACCTTGATACTGGTTTGTTCCTTGACCACCGTCAAATGCGTTTACGTATTGCTCAAGAAGCACGTGGTAAGCACTTCTTAAATCTTTATAGTTATACCTCGACAGCCAGCTTACACGCGGCTTTAGGCGGCGCTGCAAGTACAACCAGTGTAGATTTATCTAATACTTACTTGAGCTGGTCAAAAGAAAACTTCGTTTTAAACGGTTTAACGGTAGATCATGCAGACGAACAGCATATGTTCTTTGCAAGTGACTGTTTTGAATGGTTAAAAGAAGGTCATGAACAATATGATCTTATTTTTATTGACCCGCCAACATTCTCTAACTCTAAAAAGTTCCACGGTACTTTTGATGTGCAGCGCGATCACGTCTCTTTGATTAAACGTGCAATGAACCGCTTAACAAGTGAAGGTACACTTTACTTCTCAAATAACTATCGTGGTTTTGAGATGGATGAAGAGATCGAGGCTTTATATGACGTTGAAGAAATTACTTCTGAAACGATTGGACCCGATTTTAAACGTAATCAAAAAATCCACCGTGCATGGAAAATTCAGCATCCTGGGTTAAATTAATCTGAATTTGAAAAAGGAAGTTATCATTACTTCACAGTAATGATAACTTCACCATGTACATTCTTTGACTCAAAATCATAACGTGTAAATCGATCAGCTCTTTCTGGCAGAGCAACCATTTCTAATTTTTTCTTCTCTTTTCCATCAATGACCTGATTTTGCTTTTGTTCTTGATAAGGTGATAACACACTTGTACGCAGTGAATTCCATCGAACCTGTTGTAAATAATTATCCCCTAGTGTTTGCCGAACTTGACGTTGCTCTATTTCTGGCTTCTTCGCATCATCTTGAGCTTTCGCAATAATTACGGGTAGAGCTGCCGTTACTGCTCCTGTTTGAGTTGCAAGCGCACTTTCATTCATAGGCTGTGCAGCCCATAGATTCATCGGTAATACCGCTATACAACTTAAAATTCCCAGCACACACCCTTGCTTATTGTTCATCATGTTCATCCTAAAATTGTTATTGTTTGTTATATCGAATCAAACTAACAAGTTTTTAACCTTGTCGCAATGTTATAAAGAAACTTCCCGATAATTAGCATTGATCATTTTAAAACCTGAAATTCTTCACAGGCTTTTTGTGAATATTCAAATAGTTTTATAGATTTTTATCTTAGACTTGAACCAGATCCTTAGATCACTTAACGTGATTTTATAATTTATTTGTAGTTAGATTTATTCATAAATAAACACCATACGAGGTGGAATAATGCTTCAGCAATGCTGTCAGTTATTAGAAGACCGTTTACTTAAAGTCGCATTTATTGAAAGTGCCAGTTCAGGTTACTTAACCAGTCAGTTTTCGATTCATAAAAATAGTGGTGCTGATATTTTACTGGGTGGATTAGTCAGTTATGACCCCAGTATTAAAATCAGTGTTTTAAAAGTTGATCCAAAGTTAATTGAAACCTACACAGCAGAATCGCCACAAGTAACTGAAGAAATGTGCAGGCTTGGTCAAACCCTATTTCAACAAGCTGACATTGTTGTGAGCTGCACAGGTTTATTAAAACCTGGCGGAAGTGAAACCACGGAAAAACCTGTAGGTACTTTCTTTATCTGTATTTCTTATCTAGGACGTATTTATCATTACCATTATTTTTTATCAGGTCATGCCGAACAAAAACTTAAAACTCTCACACAGAAAGTAGCAGACTCAATTATTGCGCTTATATCTTCAAATCAGCATAAAAGTTAAATATAAAAAAAGAGAATATGTTTCCATATTCTCTTTTCGGTTTTAGCAGAAAAAACTTAGCTGAGTTTCAGCTTATCAAACACTAAGTGACCATTTTCGCCTTTAACTAAAATGGTATCACCCGCAACAAAGTCACCTGACAAGATTTTTTGAGCTAGTGTATTTTCAACCTGTTGTTGAATTGCACGTTTCAATGGACGCGCTCCGTATACAGGGTCAAAACCAGCGTCAATCAATAAGTCAAATGCACTGTCATCTACAGTTAAACTCATATCACGATCAACAAGTCGTGAGCGTAAGCGGTCCAACTGAATATCGGCAATGCCACGAATCTGTGCTTTTTTGAGTGAATGGAAAATCACCAACTCATCAATCCGGTTAATAAATTCTGGACGGAAATGCTGACTTACCGCATTCATTACAATAGTACGCACTTCATCATCAGTTGCACCTTCACCAAGTTCACGTACATCTTGTGAACCCAAGTTCGATGTCATCACAATAACCGTGTTTTTAAAGTCCACTACACGACCTTGTGAGTCGGTTAAGCGTCCATCGTCTAACACTTGTAGCAAGATATTGAAGACATCTGGATGCGCTTTTTCAACCTCATCAAACAACACTACGCTATATGGTTTACGGCGAACAGCTTCGGTTAAAACACCGCCCTCTTCGTAACCTACGTAACCCGGAGGCGCACCAACTAAACGGCTGACAGAATGTTTCTCCATGAATTCACTCATATCGATACGAATCATGGCATCATCACTGTCAAACAAGAAGTTAGCTAAAGCTTTAGTTAACTCAGTTTTACCTACACCTGTTGGACCTAAGAATAAGAATGATCCGCTAGGACGATTCGGGTCAGATAAACCTGCGCGTGAACGACGAACTGCATTCGATACCGCAACAACTGCTTCATCTTGCCCAACAACACGGTCATGTAAAAACTCTTCCATATGAAGAAGTTTTTCACGCTCGCCTTGCATCATTTTAGCAACCGGAATACCTGTTGCAGCACTAACGACTTCGGCAATTTCATTTTCAGTTACTTTTGTACGAATGAGTTTTGGCTCTTCGTTTTCTTCAGCAACTTCATCTTGTTCAAGTTGTTTTTGCAACTCCGGAATTACACCATATTGCAAACGTGCTGCTTCTGCCAAATCGCCTTCGCGCTGAGCTTTTTCAAAAGCAATACGTGCTTTATCAAGTTCAACCTGAGCTTGTTTAGTGCCTTCTACCAGTGTTTTCTCAGCTTTCCACACTTCTTCCAGATCGTTGTATTCTTTCTCGACTTCAGCAATCTGTTTTTCAAGATGAGTAACTTCGGCCTTACTGCCTGCGTCTTCATCTTTTTTCACCGCTTCCAATTGCATTTTCAACTGGATTAAACGGCGATCAAGTTTATCAAGTGCTTCTGGCTTAGAATCGATTTCCATCTTAATACGAGAAGCTGCCTCATCAATCAGGTCAATCGCCTTGTCCGGTAATTGACGGTCTGTAATATAACGGTGAGACATTTTCGCCGCAGCAATAATCGCTGAGTCTAAAATCTGTACGCCATGGTGAGTCGCATACTTTTCTTTCAGACCACGTAAAATCGCAATAGTATCTTCTACACTTGGTTCATCGACCAGCACTTTTTGGAAACGACGCTCCAAGGCTGCATCTTTTTCAATGTATTGGCGATATTCATCTAAGGTTGTTGCACCCACACAGCGCAACTCACCACGAGCCAACGCAGGTTTTAACATATTACCTGCATCCATCGCACCGTCACCTTTACCAGCACCAACGAGTGTATGTAACTCGTCAATGAATAAGATGATTTCGCCTTCGTGTTTCGCCAAATCTTTTAAAACAGCTTTTAAACGTTCTTCAAACTCACCACGATACTTAGCACCTGCAAGCAATGAACCTAAATCTAACGATAAAACACGTTTATTCTTTAAGCCTTCTGGTACTTCACCATTAACAATACGTTGTGCCAAACCTTCAACGATAGCGGTTTTACCTACCCCAGGTTCACCAATGAGTACTGGGTTATTTTTAGTACGGCGTGACAAGACCTGAATGGTACGGCGGATCTCATCATCACGTCCAATCACCGGATCAAGTTTCCCCGATAAAGCCCGCTCGGTTAAATCAATCGTATATTTATTAAGTGAGTCACGTTGGTCTTCGTGATTATTACTCATGACTTTGTCACTACCTCGAATATTTTCAATTACTTTGCGTAAGCTGTCGGGAGTTACACCTACGGCACTTAAAATATTTTTTGTTTCACCAGTTTCTGCCAAGCCCAATAAAACCCAGTCAGTTGACAAAAATTCATCGCCAGCTTTTTGCGCGTATCGATCTGCCAAGTTGAGTGCTTTAACTGCTTCTGGGTTTAAATTGACATCGCCCGTCGGGTTAGCAATAGTCGGAGCATCTTTTAAAGCCTGCTCTAGCTTTTGTTTAAGTTCAGGTAACCGTGCACCTGCTTGTTGCAACAAACTAATATTGGACGGCTCTTCCAATAAAGTACTCAAAATATGAATACCTGCTATAGCTGTATGGTCTTTACCCATCGCTAAGGATTGAGCATCTGAGAGGGCTTGCTGCAAGCGGTTCGTAAATTTTTCAAATCGCATTCTTGTTATTCCTCACAACAAATTCGTACTTGTGTAATAGATGGGAACACTTTTTCGGATTTCAAATAAATTTTTATATATTTTTCATTAAGTTATAAAAAATACTGCGAGTAAAACTCGATTATAATATGGGTTTGTTTTGTATATATTTCAAGTACACTTCGGCTACATTTTATTAAATAACTTGAATATTTATATTTACTCTCATCTATTTTATGGTCTTCACAAAGACTTCATTGAGAATTCTCAAATTAAGAATTAATTTATCTTTCCAATTCCATCCTGTTTTTGAAATTAAAAATGCGCTTAAAACATATTATATTAACAACTTGTCTTTTTAGCTCGACTCTAGCAATGGCGGAGTTACCCCAAGACTCAAGAAGACCCGGTGGTATTGCAGTTATTCCTTTGACTTCGGATATTACTCAGGTCACTTTTCAACACAAACCAGTTTTAATTAGCCAAGAAGGACAGCAGCGTTATGCTGTTTTCGGTATTCCGTTATCTACTCCACTTGGTAGTGTTCAACTCGAAACCAATAAAGCCCCTATTCAAATAGAAGTTAAATCTTATCCGTATGCTGAGCAACGCCTTAAAGTTACCAATCAAGACTATGTAAATCCCAATCAAAGTCAATTAGATCGTTACGCTCAAGAAGCTAAAGAACAAAATGATGTTTATAGTTCATTTACGCAAAGTTCGTGGCAAGCCTTACCAAAATTTATACGCCCAACTTCTGGTAAATTTACCAATTCTTTTGGAAGAAAACGCTTTTTTAATGGTGAAGAACGTGCTCCACACTCAGGTCTAGACATTCCAGCACCAATAGGCCAAAAAGTAGTTGCTCCAGCAGACGGCGTAGTCGTTCAAACAGGTCATTATTTTTTTAATGGGCAAACTGTATTAATCGATCACGGTCAAGGCTTAATTAGTATGTTTTGTCATTTAAGCGAGATAAAAGTAGAAAAAGGCCAACATATTCGTCAAGGGGAAACTTTAGGTCTAGTCGGTAAAACAGGACGTGTCACAGGCCCCCATTTACATTGGGGAATGAGCCTTAACAATGCACGGGTAGACCCTCAACTTTTTCTAACTACGACTCATTAATTTAAAGCTTTACGAAAGTACTTTGGCGCTTCGACATAGCCTTCTCTTAGGTAAAATTGATGTGCCAAAGGTCTTTGTATCCCCGAATGAAGTTCCATTCGGTCACAACCATGTTGCTTCGCTATCCGTTCTGCTTCTTGTACAAGCAAATGCCCCACTCCTTTACTACGCATTTTCTCGTCAACACACAGATAGCATATTTTGGCAAAGTCACCTTGTAAGGCAATTTGTGGAATAAAATAAAGCGATAAAACTCCATACACTTTTAAATCGTCAGCTGCAACCAACGTAATCGCATTAGGATCTTTACTTAGTATTTGAAATTGTTCCTGAACTACTTTTAAAGGCTGTGAATATCCCATTTGTTTAAGTAAATAACATATGGTCTCGGTATCTTCCCATTGTGCTAAACGGATATTCACTTAACTCTCTCCTTTTATTTTTTTAATTATTCTTATCATAAAAAAAGCCAACATGACTGTTAGCTTTTTTATTTTTTAGGCATTCACAAATAAAATTATGCTGCTTCAATAATCTCAAAATCGTGAGTAATTTCTACGCCACCATCTGAAAGCATTTTACTTGCTGAACAATATTTCTCAGCTGATAGCTCTACTGCTTTTGCGACCTGTTTTTCTTTTACAGCTTTACCTGTCACTACAAAGTGTAAATGGATCTTGGTGAAAACTGCCGGAATTGCATCTGCTCTCTCAGCTTTAAGCTGACATACGACATTCGTCACATCTTGACGGGATTTCTTTAAAATAGTCACAATATCAAACGAAGCACACCCACCAAGTCCCATTAATATCAACTCCATAGGACGTGGTCCACGGTTTTCACCACCGTACTCAGGTGAGCCATCCATCACTACACTATGACCACTCTCTGATTTCGCTTCAAAAGCAACATTCTCTAGCCAATGTACACTTGTTTGCATTGCAACTACCCAAAAAAAATTATAAATTTAAGCAGGGTCTGTTGACATTTCATCTATGGATTGCGTAATAGCTAAAAATTAATCCAAATAAAACGCAAAACACAGACAAGGGCAATCCTTTGTCCAGTTTTGTAATAAAGTTTGTTAAATTTCAGCCGGAATCTGAGGTGCAATTAAAGCATCTTTGATGCAGCGCAAGGCCAGATTTTTTTGTTCGTTTCGTTGTTAAGCTCTATTGATTTAGAATGACTAAATTCCATAGTTCTTGCTTCGTAACGTCCAGAAAAATTGTCTTATGTCGCAACCATCTGTGAAATGTCAACAGACCCTTGTTTTGTACACTAACATAAAATGAGTTGATAAGGAATTTCATCTCTTCTGTGTAATAGCTCATCTCGAGCTTGTGTGAATTGTTTACCCTATTCGGAACATATCAAGCATGACTTCAAATTTTTCACAACTCAGCACAGATGCTTTATCTCCGGGGCAACTACCTGAATCCGTTAAAGCATTGTTAAAACGTGCTCACATCAACAGATATCCAAAACGAACCACAATTGTTGATGCCGGAACAGAGTCAAAATCTTTATATTTAATTTTAAAAGGCTCAGTTTCAATTATTTTACGTGAAGACGATGAACGTGAAATTGTTGTGGCATATTTGAATCCTGGTGACTTCTTTGGGGAAATGGGGCTTTTCGAACCGAACCCTCAACGTACAGCTGAAGTTCGTACCCGTGATGTCTGTGAAATTGCGGAAATTTCATATGACAACTTCCACGAACTGAGCAAACAGTATCCAGATCTCAGCTATGCCGTTTTCGCGCAACTCGTTCGTCGTTTAAAAAATACAACTCGTAAAATGACCGATCTTGCATTTATTGATGTGTCGGGCCGTATTGCGCGTTGCTTAATCGACCTATCTTCACAACCAGAAGCAATGATCTTGCCGAATGGCCGTCAAATTCGTATTACTCGACAAGAGATTGGACGCATTGTCGGGTGTTCACGAGAAATGGTTGGCCGTGTATTAAAGACCTTAGAAGATCAAGGTATGATTCAAACTGACGGTAAAGCTATTTTGATTTTTGATACTTCATTAGAAGAAACCCCAGTCACTGACGAAGACTATGATGACGAAGAATAATTACGCGTAATTATTGAATAAAGAGCAAACTTCGGTTTGCTTTTTTTATATGCAACAATGAGTTAATACACAAAGCTTACAAACTATTCTGTTTTTATGATTTAAGTTGAATACATATTCTCCGTTAGGCTAACTTAAAATTTCTTAAGGATTTCGCAGTATGCAATTTAAACCACTTGGTCACACTGGCATTAACCTTCCTGAAATTTGCTTAGGTACCATGACATTTGGTGAGCAAAATACTCAACAAGAAGCTTTCGAACAACTCAATTACGCTTTAGAACACGGTTTATATTTTTGGGATACGGCAGAGATGTATTCCGTCCCTCCTAAGCCAGAAACATATGGAGCAACCGAAACCATCTTAGGCAATTGGTTTGCACAGCATGGTCAGCGCGATAAAGTATTCCTTGCTTCAAAAATTGCAGGTCCTGGTTTTGGTGGAACACATATTCGAGAAGGCCATACCAAGTTTAATAGTGAACATATTTCACAAGCAATTGATGGCTCTCTCAAACGCTTACAAACTGATTATATTGATCTTTATCAATTACATTGGCCTGAACGCCATACCAACTTCTTTGGAACGCTCGCTTATGGTAATCAGCAAGCCCAAAATGATTACGATACTACTCCCTTAGAAGAAACATTACTCGCTCTCCAAAAAGAGATTAATCGAGGCCGCATTCGTTATATCGGCTTATCTAATGAAACACCGTGGGGCACCATGAAGTTCCTTCAGCTTGCCGAAAATTTAGGTGTGAGTAAATTTGTGAGTGTGCAAAATCCGTATAGTCTGCTTAATCGCACCTATGAAATCGGTATGTCAGAAATTGCTAAATATGAGGGTGTAGGTTTACTTGCATACTCTCCTCTTGCTTTTGGTTATTTAACTGGCAAATTTAGAAATGGGGCTCGACCAGCCAATGCCCGCGTTACACTCTTCCCTCGCTTTAGCAGATACAGCAACCCGCAAAGTGAATGGGCAACTGAACAATATGCACAGCTTGCTGAAAAGCATGGTTTAAGCCTGACTCAATTGGCTCTGGCTTTTATTAAGCAGCAATTTTTTGTGACGAGTACGATTATTGGTGCAACCAATTTAGATCAGCTCAAAGAAAATATCCAAGCTTTTGAAATCGAGCTTTCACCAGAGATTTTACAAGGCATTGAGGCTATTCATCTACAACAGCCTAATCCTGCTCCTTAAAAACAAAAACGGATGCTCAAGCATCCGTTTTTAACATCAGTTCTATAAGTGTTAAAACTTACCTACGACCATTATAAATAGCTAATGCCGCAGGTAAATTCTTACGCATGTCATTAATACGTTGAGCGTTTGATGGGTGAGTAGACAAGAAAGATGATCCACTGCCTTCAAGCTTGTTCATTTTTTCCCAAAGCGTAATCGCTGCATTTGGGTTATAACCTGCACGCGCCATTAGCATTAAACCACCTTGGTCAGCACGGCTTTCCAAACTACGAGAATATGGCAGACCCACACCTACTTGCGTGCCTAACTGAGCCGCAGCCGCGCCTAGTTGACTCACATTACCACCATTAATCTGACTTAAGCCAATATTTAACGCTAAATCAGTTAAAGCTTGTGCGCCAATTTTACTTTTTGCATGCTCTTCCAAGGCGTGAGTCATTTCATGGCCCATAACTGCTGCAATTTCAGCATCAGTCAAGTTCAGTTTATTTACAATACCTGTGTAGAACACGACCTTGCCACCAGGTGCAACGTAAGCGTTAATCGTATCTGACTTCAATACAGCCAATTGCCAACTAAATGGCTGGCCTGTCTGATTCATTTGATTCGCATAAGGTTTTAAACGGTTAAAAACCGCATTAATACGGTTATAGGTACTTGAACTTGTATCTAAAGCACCTTTACCACGCGCTTCCTGCACCATTTTATTGAAACTTTGTGCAGATTGAGCATTTAAGGTTGCGGTATCTGCACCTGCCATATCAGCCATTGTGGCACAACCAGAAATTGTTACTGCACCTGCTGCGCACAAGCTTAGAACGAACTTTTTATTCATTAACATGGGTCACCTAAATCGTTAAAAAACTGTTTATTCTTTTGCACTTATTATAAGAAATACCACTCACGCTTTAAATCTCTCATTTCTTCACGATCATAGTATTTATGTAACGGTCAATTAGATAAAGTCATCAAATAAATCCAGAATATTAAACATATTATGTTTAAACCAAGATAAACGTGACTTAAAGTCTTAACTTTCTCTTCAAGATTAGGATTTTTCCTCTTCCAGAGTAAATAACTGTTTTGTATGAGAACAACCGGAATGAGGACACAAGCAATCAGGACAGAAAGACTCATAAATGCCGTCATGAAGAAGTCCGGATTATAATTTTGACCATAAATAATCAGCATTGCTAATGTGGGTGAACCACCTATAGCAAATAAAAAAGAATAAAAAATGGTTTTTGAAATAGTGGGTTGCAGCTTCATCCTGAGCCTATGATTCCTGAACTATATATCATGTTTTAATCTGAATCGAACCAAACCAAAACTGCACTTTAGTAGGGTATAAAAAAAGCCCCCTTTTAGGAGGCTATTTTTATCTTTGCGAATTACGCAGAGAATGGATGACGTAAAATGATTGTTTCTGCACGGTCTGGACCAGTTGAAACGATATCAATCGGACATTCGATTAATTGTTCAATACGTTTTACATAAGCCAAAGCATTTGCAGGTAATTGGTCAATGCTCGTTAAACCAACAGTTGACTCGCTCCAACCTGGCATAGTTTCATAAATTGGTTTCAAGCATTCGAAAGAAACCGCATCAGAAGAACCTACACAACCTGAATCTGTATTTTCATAACCCACACAGATTTTCACTTCTTCTAAACCATCTAAAACGTCAAGTTTAGTTAAGCAAATACCTGAAAGTGAGTTTACATCTACAGAACGGCGTAAGATTTCAGCATCAAACCAACCACAACGACGTTGACGACCAGTAGAAGCACCGAACTCATGACCCACAGTACCCAAATGTTTACCAATTGGGTCACCAGAATCACTCGCAGCATCGTAAACCAATTCAGTTGGGAACGGACCAGCACCTACACGTGTTGTATAAGCTTTCGTAATACCTAATACATAATCAAGATGTAAAGGACCCATACCTGAACCAGAACTTACACCACCAGCAGTTGTATTTGAGCTGGTAACATACGGATAAGTACCGTGGTCGATGTCTAGAAGTGAACCTTGAGCGCCTTCAAACATTACAGCCTTACCTTCTTTGCGGTAGTCATGTAATACTTTAGTTACGTCAATCACTAATGGAGCAAGAACTTCACGCCATTGGTTGCAAAGAGCCAATACGTCTTCAAATTTAACCGCTTCTACACCGTAGAACTGAGCCAATTGGAAGTTATGTAACTCTAGCATTTCGGCTAGTTTTTCTTCTAACGCTGCACCACCACGAACAAGGTCAGCAACACGCACTGCACGGCGCGCAACTTTATCTTCGTACGCAGGACCGATACCACGACCTGTAGTACCGATTTTAGCGTTACCACGCTTCTTCTCACGTGCCTGATCAAGAGCAATGTGGTTAGGCAAAATAAGTGGACAGTTTGGAGAAATGCGTAGACGCTCCTTAACCGGAACACCCTCAGCTTCCAAAATTCCCATTTCTTCAATTAATGCTGCTGGTGAAAGCACCACGCCATTGCCAATTAAGCACAATACGTTTTCACGTAAAATGCCTGATGGAATGAGGTGTAATACAGTCTTTTTACCACCTACGACAAGAGTATGACCTGCGTTATGTCCGCCTTGATAACGTACTACCGCAGCCGCCTGATCTGTGAGCAGGTCGACGATTTTACCTTTACCTTCGTCGCCCCATTGGGTACCAAGTACCACAACATTTTTGCCCATAATAGCCTCATTACATCATGCTGTTAAAATTGGAAACCATCAGTAAAAAACTTACTGCTGGCGTTTAAATCTTTTCAATATTCCATTGTCCGTTTTGCAACACTAATTGATGTGTTGCATAAGGAATAGAACTTAAATCATCATTACCTAACAATTGAACTACACGTAAACCCTCTGAACGCGCATTCGCAATTGCTTTAAGTAAATCAGCTTCTGTACCTTTAGGTGCCACTACAGTTTCGATTTCGGCAAACTGGTTCGCACCTAAAGCATATAAATCACAACTAAAACCGGTAGCCGGACGTGCACGACCGAAGTGTTCCCCAATACCATCATAACGGCCGCCTTGCGCTAAAGGTGCGGCACGATTTGGTGCATAAACTGCATACATCAAACCAGTGTGGTAGTGGTAACTGCGAAGTTCAACCACGTCAATTCCAACATTAAGTGCTGGCCAACGGTTTTTAATCTGTTCGAGAGTGGTTTTAAGTGCATTTAATGCAGCAT
This sequence comes from Acinetobacter sp. 148, assembly GCF_031196675.1. Taxonomy (NCBI): domain Bacteria; kingdom Pseudomonadati; phylum Pseudomonadota; class Gammaproteobacteria; order Moraxellales; family Moraxellaceae; genus Acinetobacter; species Acinetobacter sp. 148. The sequence goes on along the minus strand of NZ_JAVIMT010000041.1, from coordinate 138,979 downwards.
CAAATTCAGTATCTTTTAAAATATCTGCACTTAAATGCGCTTGTAAGGCATCTAAATCACTTGCATAACGGCCAAGTGCATAGAAATCTGAACCCATATTTAAATTTTGGGTAAATTCAGCTAACTCAGGTAATGCTTTTCTTTGATAAAGATCAGATAACTCATGCTCTTCATTTTTAGAAAGACCAGCATATTTTACTAAGCTACGAAATAGACCTACATGCCCTAAGTCTAAATGTGCGCCTTGCAAAGTATAGGCATTTTCAATTAGACCAAGCATTACGTCGACCATTTCGACATCAGCTTCAATACTATCGTGCCCATATAACTCTGCGCCTAATTGTAAAGGTGCGCGAGTCGCATTGAAATTTTGTGGTTTTGTATGTAATACAGTCCCTGCGTAACAGTAACGTGCAACACCTTCAACAGGTCTTACATGTGCATCAATACGTGCAACTTGCGGTGTCATATCAGCACGGATACCGAGTAAACGGCCTGAAAGCTGGTCAATCACCTTAAAAGTTACTAAATCCAGGTCTTGATTTGATTCTGATAATGAAGACAACGATTCGATGTATTCGATAAATGGTGTATATACCAGTTGATAACCTCGTACTGCGAGGAAATCTATAGCTTCACGGCGAAGTTTTTCAATGACTTGCGCCTGTTCCGGCAATACATCTGCTACCCCGTCAGGCAGCAACCATGTCTCTGAAATGGTCATATTTCAAGCCTAAAATCTGATCAACGTGGAACGACCCCACATAAAAAAATCGGGAACACACCCGATTTCTCTTAGTGTAGCATGATACTTTGTGCCATGCACCTGACAATTTGCATAAATCTTTCTTAATAAACTCTAAAGTCAAAAAGTAGACTCTATGAATTAAAAATAATATTCAAAGACTTATTGTTTTTGACTTCCATTATCAATAAAAGTTCTTAGACCAAAGAATGGGGCAATAACTGAACTATCACCCGGTTTCCAATTAACCAAATTTAACTTTTAAAAGAATCGCACAAATCCAATAAACGATTTGCATAGCCCCATTCATTATCATACCAAGCAAATACTTTGGCTTGATGTCCAACAACCATGGTCTGAGTTAAATCAACAATAAGTGAATAAGGCGAATGATTAAAATCACTTGAAACTAATGGTTCATCTGTTACAGCCATAATTTCTGCATAATCTGTTTGAGATGCTTTAATTAGCAATTCATTAATATGATGAACCGTAATTGGAGATTGCGCGATAAACGTTAAATCAATTGCCGCTACATTAATGGTAGGTACCCGAATTGAGTAACCATCAATACGATCTTCCATTTTTGGCATTACACGCTTTAAAGCACCGAGCGCACTAGAGGTCGTCGGGATAATGTTTTGCCCAGAAGCTCGAGCACGACGCAAATCACGATGCGCATGATCAAGCACAGACTGATCTGCCGTTACCGCATGAATTTCGGTCATAAGCGCTGTTTCTATGCCAAATGCATCATCAATGATTTTAACCAGTGGAACTAAAGCCTGTGTCGTACATGACACACTCGATATAATCTGATCAGTCGCTTTCACATCAGCATGGTTAACACCATAAACAATTGCAGCATCAACATGATCAAAAGGCGCAGCGCCAATAATGACCCTTTTAGCCCCTGCTTCTAAATGGCGGGTAGCATCAGCATGGGAGCGGAATAAACCTGTACACTCAAGTACAACATCAATTTTTAAACTTGCCCACGGTAAAAGTTCCGGCTGTTTTTGCTGCAAAACTTCAACCTTTAAGAGTCTCTGGTTAGATTGAATATTTAAATAAATCTTTTCATTTTCAATGGTGATATCAACCTTGCCATTAAAACGACCATGGGTTGAGTCATATTTGAATAAATGTACCAGTGTATGTACATCTGCTATATCGTTAATCGCCACGATTTCAAAATGAAATTGTTTCGGGCTCTCAAACCAGGCACGTAAAACATTACGTCCAATCCGGCCAAACCCATTAATGGCGATACGTTGCATGACCTATCCTTATCTACAAAACGAGAAGCGAAAGAAGGCATATAGTAAAACACGTCATGGCTAATTGAATATAGATTTTTAGCCAAATCACAGTTTTGTAAGATATTCCCTCTAAAATCGTTGGTTCGGTGGGGTTTTTCCGTTACAATTTAGCGTTTTTTAAAAATAAGCCCCGTATCACATGCGAGTTTTGTGAACAAATAAACTTGTGGTGATGCTTTTAGCCAAATTCGAAAATATGGAGTGACTTGGTTGTGAGTACTCGTTTAATGACATCTGCTGAAATTCGTGAAGCATTTTTGCGCTACTTTGAAACGCAAGGGCATACACGTGTTGCATCGAGTTCTCTTGTTCCTGCCAACGACCCAACTTTATTATTTACAAATGCTGGGATGAACCAGTTTAAAGACTGTTTTTTAGGCCTTGAAAAACGTGATTATGTACGTGCAACAACATCACAAAAATGTGTACGTGCAGGCGGAAAACATAACGATTTAGATAATGTTGGTTATACAGCTCGTCACCATACATTCTTTGAAATGTTGGGTAACTTCTCATTTGGTGACTATTTCAAACGTGATGCTCTCAAGTTCGCATGGGAATTTTTAACTAGCGAACAATGGCTTGCTTTACCGAAAGATAAACTTTATGTCACGGTTTACCATACTGATGACGAAGCTTACGACATCTGGAATAAAGAAATCGGCCTAGCACCAGAACGTATTATCCGTATTGGTGATAACAAAGGCGAAAAATACGCATCAGATAACTTCTGGGCAATGGGTGATACAGGTCCTTGCGGTCCATGTTCAGAAATTTTCTTCGACCACGGTGAACACATTTGGGGTGGTTTACCTGGTTCACCTGAAGAAGACGGTGACCGTTTCATTGAAATCTGGAACAACGTTTTCATGCAGTTTAACCGTACTGCTGATGGCGTACTTCACCCACTCCCTGCACCTTCTGTAGATACAGGTATGGGCTTAGAGCGTATTTCTGCCGTATTGCAACATGTTAATTCAAATTATGACATTGACCTGTTCCAACACTTATTAAAAGCTGCTGCAAACATCATTGGTATTGAAGATGAAGGTCAGCCTTCTTTACGTGTAGTTGCAGACCATGCCCGCTCTTGCTGCTTCTTAATTGCTGATGGTGTAAACCCAAGTAATGAAGGACGTGGTTATGTATTACGTCGTATTATCCGCCGTGCTGTCCGTCACGGTAACAAGCTTGGCGCAACAGGTACGTTCTTCTACAAAATGTTGCAACCATTAATTGAAGTAATGGGACAGGCTTATCCTGAGTTAGAAGCTCGCCGTGAAGTCATTGAAGCAACATTAATTCGTGAAGAAGAACAGTTTGCTAAAACCTTAGAGCAAGGTTTAAAACTTCTTGAAGGTGAACTTGCTCAGTTAAAAGACAAAACTATTCCGGGTGCGACTGTATTTAAACTTTACGATACTTATGGTTTCCCAACAGATTTGACTGCTGATATTGCACGTGAACGTGGCTTTATTATTGATGAAGCAGGTTTTGAAGTTGAAATGGCTGCACAGCGTCAACGTGCGCGTGATGCTGGTAAATTTGCTGTTGACTATAACAACATTGTAAAAGTTGAAGGCGAAACTCAATTCGACGGTTATACAAACACAACCGGTCAAGGCCAGATTGTAGCGATCTATAAAGATGGCGTACAAGTTGATGAAGTTTCTGAAGGCGACGAAGCACTTATCGTTTTAAACCAAACTCCTTTCTATGCTGAAAGCGGTGGTCAGATTGGTGATACTGGTATCTTCAAAAACGAAACAGGTATTTTTGAAGTTCAGGATACGAAAAAGTCTGGTGGTGCCTTTGTTCATCAAGGTATTGTGACTGTTGGTAACCTTAAAACCAATCAAAATGTAGAAGCGATTGTTAAAGCAGACATTCGTGAAGCTACTGCGCGTAACCACTCAGCAACTCACTTGTTGCATGCTGCCCTTCGTCAAATTTTAGGTTCGCATGTACAACAAAAAGGCTCTTTGGTTGCAAGTGATATCTTACGTTTTGACTTTGCAAATGACCAACCTGTGTCATTTGAACAACTACAACAAGTTGAACGTCTCGTAAATGCTGAAATCATTGCAAATACTGCCGTAACAACTGAACTACTCGACATTGAAACTGCGAAAGCAAAAGGTGCAATGATGTTGTTCGGTGAAAAATACGGTGATGAAGTTCGTGTGCTCTCTATGGGCTCTGTCATTGACGAGAAAAACTTCTCAATCGAACTTTGTGGCGGTATTCACGTAAAACGTACAGGTGATATTGGTTTATTCAAAATCACTTCTGAAGGTGGTGTAGCTGCCGGCGTACGTCGTATTGAAGCAGTGACCGGTACTAAAGCATTAGAAGTAGTACAAAAAGCTGATCATGATATCCAGCACATTAATAGCTTATTAAAAGCACAGAAAGACCAAACGGTTGAGCGTGTACAAGCTAATGTAGAATTGGTTTCTGCATTACAAAAGCAGATTGAACAACTCAACCAAAAATTGGCAAACTTCCAAGCGGCTGATTTGATTGACCAAGTTCAAACTATTGCTGGTCGTCAAACGCTTATTACTACTGTTCAGGGTGTTGATGCCAAAGCGCTTCGCAACTTACATGACAGTGTAAAATCAAAATTAGAGAACGCAGTGATTGTGTTAGCAGGTGTAGAGGGTGACAAAGTCAGCCTGCTTGCATCAGTCGCGTCGCAATACACTGCAAATCTAAAAGCAGGTGACATCATCAAACATCTAGCGACCGAGTTAGGTGGTAAAGGTGGTGGTAAACCTGACTTAGCACAAGGTGGCGCGCCACTTAACGAGAAGTTTGGACAAGTTATGGCAGCATTACCTGCTTGGCTTGAACAAAAATAAGACTTCACTTTTTGTGTAACTGACCCTGACAAGCCTCTCAGGGTCATGGCTTATATGGAACAACTATGGCATTAATCGTTCAAAAATATGGCGGTACTTCTATGGGTACCCCCGAGCGCATTTTAAATGTTGCTCGTCGTGTGAAGCGTTGGCATGATCACGGTCACAAGGTTGTTGTGGTCGTATCTGCAATGAGTGGTGAAACAAACCGCTTACTTGCCCTCGCTAAAGCCATTACCGAAACACCTGACCCACGCGAGTTAGACCAAATGGTTTCAACCGGTGAACAGGTGACGATTTCCATGTTAGCTATGGCACTTAATTCGATTGGTGTGGAAGCTAAATCCTATACCGGACGTCAAGTCGGTATTAAAACTGACAGTGCATTTACTAAGGCGCGTATTGAGTCGATTGACACAGATGTCATGACCAATGACCTAGATGCAGGCCGTGTTATTGTAGTTGCAGGCTTCCAAGGCTTCGATGCCAACGGAAATACTACAACTCTAGGACGTGGCGGTTCAGATACTTCTGGTGTTGCCATTGCAGCTGCCCTAAAAGCAGATGAATGCCAAATTTATACTGACGTTGATGGGGTTTATACTACAGACCCTCGTGTTGCCCCTAAAGCGAAGAAAATCGATCGTATTTCTTTTGAAGAAATGCTAGAAATGGCATCATTAGGTTCTAAAGTTTTACAGATTCGCTCAGTAGAATTTGCCGGAAAATATCAAGTTCCTTTACGCGTATTATCAAGTTTTGATAATGATGACGACGGCGCATTTGACGACGAATTTAAAGAAAATGTAGGTACACTCATTACTACTGAGGCAGAAGACACTATGGAACAGCCAATCATTGCAGGTATCGCTTTTAACCGTGACGAAGCAAAATTAACAATTTTAGGTGTACCTGATGAACCGGGTATTGCTTCTAAAATTTTATCACCAGTAAGTGATGCCAACATTGAAGTGGATATGATAGTCCAAAATGTTGAAGAAGATGGCACAACAGATTTCACGTTTACTGTAAACCGTGTTGATTTAGCAAAAGCTGAAAAAATCTTAAATGAAACTGCCAAAAATATTGGTGCACGTGAAGTTTCAACACGCGATGACATCGTTAAAGTATCTATCGTGGGTGTAGGTATGCGCTCGCATGCGGGTGTAGCAAGCAAAATGTTTACTGCCCTTGCTGACGAAGGTATTAACATCCTTATGATTTCAACATCTGAAATTAAGGTTTCTGTCATTATTGATGAAAAATACCTTGAGCTTGCAGTTCGTTGCTTACATACCGCTTTTGGTTTAGATCGTGAACATGGTGAAAGTAGCGCACGCGCTTAATTTTACCGAACGGTCAAGAATTCATTAAAAAATGTTTACTTGTCCGACAATAATCAAAGAAAACACAGAGCCGCTATAGTTTTTTTTATAGCGGCTCTGTTATATTAAACGGAAAGTTTTTTGACAGTGATTATCAAAATATGACTTTGTTCTCATATTTCTGTTAGAATCTGACTGAAAACTGAGGTTGAGCTTTTTATTTGGGTACCAATATTGCAGTTTTAAGCGTTTAGCAAGGAGATAAACATGCTGATTCTGACCCGCCGTGTCGGGGAAACATTAATGATTGGGGATCAAGTCAGTGTTACTGTGCTTGGCGTCAAAGGAAACCAAGTTCGAATTGGTGTAAATGCACCAAAAGAGGTTTCTGTTCATCGCGAAGAAATTTATCAACGTATTCAACATGAACGTGCAATGCATGAACACCTTCAACATCTTGATCAAGATTATCAAGTTTCATATGAAGATGATAATTATGCACAGAAAAACTTCAATCGTTAGTATGAAGTTGTTCTCTCCCTAATTAAAGCGACTTTATAGTCGCTTTAAATTTTTTTGGGAATATATAAATTTATAGACCTAATGCGCGTTTTACAGGTGCATAACTACGACGGTGTTGATCAATCACGCCATGAGCTGCAATGGCTTCAAAGTGTGCTTTGGTTGGATACCCCTTATGTTTGGCAAAACCAAATAATGGATATTGTTGATCTAATTCTGCCATTTGACGATCACGCGTAACTTTAGCCAAGATACTCGCCGCACTAATCTCGGCATGGCTTGCATCTCCCCCTACAATCGCCTCGCAAGGAATAATAATTCCTTTGGGAATTTGATTGCCGTCTACAATTACCTTTTGAGGTTGTGTTTTCAGACCATCCACTGCACGTTGCATAGCCAAAAAAGTTGCCTGCAAGATATTCAGCTCATCAATTTCTGCATGTGTAGCTTCTGCTATTGACCATGCTAAAGCTTTTTCTTGAATTTCAATAAACAACTTTTCACGTTTCTTTTCAGTTAATTTTTTAGAGTCATTTAATCCTAAAATTGGATTATTCGGATCTAAAATAACAGCTGCAGCAACAACAGAACCCACTAATGGGCCTCGTCCTGCCTCATCTACGCCTGCAACAAACATGTATACTCCAATGAAAAAGAGGCCGATTTATATGAATCGGCCTTCTTTAATGCTTAAAACATCAATTATTTTTGTAAAGCTTCTGCCACACAAGCATTTACAGTTTTAGAAACCACTTGGTTTACGATTGTAGCACGTGCATTCACGTCAAGCGCAGCAGCAGCTAATTCTACTGCAGTCACACTATTTGGTGCTTTTTCACTTACACAGCCGCAAACATTCGTTTGGATGCTATCACGCTGTTCAGCAGTCATATATTTTGTTGCTGTCTTCCATGCAGCAACATTATTAATTTCTGTAATACATTTCGCATTAACAGCAACTTTTAAAGCAGCTACGCCTAACTGTTGAGTTGTCGTTTGTGCAGAAGCACCGCCAGTACCGGTACCTGTAGTGGTTGCACATGCAGTTAAAGCTAAAACAACTGGTGCTACAGCGAGCATCAATTTTTTCATCATTTTTTCCTTTGATCGAACGTAAGCAGCGCGTATTTTGCCTAAACTTGTGCTTAGAAGAAACAAATAAATTGATGCATTTATGCAAATTAAGTCCCTTAATCTCCAGCTCAACTTAACCGTGTTTTTTTAAATTGAAGCGTTCTGTTTATAGCACGCTCTGTTACGGGAACAACATTTCTCAAATTTAACAGTTTCCCATAAAATCTAGCGCTAGAATGACAAAAAAAGGGTCTTTTATGCCTGCCTCAACCTCTCAATACTACACCCGTACTGCACAGATTCTGCATTGGGTCATGGCCATCATTTTTATCACTGCTTGGGTGATTGGTTTCTATAGTGGAAATTTTCTAAGTTATGACGTTGATGGCAGTTTTAAAGGCGATGTCATTACACTACATAAGAATATCGCCACAACCATTATCTTCCTCGTGGTCATTCGTCTGTTTTGGCGTTACACCCATCCTGCCCCACAATTACCTGACACGATGTCACCAACAATGAAAACTTTAGCTCACATCGGACATTTATTACTGTATGTGATTTTAGTCGCTTTACCAGTCACTGGCTGTTTATTTAGCTGGAGTGCTGGTCACCCTGCTCCGGTTTTATATTTATTTGAAATTCCACGCCTAGTGCAAGATAATCCTGAGTTATTAGCCATTGTTAAGCCATTACATATTTATATTTCATGGTTTGCAGGTTTACTTATTGTTGGACATGTACTTGCAGCTTTAAAACATCACTTTGTAGATAAAGACAATGTTTTAAACAGTATGACCAAACAACCTAAATAAATTCAATGTAAAAAAACCGCCTATCACAGGCGGTTTTTTTTATTTAGATTTTCTGAATTTCTGAAATCCACTTTTGTTTCTCTTCATCTGAAATGAAAGAGGCTTCAAAAGAGTTAATTGCGAGTTGCTTCAACTCATCATTAGTTAAATCTAATGCCTGTTGAATGGCAAAGAAATTATCATTCATATAACCACCGAAATATGAAGGATCATCTGAGTTAACAGTCACGTGTACGCCTTTTTGTAAAAGACGACGGATATTGTGATCTTTCATATCCTTAACAACACATAGCTTTAAGTTACTTAAAGGACAAACCGTTAATGGCATTTTTTCATTAATTAAACGAGCCATTAATTGTTCGTCTTCTTCAGAACGCACGCCGTGGTCAATACGGTTTACTTTGAGCAGGTCTAAAGCCTCCCATACATATTCAGGTGGGCCTTCCTCACCTGCGTGAGCCACGATTAAGAAGCCTTCTTCACGCGCTTTAGCAAAAACACGTTCAAATTTAGCTGGTGGATGGCCTACTTCGCTTGAATCAAGTCCTACAGCGATAATATCTTGTTTAAACGGTAAAGCTTGCTCAAGCGTTTCAAATGCAGCTTCTTCGCTTAAATGACGTAAGAAACACATGATCAGCTGAGAACTGATACCAAATTTGGCTTTTGCGTCAGCACATGCACGTTTAAGCCCATTGATCACGGTTGCAAAAGCAATACCACGGTCAGTATGAGTTTGCGGATCGAAGAACATTTCTGTATGAACGACACGATCTTCCGCACACTTTTCAAAATATGCCCATGCTAAATCGTAGAAATCTTGCTCATGAACAAGAACATTTGCACCAGCATAGTAAATATCTAAAAATGATTGAAGATTGTGAAAGTTATAAGCTTGCTTTACTTCTTCAACAGATTTGTAAGGAATCTGAATCTGATTACGCTGTGCAATGGCAAACATTAATTCAGGTTCAAAGGTCCCTTCAATATGCACATGCAACTCGGCTTTTGGTAAGGCCTGAATCAGCTCGACTTGATTCATATTAACTCCACATCTAAAGAAAAAAGGGTGTGGTAAGCACACCCTTCTATAATTTCCTTCTTATATCCCTATCACTAAAATAGTTCTAGAAGGAAATTATAAACAATCGTATTAACCGCCAAAGGCGATGAATTTAAATACCCAAAGGGCAGCAATAATCCACACCATATATGGAACAGTTTTTGCCTTACCCGTAAATAATTTAACTAATGCATAGCTGATAAAGCCCATTGCAATACCATCTGCAATTGAGTAAGCAAATGGCATAAATACAATCGTTAAAAAGGCTGGTACAGCTTCTGTAATATCATCCCAATCGATGTGAGTGATCCCTTGGATCATCAATACACCAATGAACAATAAAGCGGGTGCTGTTGCAAAACCCGGCACAGATTGAGCAAGAGGTGCCAAGAATAAACAGCAAATAAATAAGAAAGCGACAACTACCGCGGTTAAACCTGTACGTCCACCTGCTGCTACACCTGAAGCCGATTCAATATATGGCGTAGTTGATGATGTACCTAATGCAGCACCAGCAACGATTGCAGTAGAGTCAGCAAATAGCGCTTTTTTCAAACGTGGCAATTTACCATCTTGTAAAAGGCCGGCACGGTGTGAAACGCCAACCAAAGTACCTGTACTGTCAAACAAGTCAACAATAAAGAATACGAAGATGACACCAACCATACTTGCGGTAAACAACCCTTCAAAGTCCATTTGCATGAATGTTGGTGCAATTGAAGGAATTTCACCAACCACACCCTTAAATTCATTTAGACCTAAAGCTGTGGCAATTGCTGTAACGACTAAAATACTAATAATAATCGCACCGCGGACTTTAAGCTGATGCAAAATTACGATAAGTAAAAAACCAAATAAAGCTAATAATACAGTAGGTTGTTTAATATCGCCCAAACCGACCAATGTTGCTTGGTTCGCGACAATAATTCCGGCATTTTTTAACGCAATGAGCGCAAGGAATAAACCAATACCACCACCTATCGCAAATTTAAGCGACATCGGGATTGCATTGACAATCGCCTCACGAATTTTAAAGAAACTAATCGCAAGGAATACCACACCTGAAACAAAAACAGCAGCTAAAGCTGTCTGCCATGGCACTCCCATGCCCATACAAACCGAATAGGTAAAATAAGCATTAAGCCCCATACCGGGTGCCAAGGCGATTGGATAATTAGCAATAATACCCATCACTAAGCAACCGATTGCTGCTGCCAAACAGGTCGCAACGAATACGGCGCCATGATCCATGCCGGTTTCAGATAAAATGAGTGGATTGACAATGATGATGTAGCACATTGTTAAAAATGTAGTTACACCAGCAAGAACTTCTGTTCGAAACGTGGTTTTATTGTCGCTTAACTTAAATAAACGCTCTAACCACCCTGCCGAAGAATTGGGCGCCGCCATAAGTAGCCTCTATGCAAAATCTGAGCTGTGGAATATGTACTTCTATGTAGGTATCTGAGCAATCTTGTTTTTCTGTTCAGATCTCTAGACAAAAATCTTAAATAGACGAAGCAACAAATATGCCACTCATTTGATTTCTGCTGTCATACACAGAAAATAGCCACAGCCCCTCTTGAAACACAAAAAAGCTGCATAACCCCTATGCAGCTTTTTTACTATACGTTCAATAAGTTTAACAGATTCAACAGCAACATGATCAAAATTTATGAAAAGATATGATCAATGGCACACTTTTTAAAGCAAATCTCAATCGGCACTGTGCTTAGAAAAAAACTTTTTTATCACTGATATATTTTTGCAAATTATATGAAGCTAAATTGCTATGACTAACACGGTTAGGATTACGTTCGATGGTCTGCAAATTTTTTTCAGCTTCTTGGATGATCCTCATGAGCTCTTGATGTCTTTTATTTTGGGTATCTAAATATGCCCAATATCCTAATACAAATACAATACTCACGCATAACACTATTAATACTTTATTGATCATTATTATTATCTCTATGTTTTTAATGTTAATGATCTTAACAAAAAAAAATAAGGTTGTGAATACTTTCACATTTATTTACAATAATTATTAACCACACAAGTTATTGATATAAAAATGTTTTTTAATATACAATTTAAAAAATTGATTAAAAAGAAAACTTTTCACTTAAAAATTCATTTTTAAAAATAGCTATATTATTTTAAATGGAACTTATATAAAATTCTTGGCCCATTTTTATTTTTAAGTATATTTAAATTTATCGTTTACTTTAACTTCATTATATTATTTATTGAATTTTCATATATTTCTTTCATTATTTAATAGTAAAAAGCCCACCTTAATCAATAAAGTGGGCTTTTATAAATTAATTAACCTGCGACTTCTTCAACTTTAGGTTTTACTTTTACAAGATCAGCTTCATAGATGACCTCATATTCTTCTAAATTTAAATGATGTAAACGCTGTCTAAGCTTTTTCAATGACCATGGCCATGCTGCAAAGTTGCGACCATTTGCATCAAGGTAATAACTCTTACAACCACCACTATTGAATACTGTGGTTTGTAAATGCTTTTGTACAAGCTCATTATGCTTTTTAATTATTTCTGATTTTACAGAAAGTTTAGCAATACCTTTCGCTTTCATTTGCAATAAACCATCTACAATATATTGCAGTTGGGCTTCAGCAAGACCAATGAATGAGTCGTAAACCAAGACATTTGGCCCTAGCATAAGAAATGCGTTCGGCACATTTTCAATGTTGGTTCCTAGGTAAGCTTCCGGTGAGGAGTCTTTCCAGAGTTCTGCCAGACATTCCCCTTTTTCGTTATGTACCCGTTTACCAATGGGTGGATGAGACACTTCAAAACCTGTACCCCAAATAATCACATCTACTTCGTGACGTTCACCGTTAGCTGCAACCACGGTGTTGCCTTCCACTTTAACTAAGCCATGTGGAATAAGTGTGGTATTCGGTGCTTGTAATGCTGGATAATAGTTATTGGCAAATAAAATACGTTTACAGCCAATATCAAAGTTAGGTGTGACGTTTTTACGTAAAACCGGATCTTTAATTTGTAACTTTAATAGTTGTTTTGCAGCAAAATTGACAGGCTTTAAAGCTTTTGGGTTGCGTAAACCAAAATTGATGACATTTAAGGTGCCTGCTACAGTCTGGCGCCAAGTGGCCTGTATTTTTGGGTATTTGGCAATAATTGATTTACTCAACTCCCCCAAATCCGTATCCGGTTTTGGCAGTACCCAAGGGGCTGTACGTTGGAATACAAACAGTTCTTTTGCTTTAGGCTGAATTTGGGGCACAAACTGGATGGCAGATGCACCAGTACCAATCACGGCAATACGTTTTCCCGTAAGGTCATAGGCATGGTTCCATTTCGCCGAATGGAACATTTCACCAGTAAAGGTATCTAAACCTTCAAGGCGTGGAATCTGCGCCTCAGTAATTGGGCCTGTAGCAAATAGAACTGTTTTAGTAATATATAAACCAGAGCTTGTCTCTAGTTTCCAGACATTTTTTACATTGTCCCATTCCGCTTTTAATAGTTCGGTATTGAATTCAATTAAGGACTCAATATCAAACTCACGACTAACATCTTCTAAATAACTTAAAATTTCCGGCTGACGTGCAAATAAATGGCTCCATTTTGCACTTGGAGCAAACGAGTAAGAGTACAGAGCCGAAGGTACATCACAACCACAGCCCGGATAGGTATTTTCACGCCAAGTACCACCGACGCGGCTTGCTTTTTCAATAATTTTAAAATTGGTTAAGCCTGCTTCGTTTAGCTTAATTGCAGCAGCAAGACCAGAAATACCCGCACCGACAATAAAAGTGTCATAAATATGTGCAACTTCTTGGGTTTTACGGGTGCGTGTATTTGTTCTAGGTTTAGTGACCATAATTTTTCTGCCTATACAAAATTTTATTTAAATAACTGATACGAAAGCCCAAGGAACTTTGCATATAGCGTTGGAGATGTCCTTTTCATAAGCCAGAATAATTTGGCGTCGATCTGTGGCGTGGTGTAGAGCTGCCCACGATCTAATCGATTCAATGTTAAAGTTGCAACTGCATCGCTGGTCGTCATGGCATAGTTCATGAGTGCATGGTCTGCAAGCTTGGAATAACGCCCCGGAATACGACCATTTTTAATGATATTGGTTGGCACCAAAGTCGGGCAAAGTACATTGACTTTAATATTGAATTTGCGAAGCTCGGCTGAAAGGGTTTCTGATAATGCCAAAACACCCGCTTTCGTTACATTGTAGACACTCATTTCTGGTGCTGCGGTATACGACGCGGCAGAAGCCACATTAATGATTGCACCGTAACCTAGTTTTTTGAACTTTGGCACAAATGCATGACAACCATGAATAACACCCCACAGATTTACATGCATACACCATTTCCAGTCTTCCAAACTCATTTCATCAAATTTGCCACCTAGACCTACGCCAGCATTATTAATAATGAGAGTTACAGGATGATCAAGTAACTGCTCTGCCTGATCAGCCAAAGTCTGTACTTGTTCTGCTTGCCCAACATCGCACTGTACAGCAAATGCTTTTTGTCCCAACTGTTCAATTAACTTTACGGTTTCTTCAGCAGCTTCTAAATTAATATCTGCGCAGACTACGCTGCCACCACGTTTTGCCAGTTCAACTGCAAAGCTTCGTCCAATCCCACTGCCTGCCCCAGTTACGACCGCATATGCGTTTCGGCTCGGCTGGTCTTTCTTACCAAATAAAATCATAGTAAATCCTAAAAAACTTTAGGGAGATGGCAGTAATTGTCATATTACTGCCATGACCAATAGGCTTATGAAACTGCACGAACTGGTGGTGTAAATTCCTTCACAAAGTAAGGCGCAATTGCACCGCCCTCGTTAAGTAATTTCTTTTTGTAGTACTCCAGATATTCGGTCGTGTCATGGTCATTTGGATGGAAGTCTGGACGTAAGTAATCAAAAATCTGACCAATGGTGCTACCAAATACGCCATCTTTTGGACTAAAAATTAAGTTGACGCCACGACGTGCATCTTTCCAGAATTTTCTGGTCAACAGTTCTTTTGGCTTACGCAGTAGAGGTACAAATAACGTTGCTGTTGGAATAAGCCCTAAAATGGTAATGAAAGCCATTAAAAAGCCCGTTGCCCGTAACGGATAATTACCGTTTAAAACCTGATAGACGTCATAAGCAATATCTTTATGCTCAGATTCTTCAAGCATATGCCACATCCATAAGGCACGACTTTTGGCATCGTCGGTATAATAGAAATTCTTTTCATGCTTCATCATGTATTCGGCAAGTACCGCCGTAAAATGTTCAATACCCGCCATGAGTGAAAGCTTTAATGGCTGCGGGAATTTTAAGAACACATATTTAAAGAAGTTCTCACCCAAGAAACGATAAAAATCGACCGGATATTCCAGCTCTTTAATTGCATCATTGAACTCATTATGCAATTTTGAATGGATGGCTTCTTGACCAATCAGCGATGTAACACGCTGTTTTAAAATCGGATCTTGAATAAATTCACGGTGGTGACGAGCTGTTTCAATCACCAGATCTTCACCATAGGTCAAAAAAACCGAAAGCGTTGCAAAGAACAAAGTTGCAAACTGGTTGTTGACGTAAAACTCGATATCAATTTCTTTACCATCAAACCCGATATTTAAATGGCGAATTGGGATAGTCCCTTTATTTGAGAAATCTATCTTTTGATACTGAGCTATAACTGATTTAGGAGAAATAATATTTCGGATAGCTTGAGCGACCATTTTCGACACCCTATAAAATTTGTTAAATACAAGGCAGCGTCGAATCAAACAGCTAAAGTTGTCTTTGGATTATTTCTTGCAATCTTTAACTGCTCTCGAACAAAAATTTGCTCGAATACCTCTGCCTTGTCATGTTTTATGAACTTAAGCGTTGTTAAGTTCACCAAATCAGGTTAAATAGTGCGCTTGCTATAACACTCGAACAAGGACAAAAAAAGCCAATCCATTTTGAAACTTTTTGCCAACTCAAATATTTTTCGATTATTTTAAATTATTTATATAAACTACTATTATTCATTATTATTTAAATAAAATACATTTGTCCTAAAATGATAAAAACATGGCTTAAAAAGATAACAGACGAAACTTTCTGCCTATTTCTATAGATGCCTCAGTTCTATATTTGAGCGTTCCAAAAATCACACCAAGCTTTCTGTTTTTAGAGCTTTATTGCACAAATGAAAACGATAAACTGCATTCAGAGAAAAAAATTGGATGAGGAGAATAAATCATGTTTGATATGCGTTTATCTCATGAGCGTGGTGCAGCACATCATGGCTGGTTACAGTCGAAACACACGTTTTCATTTGCAAATTATTGGGATCCGAAACAAGTTGGCTTTTCAGATTTACTTGTAATTAATGACGATACTGTTGCTCCATCAAAAGGCTTTGGTACTCACCCTCACCGTAACATGGAAATTATTTCTTATGTGCTTGAAGGTGCGTTAGAACATAAAGACTCAATGGGTACAGGTTCGGTTATTGTGCCTGGTGATATTCAGTTAATGAGCGCAGGCCGTGGGGTTGCACATAGTGAATTTAATCACTCTGCTCAAGAAAATGTGCACTTCTTGCAAATTTGGGTAGTTCCAAATGAAGTGAACACAACACCAGGCTATCAACAATTGCATATTTCCGAGGAAGACAAACGCGGCAAATTGCACTTGATGATTTCACCAAAAGGTGGCGAAAAAACTTTATCCATCAAACAAGACATTAATATTTATTCAGGTCTTTTTGATGGTGAAGAAACAGCAGAGTTTGCAATTCCAGAAGGTCGTTATGTTTACCTACATGTGGCAAAAGGCCGTATTGATGTAAACGGCAAAACCTTTAATACCGGTGATGCTGCGCGTATTCGCGATGGAGGCAAGTTATCATTTACTAATGGTGACAATGCTGAAATTCTGATTTTTGATATGCGTCCGGAAGAAATTCCAACCATGCCATAAATAGTAAAAACACCTGCGTAGAAGTATACGCAGGTGTTTTTTATCACATTTGAAAAACTAAAAATTATGATTGATCTTCTGAGCGTGCCATTTCGGTATTGATATAACTCATGATCATAGTTGTTAGCCCCTGCACCATTTCATCAAAACTAATAAATGGGTTGGGTAAAATAAGATGTCTTGCAACATTAAAAATACCGCTATTAATACAAATATAGGTAATTACAGGTAAGTTATTAATTTTTAAATATTTAGGATTATGCATCATATACTTCATGATGACTTCCATTAAAGCCTGTTCAATTTTTGGAATATATTTATCGTATTGCAACTCACCTGCATAACGTAAAACGGTTAAATAACGGTCATTATTTTTCTTTAATAAATCACTGAACGTATAAAAAATCATTTCAATGACAGGTTCTAACTCCAACTCTAAAATTGTAGGAGTTAGCTCTTTAATCATGTCGAGAATTTCACTCACAAAGTAGTGATTCATCGCATCGTAGATTTCTTCTTTGTTTTTAAAATACTCATAGAGTGACCCCACACTTACCCCTGCAATTTCTGCAATATGACGTGTGGTGGTACCACTTGGTCCATGCAATGCTACGGCAATAAAACCTGCTTCAATAATGGTATCGACAGTGACTTTGGCTCGTGCCTGACGGGGCTTTCGCGTAGACATATTTTCTTATAAATAATCCGAACATAAGCTCAGATTAGCATGTAATTTAGCCCTACCCTAATAAAAAAACAAAATCCGAATAGTTGTCAACTTTCATGAAATATTTCTTTTAAAACTACAATGAAATACAGTTATAAGTTCTTTTATGTTTGAATATTTCTTTTTAATTACATTAAAATATTTAAATAAAAATCAATATATTAATAAATTTTAAAACTAATTTTTTATTTTATAAAAACATGAAACTTTAGGTTTAGAAACTTGAAAAGTTACCCGAATTGAATCCGAACATAAACTCAGATTAACATGAAAAAATCTAAAAAGAGGTTGAGCCGTTTTACTGAACTTTCCTCTTTTTCCCGTTATTCAGTCAAATAATCACACAAATAACGGAGCAACATCACCGTAGTCAGTAAGCAGAGAAAACTGCTTTTTGAAAATGGAATTTACAGTGTCCTGTTGCAAATCAAAGCTTTTTGATTTTCGACATAGCCGCACTATCACTGATTGATCTGAAGGTGTCACCATGATCTCGACCACAGTTAAAAAATCACTAAACAAAATTAAATTTTACCGTGAAATCGAGTTACCGGATTTTGCCAGTAAAAAATCCATCCCAATCCGTCATTTAAATATCGGATTTGAAGGTAAAGAGATTGATGTTGAATTCTATATGAATAATCAATTTGCCACGATGTTTTTTGCTACGCTTTCAGTATTTCTAACTTATGGTGAAGATCTGGTGATTGAAACAGCTCGTCATCACCGTGAATTTATTCAAGATCCAGTTTTAAAACAGCGTGTTACTTCATTGATTGGACAAGAGGCGATTCATTCTAAGTTACACAATGAATATAACGATGCGCTTAAAGATGTTGAATACCCTGTCGATTTATACCGTTTCTTGGGTGAAAACTTCTTTAAATATGTGTTTTTGAAATTCCCGCAACCGCTTAAATTATCGATGATGGCCGGTATTGAGCATTTTACTGCGGTACTTGCCGAATACATGATGAAGCACGAAAAGAATTTCTACTATTCAGATGATGCAAAAAGCCGTGCTTTATGGATGTGGCATATGCTTGAAGAATCTGAGCATAAAGATATTGCCTATGATGTATATCAATTACTCAATGGTAGCTACCTACTACGAGCTTCTGGCTTCTTCTTAGCTTTCTTTACTATTTTAGGTTTGATCCCAGCAACTACCTTGTTTATTCCGGTTTTAAGAAAACCACAGGAAATGTTGACTAGAAAATTCTGGAAAGACGCGCGCCGTGGTGTAGGACTTATTTTTGGTCCAAAAGATGGTGTATTTGGTAGCACCATTGGCCAGATTTTCGATTATTTACGTCCTGACTTCCATCCAAATGACCATGACACGACCGAATATCTGGAGTACTACAAAGACAAATTACTCAAAGAAGGCGGCGCGATTGCACCTTACTTTGTGAAGGAATTTACCCCACCTGTACGCTTGTCTTAACTGGCTTACAACCAGTCATTACTTAATGGCTGGTGTTCCTTAAATCTATTTCGGGATGAATCATGATTTTATTTGGCAAAAAGAAAGTTAAACCAAGCCAAAAAGCTTATGCCGTCGTGACGGGTGCAGGCAGTGGAATTGGACGAAGTTTTGCAATTGAACTGGCAAAACGTGGTGGCAGCGTAGTCTGCGCAGATATTAATTTAGAAGCTGCTGAAGAAACTGTAACATTGCTTGAACAACAGGGTGCAAAAGCATTTGCAATGCATTGTGACGTAGGCAACCCTGAACATGTCACAAATTTGGCTGAAACTGCTGAAATTTTACTTAGTCATCCTGTCACCCTTGTCATTAATAATGCGGGTGTAGGTTTGGGCGGTAAGTTTGACGAACTCAGCCTAGAAGACTGGAACTGGGTCATGAATATTAACCTATGGGGTGTTATTCATGGTTGTCATGCATTTGTGCCAAAGTTCAAAAAACTAGGTTACGGCGCAATTATTAATGTAGCTTCTGCGGCGTCTTATACCGCAGCACCAGAAATGACTGCCTATAACGTAACGAAAGCTGGAGTCCGTGCGTTGTCTGAAACACTTTCGGCTGAACTTCGCAAATTCAACATTAAAGTCAATGTGCTCTGCCCGACTTTGGTGCCTACCAATATCATTAAAAATGGTCGTATTCCGGGCCGTTATTCAAAACTTGCAGACCATGCGCTCATGAACTACGCACTCACCACAAGTGATGATGTAGCCAAACTGACACTTAACCGTCTTGATCAGGATGAGCTTTATACCATTCCTCAAATCGATGCGAAGTTGTTCTGGCTGATGAAACGTGCATCACCAAGTTTGTATACCAAGTTTCTTGGTACCTCTTACAAATTATTTAAATAAGAAATTTTATAGGTAGTACCCATATGACTGCTCAAATGAAAACAAATGCATCAGCAAAAAAAGCTGTCAATTCACCTCACCATATTTACGATACCTTTATTGTCGGTGCCGGAATTTCCGGTATCGCCGCAGCGATTCGTCTCGACCAAGTTGGCTATACCAACTATAAAATTATTGAAAAAGCAGGACGTGTGGGTGGCACTTGGCGTGAAAACACCTATCCGGGCTGTGGCTGCGATGTACCGTCGGCTTTGTATTCTTATTCGTTTGCGCCTAGTGCAAAATGGAGTCACTTATTTGCGCGTCAGCCGGAAATCTTAAGTTATTTAGAAGATGTAAGTAACGAGTTTAATATCACGTCTAAAATTGAGTTTAATAACGAACTGCTCAATGCCGCTTGGGATGAATCACGCCATTTGTGGGTACTTGATACAACTACTGGTCAATATCTATCTCGAACTGTTATTTTTGCAACAGGTCCAATTACCGAAGCCCAGATTCCACGTCTTGAAGGTTTGGATACCTTTACAGGCGAAATGTTCCATTCAGCGAAATGGAATCATGACTACGACCTTACTGGAAAACGCATTGCTGTAATTGGTACAGGTGCATCTGCTATCCAGTTTGTGCCACAAATTCAACCTAAAGCCAAAGAGCTATTTGTGTTCCAACGTACAGCTCCTTGGGTACTGCCAAAACCGGATACAGACTTAGGTGAGTTTAGTAAATCAATTATTGCAAAATATCCAGCGATTCAGGCAAGTTGGCGTAAAAGTGTAGCGCTAACCCTCAATGCGATTAATTTTGGTTTACGTAACCCACTTGCACTAAAACCAGTAAATGTACTCGGCAAGCAATTACTTAAACTTCAAATTGCAGACCCTGAGTTACGTAAAAACGTAACGCCTAATTTTGATATTGGCTGTAAACGTATTTTGTTTGCTAACAATTACTACCCTGCACTACAAGCACCAAATACCACGCTTATTCCACATGGCTTAGTTAAAGTCGAAGGCAATACGGTGATTGCAGCTAATGGCGAACGCCATGAAGTTGATGTGATTATTTGGGGTACAGGTTTTGAAGTATCTCACCCACCAATCGGCAAACGTGTGTTTAATGAAAAAGGCCAACGTTTAAATGATTTGTGGAAAAATAGTTCACCGGAAGCTTACTTAGGAACTAACATTGAAAATGTACCAAATGCATTCTTAGTATTGGGACCAAACGTACTGGTTTATGACTCATTTATTGGTTTGGCAGAAGCACAGCTCGACTATATTGTAGATGGCTTGTTAAAAATTAAAAACAAAGGAATTAGCAAGTTAAATGTTAAGGCTGATGTAATTAAAAAGCACAACGACTTGGTGCAAAAGCATCTTCAAACCACTGTATTCAATAGTGGTGGCTGTAAGAGTTATTACCTTGACGCTAACGGTCGCAACTTTGCAGCATGGCCGTGGTCATTGAAAAAGCTTAAACAACGTTTGAAAAAACTAGATTTGAAGGATTATGAAGTTACATATCAAATGTCAAAGACACATTAATTTGTAAATTTGACCAAATCAGTTGTAAGGAATGGGCAGTGTATTTTAGATTTTCATGAAATACACTGCCTTCTTCATTCAGTCTTCAAGAAATAAAAGAACAGGTTAAAGATGAAAGAAGGTCAATCAAGCCGTACTGCCGAAGCCGCTGCTGCTTTACGTGCGAATCACTTTAAAAATACGATAAATCCTGTATTTTCAGATCCCTATGCTTTTGAAATGACCAGTAAAGGCTGGAAAAAGCTTTTATCTACACCACTCATTGTTAACTTAATGAATTCACCCATTTTAAACCGTACCTTAGGTTTATTGAGTGGACAGGTTGTCGGCCGATCACGTTATGCCGAGGACTTACTGAATCAAGCTGTTCAACACAATATTAAGCAATATGTTTTGGTTGGAGCGGGTTTAGACTCTTTTGTACTCCGAAAATCACAGCATTATCCAACTTTAAAAATTTTTGAAGTTGACCATCCTGATACTCAGGCTGCCAAACAATCTAAACTCAAAAAATTAGGCGAACTTCCCTCTACTGTTGAATTTGTTTCTATTAATTTTGAAAAAGAATCTATCTCTGAAGCGCTTGCCCGAAGTCGCTATGTACGAAAAGCTCCGGCTTTCTTTTCTTGGCTGGGCACCACTCATTATTTAAAGCCGGACACTACGCTACAAACTTTAAAAAGTATTGCTGAGTTTGCTGCAAACGGTAGCGAAGTGGTACTCGACTATTCGACCGATTTTCAGGAATTAAAAGGTATTGAGCGACTTGGGAGTATGGGCGTTGCACAGTTTACCCATTTGCTCAAAGAACCTTTATTAGGTCAATTTAAACCTTCAGATTTACATCAGGCGGTTGAAAAAATGGGTTTTGAAGTAGTCGAAGACTTGTCTGGTGAAGCTATTACTGAACGTTATTTTTATAACCGTGCCGACAATATACGCCATACATCAGCGACGCGCTTATTGCATTTGCGTTTAAAGAAATAAAGATATTTTGATTATTGGCTATTTAACCGCATGGCATGAGGTGTTTTCCCATGCCATCTTTTATAAGCATGAATAAAACTGGCAGGTTCGGCATAGCCTAACCACTCGGCAATTTGCTCAACAGAAGCTTTTGGTAATGCCAAATACTGCTCTGCTAAGACCTGTCTAACCTCTTCACGAATCTGGATAAAAGTCATTCCTTCCGATGCCAAGTGACGGCGCAGGGTTCTTGTATTTAAATGCAATCGATCAGCCACTATATCCATAGATGGCATTTCCCCGCGCATACTCATCAGCTGCTGTTGCACTAAGGTTGTAAATTTATTTTGTGATTGGCGCTTTTCTAATATTTGACGACATTGTTCTTCTGCAGTGTGCAAAACCAACTCATTCGCCATGAGTAATTTTTGATCCACTTTTTGCGGATCAAGAATTACAAAACTTTTAGCTGCGCCAAATTCTGGCATGACCCCAAATAAATTCCGATAAGGCTCGGCATCACCTTTGGGTTGGAAAGAAAAAGCCAAATATTGGCAAAAATTATCCTGCACCAAATCTCGCTGTACCGTAATCAGTGCAGCGGCATCGCGTTCAATAATGAATTGACGCACTGAAGATGGGATATCTTGCTCATCAATTTCGATACGGATTCCTTGTGGTGTATCCGATACCTCAAAGCGAGTAAAAGCAAAAGTTAAAGTGAAATAGGTTAAAGCCAAATCTAGTGCTTCGCGAATGCTGGCGCTACTCATCAGAGCCATGCCTAATGGCCCAAATGTGGTGAAATGATAGCGTGTGCCCACCTCTAAGCCTAATGTCGGTCTGTCTCCTAGTTGCTCAACCAAGTTATGAATCAACTGTAATTCCTGATGGCCTGTCACCACCATATTAGGGTCAAGTAATTGTTGTTGGCTAAGCCCAGTCCCTTGCAAAATTGTCTGATAAGAGATGCCTGATTCCATCGCGAAATCAGCCATTAACCGAACACTATGTACACTGCGTTCAAATGCCCATGCATACTTCACTGTATCGCTCAGAATGTCCTCGAATCACAATATTTTGTCCTCATCCATCCTCTAAATCAAGTTAATAAACGTCTATTCTGCATACAGGAAATTGCGATTTTTTCGCTCACTGTTTTTAAGGATTTTAGAGCAGCCTATGTTTAATTCGTCGTCTAATTCAAATAAAAATGTACGCATCGCCATTATTGGCACTGGCTTTGGTGGTCTAGGACTTGCCATTCGTCTCAAACAAGCAGGTTTTGAACAATTTACGCTATTTGAAAAAGCTGCCGATGTAGGTGGTGTCTGGCGTGACAACACTTATCCGGGCGCTGCATGTGATGTGCCGTCACATCTTTATTCTTTTTCTTTTGAACAGGAACTTGGTTGGAAAAATCGCTACGGGACATCTCAAGAGATTTATCAATATTTACGTCACTGTGCCGATAAATATGACCTTCGTCCGCACATCAAATTTAACACTGAAATAGCCAGCGCCGAATTTGATGCACTGCAAGGTGTATGGCACATCCAAAGTACAACTGGTGAACAGTTTGAAGCGGAATTTCTGGTTGGTGCTGTAGGCCAACTTAACCGCCCAGCCTATCCAAAACTTAAAGGCATTGAAAACTTTAAGGGTAAGGCATTTCACTCAGCGCGTTGGGACCATGACTATGACTTAACTGGTAAACGTGTTGCAGTCATTGGCACAGGCGCAAGCGCGATTCAGTTTGTACCTGAAATTGCAAAACAAGTGGCTCACCTAGACGTTTATCAACGCTCAGCGCCTTATGTTATTCCAAAACCGGATCGGGTTTACCAACCTTTAGAGAAAAAAGCTTTCCGTAAACTGCCGATCTTGCAAAGTCTAGACCGTGCCTTGCAATATGGCCATCATGAAATTCGCCTACTTGCTTTTACAACTTCACTTAATGAAATGCCTTTGGTGGAATACATATTCCAGCGCCACATTCGAAAAGTTGTTAAAGATGGGAAGTTACGCCACCGCTTAATGCCTGACTATCCAATTGGTTGTAAACGTATTTTAATCTCTAACCACTGGTATGAAACGCTGACCCAACCTCATGTTGATGTGATTGATACAGGCATTCAAGAAATTACTGAACATGGCATTTTAGACACGGAAGGAAAGCTGCGTGAAGTTGATGCCATTATTTACGGTACAGGTTTTACAGCGACTGAATTTATGGCGCCAATGCAAATTACTGGACTTGATGGGCGTACATTAAAAGACACATGGAAAGATGGTGCTGAGGCTTATTTAGGTCTAACAGTAAACGGATTCCCTAACTTCTTTATGTTGTATGGACCAAATACCAACCTCGGGCATAACTCAATCGTCTATATGATTGAAAGTCAGGTGAATTATATTTTAGATGCACTACGCACTACTTTGAAAAATAACCTGCTGTTCACCAACATTCGTGCCGAAATTCAACACGAGTTTAATCAAAATATTCAGGAAAAAATGAAAAAAACGGTGTGGGCGCAAGGCTGTACCAGTTGGTATCAAACTGCTGATGGCAAAAATACCAATAACTGGCCAGGTTTTACCCTTGAATATCGACAACGTACTCGTCGCTTCGACATTGAAAACTACACGCAGGTTTCGGCTATTTCTTAAACAAGCTTCACCATAGGAAATGAGAAAAATAAACGGAGAATTTTATGAAGTCTTTTAAAAATAAAGTTGCAGCTGTGACAGGTGCGGGTTCTGGTATTGGACAAGCACTTGCCATAGTACTCGCAAAACAAGGTTGCCATCTGGCACTTTCCGATATCAGTGAAGCTGGATTAGCGAAAACAGTCGAGCTGTTGGCACCCTATTCTGTCAAAGTCACCACTCAAAAAGTTGATGTGGCTAAGCGTGATGAAGTTGCAACTTGGGCAAAGGCAGTAGTAGATGAACATGGCCAAGTTAACCTGATTTTTAATAACGCTGGTGTCGCAATTGGTAGTACGGCTGAAGGTGTGAGCTACGAAGACCTTGAATGGCTCATTGGTATTAATTTTTGGGGCGTAGTTTATGGCACCAAAGAGTTTTTACCTTACTTAAAGCAAAGTGGTGACGGGCATATTATTAATATTTCCAGTATGTTCGGCTTAACAGCTCAACCAACTCAAAGTGCTTATAACGCTAGTAAATTTGCCGTTCGTGGCTTTACTGAATCATTGCGCCAAGAACTCGATCTACAAAATGCTGGAGTGAGTGCGACCTGTGTGCATCCGGGTGGTATTCGTACCAATATTGCCAAAGCTGCCCGCATGAATAATAGCGTCCAGTCTTTAGGAATGGATCCTTTAAAAAGTCAGGATGCTTTCGATAAATTACTTCGCACCCCTGCTGATGATGCAGCTCAACAAATTTTAGAAGCTGTTCGTAAGGACCGTCGCCGTTTACTCATTGGAGCCGATGCGAAAGCCGTTGATATGATTCAACGTATTCTGCCACAAGGCTACCAAAAGATTTTTGCAACTGCCACTGCCTTTCAAACCCGTCTACTCAACAAATCAGCAAAATAAAAATAGTGGTCAGCATGCTCTTAATCTTAAGAGATGCTGACTAATCTCACATGCTTAGTATGAGTCCTTATTATGAAGCAACTTCTTGCATGGACCATCCGTACCACACTACGTCCAGCTTTATCCCCTAAAACACCACTAAAGCTACAACGTTTTTGTAGTGATGCAGCCAGTGCTATTGTGCTTGGGCCTCGTGGTTATCAAACAAAAAAGCAAATAATTGCTCAAGTTCCTACGCTTCATATTCGGCCTAAGACCATTAAGTCAGGTCGCGGTATTTTGTATTTACATGGTGGTGGCTATGTCGTGGGCAGTAGCAAAAGTCACGCTAAACTTGCCGCTCAGATCGGACATGTAGCTCAAGCACAAGTCTGGTTACCTGAATATCGTCTGGCCCCAGAACACCCAAGCCCTGCTGCTATTGAAGATATCATTGCAGTCTATAAAACTTTACTTGCTTACGGACAAGACCCTAAAAAACTTGTAATTGCGGGTGACTCCGCTGGCGGCGGGCTGAGCTTAAGCACCGTAATTGCTTTACGAGATGCTGGTTTACCTTTACCAGCGGCTTTAGTTTTACTTTCGCCTTGGGTTGACTTAAGTCTTTCAGGAAACACAATAAAAACTCATGCTGCTCAAGATGCGATGTTGTCAGAGGACTGGTTAACCTGGTGTGCAAAAAACTATTGCGGCCAAAAATCGGCAACCGATCCAACATGTTCCCCACTTTATGCTGACTTAACCGGATTACCGCCGATTCTGATCCATGTCGGTACCGAAGAAGTTTTATTAGACGATGCAAAACGCCTTGCTGAACAAACTGAAAAATACGGCATTCCGACGAACTTAAAGCTTTATGACCAAGTCGGACATGTTTTTCAATTTCATGCAGGTATACTAAAGGAATCTAATGACTCCATTGAGCGCATTGGGCAATTCATTGATAAACATACAGAGTCAATATAAAAAATATCATTAGACAGGAGCCTTCATCATGACAATAAACAATTATGACTATGATTACCTCATTATTGGTTCAGGCTTTGGTGGTAGTGTTTCTGCTTGCCGTTTAACTGAAAAAGGCTACTCAGTTGCCGTAATGGAAATGGGGCGACGCTGGAAAGCTGAAGATTTTGCTAAAAACAACTGGAATACTCGCCGCTGGATTTGGCGTCCGGGTATGAAACTTTTCGGTTATTTCAACATGCGTTTTTTTCGCCATGTCACCATTATTTGCGGTAATGCTGTCGGCGGTGGTTCAATTACCTATGCCAATACCCTACTGGTTCCACCTGAACATATTTGGGATGAAGGCACATGGGCAGATGCCGCGGACTGGAAAAATGAAATGCCTCAGCACTATGCTGAAGCAGAACGTATGCTTGGCGTGACTGATAATAAAATTTTCGGCCCTGCCGACCACATGCTAAAGAAAATGGGTGAAGCAGTCGGTGTTGGCCATACATTTAAACCTACTCGTGTTGCCACTTTCTTTCCACCGGAAGGTGAAGAAGGTGGGAAGACCTACCCTGACCCTTATTTTAACGGCGAAGGTCCAGACCGTGGCACTTGTACCGCATGTGGCGGTTGTATGACGGGTTGTAAACACAACGCAAAAAATACATTAGATAAAAACTATTTGTACTTTGCCGAAAAAAATGGCGCCAAGGTTTATGAAGAAACCAAAGTAGTTGATGTTAAACCACTCAATGGTAAAGCCGATGGCAGCGACGGTTATGAAGTCACGACCGAATGTTCAAGCTCATGGTTTAACACACAACGTCGTACTTGGCGAGTTCGTAATGTGATTTTCTCGGCATCTTCTTTAGGGACACAAGAGATGTTGTTCCGTTTAAAACAGTCTGGTTCTCTGCCAAATATTTCTGATGATTTGGGTAATCGGGTTCGTACCAATGCCGAGTCGATTTTAGGTGTTCGCTTTTTTGGTAAAGATGTCGACATGAGTAAAGGTGTTGCTATTGGTTCAAGTATTTACATTGATCATGACACTCACATTGAAGCGACTCGCTACCAAAGTGGCTCAGATGCCATGGGCCTTATGTGTACTTACATGGCTAAAGGCAAACCGGGTTGGACGCGTATTTTCTTTTGGTTATGGGCACTCATTTGCCATCCATTTATTTTCCTTCGCATGAGTAATCCTGTCAGTTTTGCACGTCAAACCTTAATTTTCCTTGTCATGCAAACTGCCGATGCCTCAATCAACATGCGCTTGAAACGTAACTGGTTCTGGCCTTTTGGTAAGGTGTTATCGAGCGAAGGTAAAAAGCTACCTGTTTATATTCCGCAGGCCAATGCATTTACCGAAAAAGTTGCCAAAATGTTTAATGGCCACCCCATGACGACCATTACCGAAATTTTGTTTAACGTACCTTTTACAGCTCACTGTATGGGTGGTTGTGCAATTGCTTCAAGTCCAGAGCGTGGTGTGGTAGATGGGCAAAATCGGGTATTTAACTATAAAAACTTATACGTTGTAGATGGTTCAATGTTAGGTGCAAATTTGGGCGTTAACCCAAGTCTCACCATTACAGCTCTGGCAGAACGTGCAATGTCTTATATTCCAGCTAAACATACTTTAGAAGAACAAGCTTATACTCAAACTCATGATGAAGTTTTAGAAGCAGCAAAAGTATCTGCTTAACCACATCCAAAAGCAGGTTAAAACCTCAAATAAAAGGTTTCAACCTGCTTTTTTAATATTTAAAATTTAAAGGTGTAATCGACATTCAAACGCGTTTCATTTGCCGAGTGGAAAGTCATATTCGTTGGCATGTCATTACGGTAGTGAGAAAAGCGGGCCCGCATTCCTAAGCCTTTTAACTTGCCTTCTGGAATTTTATAACCCAAATCAAACTCTAGCGAATCTTCTTTAAATCGCTGATCGCCATATTGCAGTAAATCAATATCTTCACCTTTAGCATAACGGGTCATAAAACGTAGTCCGTTTAATGACACATCACCTAATCGCGCATCTTTAAAGTCATACTCATAACGAACTGAATAGACTTTTTCATTTTTGTTCGAATAGTCCGAACTCATGAAATCAAGTACAACCGGACTTTCAGTTCCAGATAAGAATGGCAAACCTGTTGAACCAAATGACTGCATATAACCCAAAGAAAGCGTATGGTTTTGATAGTTCAAACCCAATAAGCCACTAATATGGCGGTTATCGACCTCTCCTATTTTTTTACTTCCAGTTTCTTCACTATTAAAAAACCGCACATCACTTAAAAAGTTAAGCTGGTCATTCAAAGGTTGTTTGCCGTTAAAGCCCAAAAATTGTTGCTGGTAAATGTCTTTCAGTTCGGCATGGTAAGCACGTAAACGGTAGTCTTTTAACTGATAACTTCCACCTAAAGTATAAAACGAGTCAGTGGTGGCTGCTTTGTTAAATCGATGATTGATATTGTCTGTTCCAACATCGGTATAACGAATGGAGTCACGCTGCCGTACTTCGTCGACATAAAAACCTTCGAGTTGAAGATTGGGAATTTCATTTGAAACAAAGCGAATACCGCGATAAGTCTGAGGGAACAAACGTGCTGGTGATGAAAATATGGTTGGCAATTGTGGAACCAAGTCCCCCACAAAAAGCTCATTTTTTCTAAATTTAGCCTTCCCTGTAATACCAATTTTCCCATAATAATCATCACGCGAGTTATCGGTATTCACTGGTAATAAGCCACTCCTTGCATAGTCATCAGCACGGCTTCCCATCAGGTTAAAACCTGCCATTGCCAGTACATCAACTCCGAACCCAACTGTCCCTTCGGTATAACCAGACTGTCCTTTAAAAATTAAACCCTGCGCCCAATCTCTGGCTGCTGTATAGGGATATGGATCTTTTTTATAGTCTCGGTCAAAGTAAAAATTACGCAGCGTCAGCTCAGCTTTACTGTCTGCTATAAACTCAGCATGCACAACTTGACTAAATAATGGGCACAAGCATACCCCCACCCACAATGGTGTCTTTTTCATTTTTTAACTCAACTATTTAATTTTTAATGGATTAAGGTGCTGTTTTAAGTGAGAAGTTTTGCTCTTTCTTACTTCGGTAAAAAGCGCTACCTAAACTCAAAATCAGGAAAATAGCCAAAATAAACACCACACCGTAATAGGCATACAGCGTTGCAGGTGCAATACCTTTATCTAAGAAAATGCCTGCAACCGTTGGCGATAAGATTGCCCCAATCCGACCAAAACCAATTGCATAACCCACGCCGCGACTACGGATTTCAGCATCGTAAATCGTTGGAGAAATAGAATATAAACCTGCCACACAGCCATTAATGAGTGTGCCAAGTAATAAACCGACTATGAGAGCAATGCTCACTTGAGATGAAACGGCGACAAATAGGAAAACACAGACAGCGGTTAATCCCAGAAATAAGCTTAGGGCATAGAAAATTTTCATGCGGGAAGCAAGTAAACCAATAATGGCTGCTCCGAAAATACCACCAATACTAATTAAAATACCGGTACTTACGCCTTGTTCAGGCGACATTCCCATTGAAATCAGAATTTTTGGTGTCCAGCTCATGACAAAGTAAAAGCCAAACATCACTAAAAAGAATGCAAACCAAAGACAAAGTGTCTGGAACCCCTGCTGTCCTGAAAATAATTTACCAATATCACCTGTATTTTTGTGATTATTCTGGCCGTAATAAGGTAAAGCTTTTAAAGCAGTTAAACCCATACGGTTCACTGTTGCGTTAATACGTTCTAGTGCCTGTTTTGGTCTTTTCGCCAACAAATAATCTAAAGATTCAGGTAATAACCATGCGCTAATTAGTAACATCATTATGGTTGTGATGCCCCCTGCCAAAAAGATTGAACGCCAACCTAAATGCTCAATTAAAGCCAGTGAGAGTACTCCGCCCAGTGTCGCACCAATGCCATAACCTGTAGACATTAAACTCACTGCGAGACTACGCCAGCGTGTATTGGCATACTCACTTGCCAAGACATTACTACTCGCAAGAATCCCGCCTACCCCAATTCCGGTAATAAACCGAAGTGCTGCCAACATACCGTGACTTTGCACTAAAGCACAGCCCAACATGCTAAGACCTGCAATCACAAGACAAACCAAGATGAGTAAACGGCGACCGATTTTATCGGCTAAAGGTGCGAGAAAAATTGAACCGGCAGCCATCCCAAAAAGACCTGAACTCAGCAATAAGCCAATTTGTGCGCCTGAAAGTGACCATTCTGCTGACACGGATGGAGCGGTAAAAGCCATTACCATCACGTCAAAGCCATCAATAATATTGAGACAAATACAGATCAAAATGATGAACCATTGATAACGGCTCATATTATTGTGATTAATCTCACTTAGAACATCTCTTTCCATTTGTGCATCTCCCAATGTGGATAAGAGATACACACGACATTGCTAATATGAGCGATTGGGTGGTTATGCATATCCGTATCCATCATGACCTAGAGGAATATTTGTTTTTTTGAGCATCCTGCTCTTTTTCTATACTGAATATTTGGATCCAAAAAATCAACTAAAATTATAAATTGATTATTAAAACATCTATAAACATATAAATTATATAAGTATAAAATTATTAAAAACATAAAATTAGATTGTTTGAATATTTTTATGGATCCACAATAAAAAATCTATTATGATCGATTCCAGAGCATTTTTTAGCCAAAAAAGCTCTGTTCATTTCCATGGAATGCAAGATGCATTTATAAAACTTCAAAGGATTGTTGTTATGAAACTCAAAAGAGTAAGCCAGCTTACATTGGGACTTTTTTTTGCCAGCCAATTGTTTTACACAACGCAAGCAGCATCTCCAAAAAATCAGCCACTACCCAACATCATGATTATTTTGGCCGATGATCTTGGATTTTCAGACATTAGTGCCTATGGCAGTGAGATTAAAACACCTCATATTGACAGCCTGTTAAAGCAAGGAAAAATGCTTTTCAATTTTCATGCTTCATCAATGTGTTCACCTACTCGTGCACAGCTTATGACAGGTGCAGATAACCACTTGGTAGGTTTAGGTGCCATGTATGAAACTTCTAAACGACAAGAAAAATTGTTTGGCGCCGATAGTCCGCGTGCACTCCTTAAAATTGATGGATATTCAGGTCACTTAACGCAAAATGCTTATACACTCGCAGAAATTTTAAAGACTAAAGATTATTACACCTTCATGGTCGGTAAATGGCACTTAGGCTATGCTCCCGAACAAAACCCTAAAGCCCGTGGTTTTGATCAATCTTTTGCCCTGCTCGATGGTTTCGATTTACACTTTAAAGACCAACCTAAAAACTATCCGCGCAACACCCAATACACGGAAAATGGTCAAAAGGTCACACTGCCTGACAACTACTATTCAACCGACTTTTTTACACAAAAAGCTTTTGAGTACTTAGATAAAAATAAAGCGCAGAAACCATTTTTTGCCTACCTCGCCTATACCGCTCCACACTGGCCAATACAGGCACCTGCTCACTATAGAGATTTATACAAAGGTAAATACAATCAAGGCTATGATGCGATTCGCAAACAACGCTTTGAACGTCAAAAGAAATTAGGATTAATTCCTACAAATGCAGAATACCCAACTGAAAGTGGTAATCAGGCTTTAGGCACTAAAAGCTGGAATGAACTCACCCCACAAGAGCGCAAATATGAAGCGCGTAAAATGGAAGTTTATGCTGGCATGGTCACCCAGTTAGATGATCGAGTGGGCGATGTTATTCAATATCTTAAAAAGCATCATTTATATGACAACACTTTGATTGTGTTTATGTCAGATAACGGCGCTGAAGGTGGTGATCATAATTTCCCAATGGGTGATGCCGACAATCGTTATGAAAATATAGGCAACGCCAGCTCATATGTTTATATGGGACCACGCTGGGCCGAAGTGAGCAGCACCCCATTTACGCACTGGAAGTCAGCTGCTTCAGAAGGTGGAGTACGTGTTCCATTTATTGTTAAATCGCCTGTACAAATTTCTAAACAACGTGGAATCAACGATAACTTTGCGACAGTCAGAGATATATTCCCCACTGTTATGGAACTCGCGGGTATTCAAAATAATCAAATCTATCCAGCTTCAAGCACTAAAATTAAACCGTCTGGTTTTAGCCTAATTCCTGCTTTTAAGGATAATACTGCCCGTATTCGCCCTGTTAATTATTATGACTTTAAAGAATTGCATGGCAGCCGCTATGCCAAAACTGACGAATGGAAACTTGTTGAAAACTCACCTTCTAAATTTAAAAGCCATGGTTGGGAACTCTACAATTTAAAAACAGATTTTAATGAGCAACATAATGTTTATGCAGAACATCCTGAGATCGTCAAAGTCTTAAATGATAAATATTTAAGATATGCCGATGAAAATGGTGTTGTGGATTTTGAGCAATACAATAAAAAGTAGAGAAAACCAGATGAAACAAATCATGATGCTTTCATCGTTTCTCTTACTTGGTGCATGCCAAAAAACCACGCCTCAACTAGAACAGACCACCTTGCCCGACTTAGGCAGCAAAGCTAAATGTAATTCTTATTCGGGCCTTCCTTCGGGTTGGCCTAAAAACAAAGAAGCCGGCATGGTCAAGCTTCCGCAAGGAAAAATTGTTTTAGGCACCACACAAGGTTATGAAGATGAACGCCCATTAAACTTACAGGCAACTTCCGTTCCCGCTTTTTTAATTGATGCAACTGAAGTCACCAATGCCCAATTTCAAGAGTTTGTTAAACAAACGGGTTATGTCACCGATGCAGAAAAGCAAGGCGGTGCGGCCATGTTTGTACAACCTGAGCATCCAGTTGAAGAACTAAAATGGTGGCGATTTGAAAAAGGTGCCAATTGGAAACACCCATGGGGCTTAAATAACTCTAAACAACCTGCACCTCATGAGCCTGTTCGCATGGTGACATGGAATGATGCTTATGCTTATGCAAACTGGCTAGGTCATGACTTACCGACCGAACTTGAATGGGAATATGCAGCTAAAGGTTTTCAGCAAAATTCCGATATTGGCCCTACCCACGAAGGCCATATTGTAGCCAACTTCTGGCAAGGTGAATTTCCATACAAAAATGTTCAGGAAGATGGTTTTAAGGATGTGGCCCCTGTTGGTTGTTTTAGCAAAAAACCATTTGGCTTATACGACTTGATTGGCAATGTATGGGAATGGACGCAAACACCCTATACAGGGCCAAGAGATCACCATATGGGGGATCCATCGAAATATCGGCAAAGTCACGAACAGATTTTGCAATACACGATTAAAGGTGGCTCTTATTTATGCGCAACCAACTATTGCGCGCGTTATCGTGCTGCCGCGAGGCATCCACAAGAACTCGACCTTGCCACCAGCCATGTCGGATTTAGAACAGTAAAACGCTTTTAAACGGATTTAAAAATGAAGCATATTTTTATTTATGGGATTTTCTTCTCAGGGACGACCTTTGCCTGCTGTTTAGCTCACAGTGCAGTCGATGTTAATTTTCAAAATACACTCACACTAAAAACATTCAACTTCGACAGACAATATGAAAATGGGACCAGCCCCGATACTCATAGCTTGAGCCAAGGTCTGATCTATCGTAGCGACTGGTCAACCAAACTTAATGAGGTTCAGCTACACCTCAATCCAAGCATTCAATATGCTTATCGCCTAAGTAGCGACCAACATACCAATGATATGGTCATACCCTTTGACCCTAACACCAAAAAACAAGCACAAGACTACGTTAAATATGGCTTAGGAGCTGGAGTTGAATATCAAAACTTTCGCATGAATATAGGTGAAATTATTCCCGACTCACCACTTACCCCACAAGTGGATACACATCAATTACGAGTGAACTACAAAGGCTTGGAATTAAAATATAAGACACCACAACAAAATTTCGAGCTGGGTTTGATTAACCGTTATTCACCTAAAAATGAGGAGGACTACCACAAACTCGCCATATCAAAACATGAATCTGACGGACTCTATTTCTTTCAGTGGGATGGCAAAACACCTCGGTACCACTGGAAATTTTATAATGGTTACTTAACAGATCTCATCAATCAAAGTTACCTTGCTTTTGATTATCAATGGACAAAGCAGCACACTACAAAATTACGTGTGTTTCGCCACGACGATGTCGGTAAATCAAAGCTTGGTGAATATGACAATACATCCATAGGCGCTATGCATTTCATCAAACATGGCAACTTTACAACCGGAATTGGCTATCAAGAAAACTTTGGCAAAGATGGTATTCCAAAACTCGACAATATACCCATCCCGCATATGGTGAACTGGACCTTAGGTGCGTTTACCAAAGCAGATGAAAAGTCTTATCATTTCGTTGCCTCGTATGACTTTAAAGACTACATCAAGGGCCTAAAAGTGACCTATAAATATATTTATGGCGATTCATTTCAGTCCATGAATCAAAATGATTTTGAGCAAGAAAGTGATGTGTTGATTCAGTACGACCTAAATGCTTGGGTTAAAAATCTTAAGTTTCTTTTCTTAAATATTAACTACGACACCAAACATGGCAAAAGTCTGGATGAACAGCGCATGATGCTTCACTATACGGTTAATTTCTAAATCTCTACACTCCCATAATGGCTTAACCATAGCCATTATGGATCCAAATAAACCAATAAAAAATTTCACCACAAAATTCCAAAGAAACGTAGAAGTCCTTAACAACAGTTAAAAACAGACAAATCAACCAACTTTAAAGAACAATATTTTTGAATAAATATACTGCTTATCAAT
This sequence comes from Acinetobacter sp. 148, assembly GCF_031196675.1. Classification (NCBI taxonomy): domain Bacteria; kingdom Pseudomonadati; phylum Pseudomonadota; class Gammaproteobacteria; order Moraxellales; family Moraxellaceae; genus Acinetobacter; species Acinetobacter sp. 148. The sequence goes on along the minus strand of NZ_JAVIMT010000041.1, from coordinate 103,304 downwards.
TGACCAATATTTTTATTTATTATAAATTGGATCCAATAAGTGATAAGGAGTCGTCACAAATGTTTATTAAAAATGCTTGGTATGTCGCTTGCCGTCCAGAAGAAATCCAAGATAAACCATTAGGTCGCACCATCTGTGGTGAAAAAATCGTTTTTTATCGTGGTAAAGAAAACCAAGTTGCAGCCGTTGAAGATTTTTGTCCGCATCGTGGTGCCCCACTCTCACTTGGCTATGTCGAAGATGGCAACCTTGTCTGTGGTTATCATGGCTTAGTCATGGGTTGTGATGGAAAGACTGTTTCAATGCCAGCCCAACGTGTAAATGGTTTCCCTTGCAACAAAGCATATGCAGTTGTTGAAAAGTTCGGCTTTATTTGGGTATGGCCAGGTGAAAAGGCTTTAGCAGATGAAGCAAAACTCCCAACTTTAGAATGGGCAGATCATCCGGAATGGAGCTATGGCGGAGGCTTGTTTTACATTCAGTGCGACTATCGCCTAATGATCGACAATCTAATGGATTTAACCCATGAGACCTATGTTCACTCAAGCAGTATTGGGCAAAAAGAAATTGATGAAGCCCTGCCAGTGACTAAAGTTGACGGTGACCATGTCATTACCGAACGCTATATGGAAAATGTGATCGCACCTCCATTTTGGCAAATGGCCCTTCGCGGCAATCATTTAGCAGATGATGTACCTGTCGACCGTTGGCAACGTTGCCACTTCTTTGCGCCAAGTAATGTTCACATTGAAGTAGGTGTAGCGCATGCTGGACATGGTGGTTATCACGCACCGAAAGACAAAAAAGTGTCCTCAATCGTGGTCGATTTTATTACACCGGAAACTGAAACATCACATTGGTATTTCTGGGGAATGGCACGTAACTTCCAGCCAGATAATGCTGAACTCACCGATCAAATTCGTGAAGGCCAAGGCAAAATCTTTACTGAAGATTTAGAAATGCTGGAGCAACAGCAGCAAAACATTTTAAATAATCCACATCGCAAGTTACTGATGCTCAACATCGACGCAGGCGGTGTCCAGTCTCGTAAGGTCATTGACCGACTACTTGCCGAAGAAAATAAAACACCTCCTGAAACGTCCACACAGAAGTTTCCAAACATTCGGATTATTTAAAGGAGCATGAACATGGACGTTATCATTCAAAAAATTCACCAGCTCACCCCGACTATTCGTGCATTTGAATTGGTTGCAGCAAATGGTGCGGAGCTGCCGAGTTTTGAAGCAGGTGCACATATTGATGTGCATCTGAAAAATGGCCTCACCCGTCAGTATTCACTTTCAAACTGCTGCAGTGAAAAACATCGTTACGTGATTGGTGTTTTACATGATGCCAATTCACGCGGTGGTTCACGTTGTATCCATACTGAATATCGTGAAGGCGACCATTTAAAGATTGGTGAACCGCGTAATTTATTTGAGATTCACCCACAAACCAAACAGGCAGTTTTATTTGCTGGTGGTATTGGTATTACCCCTATTTTGTCGATGGCATATCGGCTTAAGTCAGCCAATTTTCCTTTCGAATTACACTACTTTGTTCGTAGTCATGAAATGATTGCCTTCTATGGCAACTTAACCGAACACTTTGGTGACCAAGTTCATTTTCACATTCAAGGCCAACCAGACACCGAATGTAATATGGTAGAGGCTTTAGGCCAAGCTTCACCTGATAAACACTTATATGTGTGTGGACCTACAGGGTTTATGCAGTTTGTCATGAGCTCAGCCGAACAAGCGGGTTGGCATAGCGAACAGTTACATCAAGAGCATTTTGTCGCGCAAAAAGTAGATACGTCTAATGATGAAGCTTTTACAATTGAAGTGAAAGGTACGGGCCGCCGAATTGAAGTATTGCCAGAGCAGACTGCAACAGAAGCATTAATTGCAAATGGCTTTGATATTCCTGTTTCATGTGAACAAGGTATTTGCGGTACCTGTATTACCCGCGTGGTAGAAGGTATACCTGATCATCGGGATCTATTTATGACCGATGAGGAACATGCCCTAAATGACCAATTTACGCCTTGTTGTTCTCGTGCAAAAACTAAACATCTTGTGATCGAGCTTTAACTCGAAAGTTCCTTTATTCAAAAATAAAGGAACTTTTCACTTTAAGCGCTGAGAACATTTCTTAGGGTTTCACCTAAAATCACCACACTACTGTGTTCGCGCATTAATGTTTCAGCACGCCCTGCCTGACGATTTACCAATGCATCGAAAATCGAACAATGCTGCAAATGTGCATAGTGCAAACGGCGATATTCCGATAAAGCTTGGTTCTGGTCATAGGTAATGGCTTGGGCAGAAGCCATTGGCAATTGGTTGTTTTTAGCCAACGCTTGGATGAGCGCAACGTTTTGCGCACCCTCAATAATGGTGTCATGAAAAATGACATTAAAATGGTGATAACGTTCCAGTTCAGCATCGCCAAACTCGTCTTTTTCATTAAAGAGTTTTTCAGTTTCCTGAATACAATGTTGCAACGTCTTTTTCTGCTCTTCGCTTAAGCCTTGCTCTGCCAAAGTTTTCGCAGCCAACCCTTCAAGCACACCGCGCACTTCAAGTGCGTCATGCACCAGTTTTCCGGAAATTTCACGAACCGTATAACCACGAGTTGGGTTTTTAATGAGGAGACCTTCTTGTTCGAGCAACCGAAAGGCTATACGAACAGGCTGACGTGAAACGCCAAGTAACTCGGCAGTAGGAATCTCGGCAATTCTGGCACCGCCTTCAAGTTCCCCTGAAATAATCATTTTTCTTAGTTTTAGTAAAACTTGTTGTCCTGAAGACATTCGTTGCCACACATCATCAAAAACGTCACTTCGATGCTAGCAAGTTCATTTGCAAAATGAAATCAATTTTCTGTGTGAATCAGTGCTTAAGCATTTGTACTGCGTTTAATAAATTAAATTGCAATCTACCTTTCATCAAAGGTTTTTAAGATTATTGACCATAATATCGAGATTATTACGAATTAAATAAGCCAAGTTAATATCAATGCCTTCAAGCATTTTTTCTTCGACTTTTAAAACCACTTCATTGCATTTGTTTAACTTTTCAATCCCGCTTTCGGTCAGGGTAATTAAAATACGGCGGCCATGTGTCGGGTCCGGTTTTTTCTCAATCCAGCCATTCACCAGTAAATCTTGCAAGATTTTATTGGCAGATTGCGGCTTTATGAAAGAACGCTCAGCAAGCTTGGCATTGGATAAATTACTTTTTGAAGCTAAAACAGAAAGTGCGGTAAATTGCGGTAAGGTAATTTCAAGCTCTTTTAAATGTTCTGTTAAATGTTTACTAATAATTCGGTCAACACGAGCAATCATGTAACTTAACTTAGGCTCATCTTCTACTTTTTTTTGAACTAAATTCGAACGTACCATAACCTTTCAATCATCATAAGAAAATCTGTAGTGAAAGTATGAGGTTCTAACCCCATACTTTCGTTAAAACTTAGCGAGCACCTGAGCTTTGTACTAAATGTACAGGCTGTTTAGGTTTTTTGACAAGAAGTAATGCAGAGATCGCTGCAATTAAGATCACTGGAATACTTGAACCAATTACGATGGTCGAGCTTTGCCCAAGCGAGAGTAAAAAACCAGCCATTAAAGGTCCAGCAAACGAACCAATACGCCCGATTGCAACCGCAGCGCCAACTCCGGTTCCACGCATTTCGGTTGGATAATACATGGCAGCCAAACCATACAACGCCGATTGCCCACCCACAATGAATAAGCCACAACCCACTGCCGAAAGTGCAAGTAAAGCAACGGTTGGAGAAATTGCTAAACAGCATAGTGAGAATAAAATGCCGAGATAAATTAGCTTAATCACAAAGCTCATGCGTAATTTATCAAGCAATACGCCCATCAGAACCGAACCTAAAATTCCGCCAACGTTATAGCCCATCTGTACATAGTTCGCCTGTAGTTTTGATAATCCCTGCGCACCCATGAGTAACGGCAACCAGTTCAACAAGAAATACAACACCACCAGCGTGCAGAAAAAGCTTATCCAAAGCTGAATGGTCGACATACGGCGTTCTTTCGCAAATAAAACCTCAAAGAATGGCGTGGTTTGCTGTGCTTGAACTTTGCGTTGCAGGTAGTCATTTGACTCAGGTAAAAAGCGCATAATCAGTGGGATTAGTAAAATAGGCGCAATCCCCCCGATATAGAAAATATGACGCCACTCTGCATCGCCTGCCAACGACATAGCAACGACAGAAGTGAGTAAGCCACCAAAAGGAATGCCACTATACATCACACTAACCGCAGTACCTTTGTGCTGGTCTGGTACAGCTTCAGAGGCAAGCGTAATCATCATGGGTAGCGCCCCACCCATTCCCAAACCCGTACAAAAACGAATAAGCAGTAACAGACTAAAATTGGCCGCATAGGCGGTTAGCAAAGACATAATTCCAAAAAGTAAGATACTAAAAATCAGAATTTTCTTACGCCCGACAATATCGGCAAACCGACCACCTAATATTGCGCCTGGGAGTGTTCCCAAAATTGCAGCACTAAATGCCCACGCCATCTGGGCATTATCTAACATAAACTCAGCCCGCATTCGTGGAGCGGCTACCCCCATTGATTGAAGATCAAAGCCTTCAAAAATTGCTATGGCAAAGCACAGTAGCAACGTTATTTTTGCCCTTGAAGGCTGTCCTGATATTTTTTCCATTGTGTTGTCCTTTATTGACTAGTCGTTCCATTTAGCCCTTTGTGTATTATTTTTAAACACACCAAAAATATCAGTTAAACTTATTAAAAAATCAACATATTTTTATTTAAAATTAATTTTTAAAATAATTAATTTTTAAAATACAACAAATTATAAAATATTTATGAAATTTTCCAAAAAAGACTTGAATGTAAGTTTAACTGATATTAGATTAAATCCCAGAACAGCAAGAAATCATTCAAGGAGTATGAAGATGAGTTATGAAAACCGCTGGGAAACAGTAGATGTTAAAGTTGAAGATGGAATTGCATGGGTCACTTTAAACCGCCCTGAAAAGAAAAATGCCATGAGCCCAACCCTCAATCGTGAAATGATTGATGTGCTTGAAACCCTTGAGCTTGATCAAAATGCTAAAGTTTTGGTTCTGACCGGTGCAGGTGACTCTTGGACAGCGGGTATGGATTTGAAGGAATATTTCCGTGAAGTCGATACTCAACCAGAGATTTTCCAAGAGCGTATTCGTCGTGACTCATGTCGTTGGCAGTGGCAACTTCTTCGTATGTATTCAAAACCAACCATTGCTATGGTCAATGGCTGGTGCTTTGGAGGCGGTTTCTCACCTTTAGTGGCATGTGACCTAGCAATTGCAGCAGATGAAGCAACTTTCGGTTTATCTGAAATTAACTGGGGTATCCCACCGGGCAACCTTGTAAGCAAAGCCATGGCAGATACGGTAGGTCATCGTGCATCTTTGTATTACATCATGACGGGTAAAACTTTTAGCGGTAAAGAAGCTGAAACCATGGGCTTGGTAAATAAAAGCGTACCGCTTGCCCAATTAAAAGCAGAAGTGACTGAACTTGCAAATTGCTTACTTGAGAAAAACCCAGTAGTTCTTCGTACCGCTAAAAATGGATTTAAGCGTTGTCGTGAACTCACTTGGGACCAAAACGAAGATTACTTATATGCCAAACTCGATCAATGTATCCACCGAGATACCGAGAATGGTCGCCAAGAAGGTTTGAAACAATTTTTAGATGAAAAATCAATTAAACCGGGTTTACAGAGCTATAAACGTACTGGTTAACTTTTGATTCTTTAATGGCAATGTAAGGACGCAACCCATGCAAAATGTACAGTTACTTATTCACGGTCAATCTGTTGATGCATCAAATCAGGCAACTTTTGAGCGTATTAGTCCAATTGATGGAACGGTAGCAACTAAAGCTGCTGCTGCAACATTGGAAGATGTTGATCGTGCAATCGATTCGGCACAGCAAGCTTTTAAAGTATGGTCGAAACTCTCGCCTACCGAGCGTCGTTTACGCTTATTAAAAGCAGCCGATTTAATGGACCAAAAAACCGAGCAATTCATTCAAACTGGAATGCAAGAAACAGGTTCAACTGCAACATGGTATGGGTTTAACGTTCACCTTGCTGCCAACATGTTACGTGAAGCAGCAGCAATGACCACACAAATTGACGGAAGCCTGATTCCGTCAGATGTGCCAGGCAATCTTGCGATGGGTGTGCGAGTTCCTTGTGGTGTGATTGTAGGAATTGCACCTTGGAACGCCCCTGTCATTTTGGCAACACGTGCGCTTGCCATGCCTTTGGCTTGTGGAAACACGGTGGTATTAAAAGCATCGGAAGCTTGTCCAGCAACACATCGTCTCATTGGTGAAGTGTTACATGAAGCAGGTCTGGGTGAAGGTGTCGTGAATGTGATTACGCATGCCGCCGAAGATGCACCACAAATCGTAGAGCGCTTAGTGTCTCATCCAGCTGTGAAACGCATTAATTTTACCGGTTCAACTAAAGTTGGAAAAATTATTGCCGAGACTGCTGCTAAATATTTAAAACCTGTTTTACTCGAACTCGGTGGTAAAGCCCCTGTTGTGGTTTTAAATGAAGCTGACATTAATGAAGCCGTAAATGCAGTCGCTTTTGGAGCATTCTTTAATCAGGGTCAAATTTGTATGTCGACCGAACGTGTTTTGGTTCAAGATAAAATTGCCGACCAGTTTATTGAAAAGTTGATTGAGAAAACCCGTTCTATTCAGGCAGGTAATCCAACCTCAAAAGACAATGTATTGGGTGTTTTAGAAAGTCGCCGCGCTGCAAACCGTATTCAACATTTGCTAGAAGATGCCCAAAACAAAGGTGCTGACTTACCTTTAGGCATTCATATTGAAGACACCACCATGCAACCGACGCTGGTACTCAATATTAAACCAGACATGCTGCTTTACCGCGAAGAATCATTTGGACCTGTATGCACAGTTCAACGTTTTTCAAGTATTGAAGAAGGCATAGCACTGGCAAATGACAGCGAGTTTGGTCTGTCTTCGGCAGTATTTAGCCAGAATATTTCACAGGCATTAGAAGTCGCTAAACAGATTGATTCGGGTATTTGTCATATTAACGGCGCAACCGTACATGACGAAGCGCAAATGCCATTTGGCGGAACAAAATCGAGTGGTTACGGACGTTTTGGTAGTAAAGTCTCTGTTGTCGAATTTACCGAACTACGCTGGATTACCATTCAAACCCAATCACGTCATTACCCGATTTAGTCAGGCTAATGCGAATACCGACATATTAAATAAAAATTGCATGATGCAAAAAATAAAGCGCAGTGATGCGCTTTCCATGGAGTGAAAGAAATGCAAATGAATGCCACTCAATCACAAGACCGCGAACGGTTCGTAAAATTAGGGCAACACGATATTCATTATCACTATAAAGATCAAACGCTCTATATCAGCCCAAAAGAGCAATTAAAACCGTATCCACAAAAACTGACAGATCGGTTAATTCATTTTGCACAAACCAAACCCGACCATATTTTTGCAGCAAAACGCAATGCTCAAGGCGAATGGGTCAAACTGAGTTATGCAGAAGTTCTACAACGCGCATGGCACATTGCTCAGGCTTTGCATGACCGTAATTTAAGCCAAGAACGACCACTGGTTATTTTAAGTGGTAATGATCTCGAACATTTAACACTCTCTATGGGTGCCATGCTGGCGGGTGTGCCTTTCTCTGCTATTTCCCCTGCCTACTCTCTGATTTCTCAAGACTTCGGCAAACTCAAACATGTGTTTGAAGTGCTCACACCTGGTATGGTTTATGCCAGCGATGGACAAGCTTTTGCCAAAGCCATTCAGGCATGCATTACATCCGATATTGAAGTGGTAACCAATAAAGGGATAGTGGGCGATCAGATCTGCACGTCTTTTCAATCGCTGTTAGATACACCAGTTTCAAATGTTCAAGAGTTTTATCAAACCCTTGATGAAAACCAGATTGCCAAATTTCTGTTTACATCAGGTTCAACTAAATTACCTAAGGCTGTACCGACCACACATTTAATGTTGTGTGTTAATCAGCAAATGTTATTGCAGACTTTCCCTGAGTTTGAAGAAACACCGCCTGTCCTACTCGACTGGCTGTCTTGGCACCACACATTTGGCGGCAGTCACAATGTCGGCATCGCACTCTATAACGGCGGTACGATTTACATTGATGATGGCAAACCCGTTGCAGGAAAATTTGACGAAACTATTCGTAATCTCAAAGAAATTTCTCCAACAGTTTATTTAAATGTGCCAAAAGGTTGGGAAGAACTCACCGAAGCGTTAGAAAAAGATGAAGAATTAAGAGACCGCTTTTTTGCCAAAGTTAAAATTCTATTCTTTGCAGGCGCCGCGCTTTCAGAAGCGGGCTGGAACAGACTCGATAAAATTGCTCAGCAACATTGCGGAGAAAAAATCCGTATTATGAGCGGATTGGGCATGACTGAAACTGCTCCCTCTTGTGCTTTTACAACTGGCCCACGCGTGATGGCTGGCTTTATTGGTTACCCTGCTCCGGGATGTGAAATTAAGCTAGTGCCATGTGGTGACAAACTTGAGTTCTGTGTTCGTGGCAAACATGTCATGAAAGGCTATTGGCGCTTAAAGGCGGACCAGCAAAGTACTATTTTTGATAATGAAGGCTTTTTCCATACAGGCGATGCCGTTCGTTTGGTCGACATCAATGATCCAACCATAGGCCTAATGTACGACGGACGAATTGCCGAAGACTTTAAACTCAATACAGGCACTTTTGTGAATGTCGGCACACTACGCAACAAAGTGCTCATTCAAGGTAATTTACTGATTCAAGATGTCTGCATTACAGGTTCAAACCTAAATGCGGTTGGCTTTTTGATTTTTCCAAAACTAGATGCTTGTGCTCAATATGCAGGTCTTAAGCTTGGTGAACATTCTGCAACAGAGATATTACAGCATCCTAAAGTCCAGCAATGGTTCCGCCAATTTTTAACGACCTTTAATAAAGATGCGACTGGCAGTTCAAATACAGTCTCAATGCTTTATTTAATGACCGAGCCACCTCAACTCGATGCCGGCGAAGTGACCGATAAAGGCAACCTCAATCAAAGCAGTATTACGAAACGTCGTGCCGCTTTAATTGATGAGCTTTATCAAAAGCAGACTGATAACCCGCTGATTATTCGGGTGCCCACCTTAAAACAATAAGCAATTGAAATAAAAAAGGAAGCTCAAACTTCGGTTTGGGCCTTAGCCTCACTTTTGCCAAAAAAGGTTCAACATGCCACACGATACAGAATTTGAACTATTTCGGGACAGCTATCGCAGGTTCTTAAAAGAACAGGTTGCTCCCTACTACGAACAATGGGAACACGATGGTCTTATCCCACGTGATCTATGGCTTCGTCTTGGGGAAAATGGTTTTTTGTGTGTTGATGTGCCTGAGGAATATGGCGGCTATGGCGCTCCTGTTCATTACTCCCTCATGCTGGTTCAAGAAACTGCTCAAGCGGGCTTTGCGTCTTTAGCTGTTGCCATTGGTGGGCAAAATGAATTGGTTTCTCCTTACCTGCAAAATATCGGGTCCGAAGAGCAAAAACGCTATTGGTTACCGAAAATGGTGACAGGTGAAGTCGTCACTGCCATTGCCATGACAGAGGCCAACGCGGGTTCAGACTTACAAGCCATACGCACTCAAGCCATTTTAGAAAATGATCATTACCGTATTAATGGTTCAAAAACATTTATATCAAATGGCTTGCATGCCGACCTGATTGTTTTGGTGGCAAAAACTGACCCTCAAGCTAAAGCAAAAGGCATTTCAATATTATTAGTTGATGCTGCTTTAGACGGCGTTAAAAAAGGTCGCTCTTTACAAAAAATCGGGCTGCATGCCCAAGATACAGCCGAACTGTTTTTTGATGATGTTTATGTGCCTGCAACTCAGCGTCTGGGGGAAGAAGGACAAGGCTTTGCTTATTTAATGCAAGAGTTACCTCGCGAACGTTTGAGTATTTCTATGATGGCTTTGGGGTCAATTTTAGGTGCCATAGAACTCACCAAAGACTACGTGCTGGAGCGTAAAGCTTTCGGGCAACCTTTAAGCCAAATGCAAAACACACGATTTGTTCTCGCAAACGCGCAAATCAAAGCCAAAGCCACCCAAGCTTTTGTAGACCAATGTGCGGCGCTTTATCAACAACACCAGTTAAGCGTGACTCAAGTTGCCGCACTGAAATGCTTTATTACCGATGCCCAATGTGAAGTGATTGACCAATTACTTCAGCTTTTTGGTGGCTACGGTTACATGCAGGAATACCCGATTTCACGCTTTTTTGTGGATGCGCGGGTACAAAAAATTTATGGGGGAACCAATGAAATTATGAAAGAAATCGTCGCCCGAGAACTGCTCGGAAAATAATTCGATTTAAAAACCAAACAAGGCAGACACAACAACTATGCCTTGTTGAAAACAAAAAATGTTATTTCAGGAAGAAATGCTATGTCGAAATTATGGATGTACTCTACCCTTATGCTCTCAGGTTCAGTGTGGGCTGGCAGTTTTATTGATAATAGTTCAGTAGAACTCACCACGCGAAATTTCTATTTTGACCGCGACTACCAAGAGCAATCTGCTTACCCTGCTGCCAAGGACTGGACACAAGGTTTTATTCTTAAAGCCAATTCAGGTTATACCGAAGGGACTGTCGGTTTCGGGCTGGATGTGCTTGCAACGGCAGGCTTTAAACTCGATGCCGATGCCGAGCACGGAGGTACAGGAAACTTACCTAGAGACACGCGCACCAATGAGCCTACCGACTCTTATGGCGAAATTGGGGTCACAGCAAAAGCGAAAATGAGCCAGACCGAGCTACGCATCGGTACCCTAATGCCAATGAATCCTGTTTTAGTGGCTTCACCTGCTCGTTTGCTTCCTCAAACTTATCGAGGAATTTCACTGACCAGTAAAGATATTAAAGATTTTGATTTACAGGCAGCCTACCTCGATAAAGTGAATCATCGGGATTCGACCAACTATGAAAAAATTAAAATTTCAGGCGTAAATGGACGATTTAAAAGTGCCGAAACTGATGGACTTTATTATTTAGGTGGAAACTATCAGTTTAATCCTGCACTCAAGCTCACCGCTTTTTATATGGATGTTGACGATCTTTATAACCAAACCATGGTCGGTGCTTTACACCAACATAAAATTAATGACACCACCAACTTTAGTTCACAATTACGCTACTACCGCAGCCGAGATGATGGACAAGCAAAAGCAGGTTTAGTCGATAATGATCTTTATCATGCGCATTTCGAACTTAAACATCAAAACCATAAATTTATTTTTGGAACCTTCCAACATCACGGCGACACCGCGTTCCCGTATTTAACGGGAGGTGAAACGGGTCTACTCATTGATACATGGCCAGGTGAGTTTTTAAACCCAAAAGAAAAAGCCTATAGCTTCCGTTATGAATATGACTTTAAAGATTATGTACCGGGTTTACGTTTTATGACTCGTTACACCACAGGTCACAATATTTATGCACCCAACTTAGGTGGAACCAATCTAAAAGAACGCGAAACAGACTTTGATTTAGGCTACACCGTTCAAAGTGGTTGGTTAAAAAATCTAGGGTTACGCGCACGCTACGCCATTTATGACAACAACATGCTCTCTACAGCCAATATCAAACCTGTAAACGAAACCCGTCTCAACATCGACTACACATGGAAATTTAAATAATTCAAAACCAGAGGTTCTGTCACACATAGAACCTCTTTTTATTTCGGGAAATTCATCATGAAGAAAGTTGTAACGCTACTCTGCGGAATTTGTCTCATTGGCCTAACTCATGCCGAAACTCAATATAACCCACCACCTATTCAGCTTGAGCCTTTAGCAAAATTTAGTGTTGATTTAAATGCGCCTGTTTGGGAGTTAGGCACCACCAGTGATGCAGGTAAACGCCGAATTATTCCCATTACCGGTGGGACATTTGAAGGCAAATCACTTAAGGGCCGCATTTTAAATAATGGTGCAGATTGGCAAATCGTTGACAATAAAGGACTGGCCATTATTGATACGCGATATTTGTTGGAAACCGATGACGGTGCGCTTATTTACCTTCAAACCAAAGGTTACCGCCATGGCTCGGCAGAGACGCTAAAACAGCTTGCCCAAGGCAAAGATGTCGACCCGAAAAACTACTATTTCAAAATTACCATGCAGTTTGAAACCAGCTCACCAAAATACTCATGGCTTAACCAGACCGTTGCGGTAGGCAGTGCAATGCGCTTGGGTAAAGCAGTTATTTATGATGCCTATACCCTGAAATAATAATTTTTATAACACCTACAAAAAGGATGGAGCCTTCATTATGGATCAAAAAACTTTAGAACACTTACCGCCCATCCATCAGCATTTGGGTGGACATAATATCCATTGGAATGACCAAAACACTGAACTCACCATCCACTACACGGCGCTAGAAAGCTTTACCAATCCACGCGGCACCGTTGAAGGCGGCATGATCTGCGCCATGCTTGACGATGTGATGGGACTTTTTGCATATCTCGCTAATGACCGTAAACCAGCCACCACCATCAACTTAACGATGGATTTTTTAAGACCCTGTGCTGTGGGCGAAGTTATTACAAAATGCCGATTCATTAAACAAGGCAAAACCGTACTGAATCTCGAAAGTGAAGCTTGGCAAAACAACAAAATGATTGCACGAAGCACAGCTAATTTTCTGGTTTTAGATTAATTACAAACATTCATTCAATAAGGATATGAATAAATGAATTACACCAACAATAAACGAATTTTGACCCGCTCCGCTTTGGTGCTTGCCATACTTGGTTCTTTGGCAGGCTGTGGAAGTGATAATGATGACACAACGGTTCCGTCAATAACCAAACCACCGCAGTTATCTCCTGCTGTTGGCGTAAAAATGACAGGAAGCTGTTCAGACTTACTCGGATTTCAGTACAACAATACCGTTATTAGCTCAGCTACCCTTCAAGAAGCAGGTACATTGACTGTCGCCAACAAACCGATTGGCGCACATTGTTTGGTCAAAGGTTATATGGATCAACGGGTAAGCCCTGTCGATGGACAAACTTATCAAATTGGTTTTGAAATGCGCTTACCAATAGACTGGAACGGCCGTTTCCTCTATCAAGGCAATGGCGGAACCGATGGTAATTTAGTTCCTGCAACAGGTCAGGTCGGCAGCGGCGGCCCACTCACCAATGCCCTACATGATGGTTTTGCGGTCATTTCTTCCGACGCAGGACATAATGCTTCACAAAATCCAATGTTCGGTTTAGACCCTCAAGCCAGAATCAACTACGGCTACGGTGCGATTACCAAACTCACGCCTATGGCAAAAAACCTAATTAAAGCCGCATATGGTAAATTGCCAGACCGCTCCTATGCCGGCGGTACATCTAACGGCGGGCGTCATGCCATGATTGCAGCAACTCGTTTGGGTGACCAATATGATGGAATTTTGGCAAGTACACCAGGTTTTCACTTACCTCGTGCAGCTGCGGCTCAACTCTATACAGCACAGCAGCTCCGTCGTGTCGCAACAGATGAAAATGACCTAAGTACCGCACTTACTCTTTCAGAGCGTAAAGTTTTAGCAAAAGCGATTTTAGATCGATGCGATGCCTTGGACGGTGTCGCAGATGGACTAGTTCAAGATGTCGAATCTTGTCGTACGGCTTTTGATATTCATAAGCATGTACCCGTTTGCTCAAGCACAAGAGATAGTACTTGTTTAAGCACCGAACAAATTGATGTATTAGCCAACATTTACCGCGGACCTGTAAACTCTGCTGGACAAGCACTTTATGCAACCCAACCTTTCGACCCGGGTTTAGTCGGCAGTAACTGGGCAAGCTGGAAATTTGAATCTTCGGTGGGAACAGCGCGTGACCCCGTTGCAGTCGGCATTCTTTTTCAGGTTCCACCAGACCCAACTGTGACTCAAAACTCTAGACAATTTGCCTTTAATTTTAACTTCGATACCGACTATCCAAAACTCTCGGCAACCAATGATGTCTATACCGAAAGTTCCATGTCATTCATGATGCCACCCGATGAACTCAATCTAGATAAACTCCGTAATCACGGTGGAAAAATGATTGTGGTACAAGGCACAGCAGATGGCGTTTTCTCTGTAGATGACACCCAAAATTGGTACGATCAACTGCTACAACACTATAAAAATGATGCGAAAGGTACAGCGCCTGAATTTGCGCGTTTCTTTAGAGTTCCGGGTATGAACCATACCCGTGATGGCATTGCGACCGACCAATTTGACGCATTGACTGCTTTAGTTAATTGGGTCGAATATGGGCAAGCACCTGACAAAATCATTGCAACTGCACGCGGTGCAGGTAACCCGAGTGGTCAAGTGAATACTGAACTTCCACCAGACTGGGCACCAGACCGTACCCGTCCACTTTGTCCTTACCCACTGATTGCTCGTTACAATGGTCAAGGTGATAGCGAAAAAGCTGAAAACTTTAGCTGTAAATAACACCCTATAAAATTAAAAGAGAGCTTAAATAAGCTCTCTCTTTTTTATCTTGATCTTAGCTCAAGCTTTACTGCTTAAACTTTTTAATACTCTTAGACAAATGAGCTCGCATCATTTGTCGGGCCAATAAACCGTCCTGATCCACAATTGCGTTATAAATATTGACATGATCATGGTGAACCGCTTTTAAATATTCTTCGCGATTTTCAGGACTTTGCTCAATAGATTTAACACGTGCACGTGGAATAATTTTTTCGCCAAGATACTTTAAAAAATCAACGAAATATTGGTTTTCAGAAGCTTCAGCAATGGCAATATGGAAATCATAGTCAGCTTTTACCGTACCATCATTTGCATCTGAAGAAATATGTCGTTCAAAGTCTTCAAGCGCAGCTTTCATTTTATCAATATGGATTTGCTTACGGCGCTCAGATGCTAAAAAGACAGCTTCAGATTCAAGACTAATCCTAAGCTCAAGCAAGGAAATAATGTCATTAATGGTTTCTAAACTGGCATTAGACAACAGAAAATTTTGCTCAACTGTCTGCTCTTTGACAAAAGTACCAATCCCGTGACGAGTCTCGACAAATCCTAATGAACGCAACTCAGTAATTGCTTCGCGAATGACAGAACGGCTTACTTCAAAAGTTTCAATTAATTCAAGTTCGGTCGGGATCTTTTCTCCAACTTTAAATTCTCCAGACTGAATTTTTTCGATCAGTTGTTCTACAATAATCTGGCTTAGTTTTTTTGTTGATCTAGGTTTAATTGCGCTAGACATAATCTGAAGAACTCATGAAATGTTGAAAAAAATTATAAAATTCATTTTACTATAAACTTAGCCGATAGTCATATTCGGTTTTTAGACCCCTAAGTTATTAAAAATAAAATATTTTCTCTCACTTATTAAACCACCACTCATATTTAAAAAGTAAGCAATTTGTGCTTATTTAAATATTTAACAATTCTTTGAATAAGTTAAAAAATATGCAGCTCAATACTCTTGATTAAGCTGCACCATTTTTAAATTTGGGCCTGACTTAACTGCCCATTGACCAGACGAGTAATCTGTAGTGGATTACTGTCTTTTAGTGCATCGGGTAATAATACTTGTGGCGTATTTTGGAAGCATACCGGGCGTAAGAAGCGCTCAATTGCTCCCGTACCTACCGAAGTGCCACGGGCATCACTGGTTGCAGGGAAAGGACCACCATGTACCATAGCATCCGATACCTCCACCCCTGTCGGGAAACCGTTAAACAATATCCGGCCAGCTTTACGGGTTAACAAATCAAGAAGCTCGCCTGCCTTAGACAATTCATTTTCATCACCAATAATGGTTGCTGTAAGCTGTCCACCTAAAGCTTCAATACCCTTCAACAGGGTGGCTTCATCTTCGACCGCAATCACAATCGACATCGGGCCGAAAACTTCATGTTGTAGTTTTGGGTTACCTGACAATAAAACAGATTGGTCCGCTTTAAACAGATGGGCTTTTGCTTGAGAAACTAGCTCAGGTTCCTGACCCGATGCAATGATCTCAAAACCAGCTTCATTTATTAATGCATCAATACCAGTTCGATAGCTTTTTAAAGTACCTTCATTCAACATAACCTGAGGCACAGCTTTCTGCGTATTTTCAGCTAAAGCTGTAATAAAGCGATCAAACTCGGGGCCTTTTATACCTAAAATTAGACCCGGTTTTGTACAGAACTGGCCACATCCCATATTAAAAGAAGCAACCGTATCTTGTGCAATCTGTTCACCACGTGAATGAAGTGCTTCAGGTAAAACCACCACAGGGTTCACACTCGACATTTCAGCAAAAAATGGAATCGGCTGAGGACGGCTCTGCGCAAGGTTATAAAGCGCCATTCCTCCTTCAAGTGAACCTGTAAAACCGGCTGCCTGAATCAGTGGATGTTCGACCAAGTTTGCACCAATACGGCCGCCAAAAATCATATTGAATGTGCCTTTAGGCATACCGCAAACTTCAATTGCTTTTTCAATGGCTTCTGCAACAAGCTCAGCAGTCGCCATATGTCCAGAGTGTGCTTTAAAGACAACCGGACACCCTGCTGCTAAAGCAGCTACGGTATCACCGCCTGCAGTTGAAAATGCAAGTGGAAAATTACTTGCACCAAACACGGCAACTGGTCCTACCCCAACTTTATATTGACGCAAATCAACACGCGGCAAAGGCTTACGTTCTGGCAATGCCACATCAATACGGGCACCATAAAAATCGCCGCGGCGTAAAAGTTCAGCAAATAGTCTTAGCTGGCCAGTAACCCGCCCTGTCTCCCCTTGAAGACGAGCAAGTGGCAAACCTGTTTCAAGTGAAGCAACCTCTTGCAAGTTCGCACCCAATGCTTCAATTTGGCGAGCAATTTCTTCAAGAAAAGATGCACGTTGTTCTTGAGTCGTTTGGCTATAAACTAAAAAAGCGTTATGCGCAGCTTGAGCAGCCTGATCTACTTCTTCAAGTGTTGCCTGACTAAATACATAACCTGTTGGCTGATAGTCTTTTGCAGCTATACTTTCTAGAGCTGGCGCATTTACAGCAACGCGTTGACCATTAATAAACTGCCGACCGTTATTTTTACTCATTTTAAAGCTCCAATACCTAAACAGTTAGAATTATTGCGGACCAAGTGTCGCAATGAGCGCAGCCAAATCTTCATAGTCTGCTTGAGTTAAATCACTTAATGGTGGACGCACAGGACCGGCATCATGCCCAACAATTTTGGCACCTGCTTTAATCATGCTTACCGCATAACCTGATTTACGGTCGCGAATTTTAATCAGTGGCAAGAAGAAATCTTTAATCAAACGATTGGTTGTTTCAAAGTCATCACTGCGAAGCGCGTTATAAAACTCCATAGCAGTCTTTGGAATAAAGTTAAATACAGCTGATGAATAAACTGGGCAACCTAAGGCTTTATATGGCGCTGCAAAAACTTCTGCTGTCGGCAAGCCACCTAAATATGACAAACGGTCTCCAATAGTTTGAGTCACTGCCGTCATCATATCGATTTGGCCAGAGCTGTCTTTAAAACCGATTAAGTTCGGGCACATCTCAGTTAACTTTTGGATCGAATCGAGATTTAATCTTGAAACGCTACGGTTATAAAAAATTACGCCAAAGTCTACTGAGTTACATACTTGCTTAACATGTTCAATTAAACCTTCTTGGCTTGATTCAGTTAAGTAATGCGGCATTAACAAAATACCGTGTGCACCTAAGCGCTCTGCTTCTTTTGCCTGTTCAATCGCCTGACGTGTCGGACCACCTGCCCCAGCAATAATCGGTACACTGCCTTTGCATGTATCTACCGCAGTTTTAATTACTTCAGAATATTCATTGCCAGTTAATGAGAAAAACTCACCTGTACCACCTGCAGCAAATAAAGCACTTGCGCCGTATGGAGCTAACCACTCAAGACGTTTTGCATAAGAAGACTTATTAAAATCTCCGTTTTGATCGAAATCTGTTACGGGGAAAGACAGTAAACCATCAGAAATAATGTTTTTTAACTCAAGAGCATCCATTTGCAAGTTTCCATACGTGTTTATGTTGTCAGACATCTTACATCATCAATCTAATTTCTTTCAATATCTTTTTTCTTTTTAAAATTAATTTTTTTATAGCAATAAAAAAGCTGCCCCAAAGGACAGCTATCAATTCAATATTTAAATACGAATCGAGTCAGATTAACGAACCAAACATGGCTTTTTATTATTAAAAGTCCAATTAGGAATTAGAAATTGCATCGCATCCGCATCATTACGTGCCCCTAAACCTTTTAATTTATAAAGTTCATGGGCTTGATTAATTTGGTCCCAATCAAGTTCGACACCAAGTCCCGGTGCTGTTGGTACCTGAATTTTACCGTCTTTAATTTCAAGCGGTGCTTTAGTCAGTTGATCTGTACCTTCTTGCCAAATCCAGT
This sequence comes from Acinetobacter sp. 148, assembly GCF_031196675.1. NCBI lineage: Bacteria > Pseudomonadati > Pseudomonadota > Gammaproteobacteria > Moraxellales > Moraxellaceae > Acinetobacter > Acinetobacter sp. 148. The sequence continues at coordinate 84,744 of NZ_JAVIMT010000041.1, read as the reverse complement.
GCGTATCAATTGCAGTCACATTACCCATGGCAGCCGCCGCAACATGGGTAAACATGGCAAGGGAAATATCAAAGTGATTATTTGAATGCGATCCCCACGTTAAGTTATACATTTTACATAACTGAGAAACACGCACCGAACCTTCCAATGTCCAGAAATGCGGGTCAGCTAATGGAATATCAACAGCTTGCAATTGAATACTATGCGACATTTCCCGCCAGTCGGTCGCAACCATATTCGTGGCGGTCGGTAACCCCGTTGCTCGCTTAAACTCAGCCATAATTTCACGGCTTGAATAACCTTGCTCTGCACCACACGGGTCTTCTGCATAGGCCAGCACACCTTTTAAATGTTTACCTAAAGCAATTGCTTCATCTAAAAACCACGCACCATTTGGATCAAGCGTCACACGTGCATCCGGGAAACGGCGCGCGATAGCTGTAACAGCTTCGGCTTCTTGTTCGCCCTGTAATACACCACCTTTTAATTTAAAGTCTTTAAAACCATAACGGTCATAAGATGCTTCTGCTAAACGCTGCACAGCCTCAGGTGTTAACGCTTTTTCATGACGGACTTTATACCAATCATGGTTATGTTGAGGTGTAGTCGCATAGTCTAATGAAGTCTGTTTGCGGTCACCAATAAAGAATAAATACCCTAATACTTCAACTTCACTACGTTGTTGCCCTTCACCAAGTAAACTTGCGACATTCACATTTAAATGCTTACCAAGCAAATCAAGTAATGCTGACTCATAAGCCGTTACAACATGAATTGTGGTACGTAAATCAAAGGTTTGATTGCCTCTGCCACCACTGTCACGATCGGCAAAATTTTGCTGAATTTTTTTGAGCAAGTTTTTATATTCACCAATCGGTTGTCCTTCTACCAAGACTTTAGCATCATTTAATGTCGCTAAAATTTTTTCTCCGCCCGGAATTTCACCTACACCAATATTTCCAGAGTTATCTTCGATAATAAGTATATTACGAGTGAAATAAGGTCCATGCGCACCACTCAAATTGAGCAGCATACTGTCATGTCCGGCAACAGGGATTGCTCGAATGGATTTAACAATAGGTGTAGAGGTCGCCATTAAAATACTCCTTGGCATACTGATACTATTTTTTCATCACCAAAACTTATAAGACATCAGACAACTTGTCAATATAAACTCGCACAAAAATTATTTTTCGAGCCTACTTGCCAAAATAATATTTTTAATCATATGATGTCATACATCTAAAGGCGCGGTTTTAGAATTAGGACTATAGAGTAGATACAACATTCCGTTTTCTCATCTATTCTATCGATGAATTTGACATGACGTCACCTATTTCACGGATATGCAAATAGGTCGATTATTAAAAAGAGTTTGTATATGGATAATCTGCAAACAAATATTGCTGTAGTGACTCAGCAAAGAGCCAAGCATACAAAAACTCGCTATTACATTCTTGCGATGATTTTTTTGGTCACGGCTTTTAATTACGGTGATCGTGCAACTCTCTCAATGGCAGCAACGCCAATGTCTCATGAACTGGGAATTGACTCAGTCACTATGGGATATATTTTCTCGGCCTTTGCATGGGCCTATGTGATTGGTCAAATTCCAGGTGGCTGGCTACTCGATAAGTTTGGTGCTCGCCGTGTATATTTCTGGAGCCTGTTTTTATGGTCTTTGTTCACTGTTTTAATCGGTTTTACCGACATTTTAGGTGATACTGCGACCATCATTACTTCACTCTTTGTACTCAGATTTTTAGTCGGTTTGTCTGAGTCACCTGCTTTTCCGGGTAACAGTAAAATTGCTGCTGCATGGTTTCCAACCAAAGAACGTGGAACTGCCGCTGCCATTTTTAACTCATCCTCTTATTTCTCAACCGTACTTTTTGCTCCCCTCATGGGTTGGCTTGTTGCAACCGTCCACTGGCAGTCTATTTTCTGGGTCATGGGTGGTCTTGGAATCACTCTTTCCTTTATCTGGCTCAAGGTCATCTATAGCCCGGCCAATCATCCAACAGTAAATCCTGAAGAAGTAAAATACATTGCTTCAGAAGGTGCTTTACTCGATATGGGCGAAAACAGCCAAAACGCTAAAAAAGAGAAAATTACTTGGAGTAAAGTTAAACAACTTCTTGCTTCACGTATGATGCTCGGTATTTTTATTGGCCAATATTGTGTAAATACACTGACCTATTTTTTCTTGACTTGGTTCCCTGTTTACCTTGTCAAAGAAAGACATCTCAGCATTTTAGAAGCGGGTTTTGCAGCGGTTGCACCAGCACTCTGTGGCTTTATAGGCGGAATTTTAGGTGGCTTAATTTCAGATAAGTTAATTCGAATGAATTACAGCTTAAGCTTTTCGAGAAAGCTCCCTATCGTAATCGGCTTCTTGGTCTCAACCTCAATTATCTTATGTAATTACGTAGATTCTCAAGCAGCAATCGTATTCTTTATGTCTTTATCATTCTTCGGTAAAGGAATTGGCTCTTTAGGTTGGGCTGTGATGTCTGACGTTGCACCAAAAGAAATGGTTGGTTTATCAGGTGGAATGATGAATGCATTTGGTAATACGGCAGGAATCGTGACCCCAATTGTGATCGGCTATATCTTGGCAAGTACAGGCTCTTTCAACCTTGCATTAACTTATGTCGGTATACATGCCATCGCAGCTGTCATTTGCTATACCGTTATTGTCGGTAAAATTCAGCGCTTCGAATTAAAACCTACTTCTTAAACCTTTACACCATAACGCTTAAACACATTAAGCGTTATGGCCTCTCTTCAAATGTATACAAGGAACGATCATGCTGAAGCCTCTCCTAATAAGAATCAGTCCTCTCGATAATGTAGCCATTGTGGTCAATGACGGTGGCTTACCATCCTCTACATATATTGAAGAATACCAACTCACCTTGGTTGATGAAGTACCACAAGGACATAAGGTTTTATTGGAGCCGTTAAAGCAAGGTGAAGCAATTGTTCGTTATGGCGAAATCATTGGCTATGCCAATAAAGATTTAACCGCAGGTTCTTGGGTGAATGAAGCCGTTACCCAAATGCCAGAGGCACCTGAGCTAGATGATCTTGAATTAGCAACTCGCCCCGATCCTAAGCTTCCTCCACTGACCGGATATACATTTAAAGGTTATAAAAATAAGGATGGCAGCGTCGGCACAAAAAATATTTTAGGTATTACGACCAGTGTTAACTGTGTAGAGGGTATTGTCGATTATGTCGTTAAAATTATTGAACGTGATTTACTTCCAAAATATCCAAATGTAGATGGAGTAGTTGGATTAAACCACTTATATGGCTGCGGTGTAGCAATTGATGCACCCGCTGCAATTGTTCCTATTCGTACCATACATAACCTTGCACTCAACCCTAATTTTGGTGGAGAAATTATGGTGGTGAGTCTGGGCTGCGAAAAAATGCAACCCGAACGGCTTTTAAATATTCCTAAAGAAAACAAATATATTCCCCTAGCAAACGAAGATATTATTCAGTTGCAAGATGAACGCCACAACGGTTTTGAAAGTATGGTGAACCATATTTTAACTGTGGCAGAACAACATCTTGAAAAGCTTAATCAACGTACTCGAGAAGAAGTTCCAGCCTCTGAATTAGTTGTAGGCATGCAATGTGGTGGGAGTGATGCATTTTCCGGAGTTACCTCTAACCCTGCCGTTGGTTTTGCAGCTGACCTGATTGTGCAATGTGGCGGTACAGTCATGTTCTCTGAAGTTACGGAAGTCCGCGATGGTATTCACCTACTTACTCCACGTGCAGCAAATGAACAAGTTGCCAAAGATCTAATTCGGGAAATGAAATGGTACGATGACTACTTAGCAGCAGGCCAAGTAGACCGAAGTGCCAATACCACACCGGGTAATAAAAAAGGTGGACTGAATAACATTGTAGAAAAAGCGATGGGATCAATTGCAAAATCGGGCCACTCACCGATTGTAGAAGTTCTCGCACCGGGTCAAAGACCGACTAAAAAGGGTTTAATTTTTGCGGCCACCCCTTCGAGTGACTTTATCTGTGGTACGCAGCAAATGGCATCTGGTATTACCGTTCAAGTCTTTACCACAGGTCGCGGCACACCCTACGGGCTGGCAGCCGTACCTGTCATTAAAATGGCAAGCCGAAACAATATTGCAAACCGCTGGTATGACCTGATTGATATCAGTGCTGGCGATATTGCGATTGGGAAGAAAACTATTGAAGAAGTGGGCTGGGAACTTTTTGAGCTGATTTTACGCGTGGCTAGCGGTGAGAAACAAACGTGGTCGGACCGTTGGGGTATTCATAACTCACTCGCTGTATTTAACCCTGCACCAGTGACCTAATAAGGTTTAAAAGATGAGGCATATCACCTCATCTTTTCATATTTCCCCTATTAATTACGACACATTTCACCAAAACTTAACATCGCTGCTAAAATAACATCGAAAATTAAGAACTGTATTTCTCTATGCAAAACCAGACTGCTTCAAACCTCCCCTCTACACAACTTGGAAAAGCACTGCTTTGTCTTATGACATCAGCGTTATTATTTTCCATTATGGGAGTGTGCATTCGTTTTGCTTCACAAACGGTGGACAATGCGACCGTCGTGTTTTTTAGAAATGCAGTAGGTTTATTTATTTTTATTCCGATGCTCTTTAAACAGGGGCTAGATTTTATTAAAACCGATAAACTCTGGATGCATACTTGGCGAAGTATTGTCGGGCTAGCCGCCATGTATGGTTTTTTCTATGCCATTGCGAACTTAAAACTATCGAACGCTATGGTTTTTAGTTATTCATCTCCTATCTTTATTCCACTGATTGCATGGCTTTTCTTAAAAGAAAAAATTACCAAATCGATGATTTTTGCCGCTGTGATTGGACTCATTGGGGTTTTATTTGTCGCTAAACCCGATCAAGGTCTATTTAACGCATTATCTTTTATTGGCTTGGGTGCATGCTTTTTATCAGCAATGGCCTTTGTGACCGTAAGAGCTTTAACCAGTACAGAGCCGCCTGAACGTATTGTTTTTTACTTCTGTGTTTTTGGTAGTTTAATTTCCTCTATTCCCATGTTCTGGCATTGGCGTATTTTCACTTGGCATGAACTAGCACTACTCATTGCCGCAGGACTTTTAGCTAATATTAGTCAACTGTTTATGTCTTATGCCTACAGCTTAGCGCCCGCAGGACAAATTGGCCCAATGAATTACATTGCCATTATTTTTGCGGGAATTTGGGGATTTGTTTTTTGGCATGAATTACCAGATCTATTCAGTATTATCGGCATTTTTATTATTTTATTTGCGATTTTGCTCTGTAATCCATTTTTGCAGAAAAAGTTACTCTCTCGATTTAAATAATAAACAAACCTTAATCTAATTTAGGTACTGTATTCGATACTCATTTGGTGAAATGCCTGTCCAGTGACGGTAGGCTTTTCGAAAGTTAGAAGTATCTGAAAAGCCAATTCTCTCAGCAATTTCATCTATGGTTAAAGTTGTCTCTCGCAAATATTCATCAGCAAGACGGCGCCGAGTCTCATCTAACAATTCTTGATAGGTTAAATCAAAACCTGCCAAGCGCCGGTGTAAAGTACGCTTTGAGATATGTAAACGTTCAGCCATTTCTTGAGCTGATGGAAAAAGCCCTGTTCCATCCAATAGTATTAAACGAATCGTTTTCACCAACTCAGGCTCCTCAAGTTCAGCAGCACCTAGCATCCGCTCACAAAACGACTTACACATGTCCGCAGTAATCGGGTTGGCATTTGGACAAGGTACATCGAGCCATTTTAAATCAAAGTGCCATTGCATTACCCCAGCATTAAACTGAACAGGACAATGAAAAACTTTTTCATATTCTTCTGCATAGTCAGGCGCTGGACAGGGCAACAAAAGCTTCTTCGCTTGAAATGGTCCTTCAAGCACTCGTTCAATTAAGGTTTGCATAGAGCTAAACCAAAACTCGCACACTAAAGGTAAAAGCTTACCCAGTGCAATAATGTCCTGCCCTTCAAAAACGGCAACATCATCTCGAATATAAAATGACTTCTTTAAAATAGGTCCTGCAAGCTTAATGTGTCGAATACCAAGCTCGACCGCTTGTCTAAAATTACGTGAAGAATATAGCGCATAGCCATACACTCCAAAATCTGACAATCGCTGCTTTTGCCCTGCGCGCAGACCAATGAGTGGATCATTTGATAGCTTTTGAATATTTTGAAATAGCTGAATTTTTTGGACTTGGGAAATATATAAAGAGGAGTGATTCATAGCATCTGGCGAAATATTTGTGCCAGATAAAACATCGGATATTGAATGGCCTTGCGCCCCCATTTCATCAAATAAACTGGTTAAACCCAGCAAATATGTATTGGCACCTAAGGGTGTATTATCATAATTTCCTTCGATAACACTATTTGCATTTTTATAAAGATTTTTAGGCATTTAACTCACACCATCCCTAGAGTGACGTGCATAATGGCACTAATCTACCTCTTGTTGTCTCAATTTAACATCGACCATACGACGCTTCAAGCATAAAGTATGATAAGCAAAAGTATGGAAGGAACAATAATGGAAAGCTCCACTTTAAAAGAATATAGCGGCTCTGCCACTGAACATATGGAACTTATTTTTTCCAAACAACGTGCCAATTTTGAGGCAGATCCTTACCCAAGTCTTGAAGCACGCCGCACAAAACTGCATAAACTTAAAAAACAAATTATCCGTTATCAAGATGCTTTGGCTGCCGCGATTAATGCTGACTTTAGTTCAAGATCACTCGATGAATCTAAACTACTAGATTTGCTTGGTTCTGTGTTGGAAGCTGATCATGCGATTCATCATTTACGCCGCTGGATGCGTCCAAGTAAACGCCGTACCGAGCTTTTATTTTTATCGAACCGTTTAAGTGTGCAATACCAACCTAAAGGCGTGGTTGGTGTGATTGTTCCTTGGAATTTCCCCGTTTATTTAGCACTTGGCCCGCTCATTGCAGCTTTGGCTGCGGGCAACCGAGTCATGATTAAACTCCCTGAAATTACACCGAATACCAATGCAATGCTAAGACGCATGCTTGCTGAAGTCTTTAATGAAGATGAAGTGGCGGTTTTTGGTGAAGAAATTACAGACCCAGCAAGATTTACCTCTTTGCCATTTAACCATATTGTATTTACGGGTTCTCCTGCGATTGGCAAAGTCGTCATGCGAGCTGCTGCTGAAAATCTAACACCTGTTACACTTGAGTTAGGTGGCAAATCACCGGCCATTGTGAGCCGTAATTACCCACTTGCCGATGCGGCAAAACGTATTACCCATGGCAAAGCAACTAATAGTGGTCAAATCTGTGTAGCGCCTGACTACGCGTTGGTTCCCAAAGAAAGTATTGATGAATTTGTTGAAGCTGCGAAATCAAGCTTTATAAAAATGTTTGGTCAAAACATTGAAAATAATGAGAATTACACATCCATTGTGAACGACCGCCATTTAAAACGTATTCAAGATATTTTGACCGATGCGCAAGAAAAAGGTGCCCTTATTATTCCTTGCGATACTTATAGCTTTGACCAACAAGGTCGCAGGATGCCTGTGCACATTGTGCTGAATTGCACGCCAGACATGCGGATTATGAAAGAAGAACTCTTTGGCCCTATTTTACCTGTGGTGGCTTATGATTCTTTAGATGATGCGATTACCTATGTGAAATCGGACGAAAGACCTTTAGCACTTTATTGCTTTACGCATAATTCAGTAGAACGAGATCGTATTTTGCGTGAAACTCATTCAGGTGGTGTGACCATCAATGACTGGGGTTGGCATGTAGTTAACCACGATGCTCCTTTTGGCGGTATCGGTAACTCAGGCATGGGGTCATATCATGGCGAAGAAGGTTTCCGTGAACTTTCACATGCAAAAACTGTATTTATTCGTCATCGGTTTTTCCCGACTCAGCTTTTCCACCCTCCTTATGGAACATTCCTACAAAAACTAGCGATTCGCTTTTTTTTGAAAAAAGGCGATCCAAATATTAAATAAGGATTATAAAAAAGCCTCGTAATGAGGCTTTTTTATTGGGTTTTAAATAATAAGATTTCTAATAAAATCACTAAAAATGATTTAAATATAATCAACCTTTTGAGCTTTTAAAATATCAAGCTGCAACAGCTTTTTCTTTTTATATTTATAAGCAATAAATAAACCTATAAACCAGATTGGTGAACACTCCAATGCAATTAAAGTATCATGGTCTAAAGCCAAAATTACGATAGTAAAAACTAAAAATAACATGGTCATCCATGCCATAAATAAACCACCTGGCATTTTATATTTTGACTGGATATGTAGCTCAGGGCTTTTCTTACGATAATAAATATATGAAAGCACAATCAGCATAAATGTAAAAATACATAAAATTGAAGTGAGCGCTGAAATAATCGTAAAGGCGGTCATGACATTAGGCACAATAAATAAAATAGAAGTACCAACCGTTACGCATGCCATTGAAAATACGAGTCCGCGAATTGGAACTTTTCTTTTTGACAGCTTACTAAAGCTTTTAGGTGCATCGTTGTCTAAAGCCAAACCATATAGCATACGACTGGTTGCAAAGATTCCACTATTTGCAGAAGATAAAGCCGAAGTCGCAACAACAAAGTTGATTAAACCCGCCGCAATTGGTAATCCAACCAAGGTAAACATTTCTACAAATGGGCTCTTTTCTGGTGAAACTTTTGCCCAAGATGTGACTGCAATAATACAAACCAATGCGCCTACATAGAATAATAAAATGCGTAAAGGAATAGAGTTAATTGCTTTCGGAAGTGAAGTATGCGGGTCTTTGGTTTCAGCAGCAGTCGTACCGACAAGCTCAATACCCACAAATGCAAAGATGGCAATTTGGAAGCCAGCCAAGAAACCTGTAACGCCATAAGGAAACATCGATTCTGTTTCAAACAAATGGCTCATCGAGGCCTTAACCCCATTTGGAGAAGTAAATCCGGTACCTATTAAATAAATACCCGCCAGAATAAACAGAATAATTGCGGTAATTTTGATGAGGGAGAACCAAAACTCAAGTTCACCAAAAAGCCGCACAGCCACAAAGTTGAGTATGGTTAAGATCGCCAATGAAGTAAATGCCGGAATCCAAACAGGTAAATCAGGATACCAAAACTGCATATACCCCCCGATCACGATTACATCGGCAATGGCTGTAATAATCCAGTTACACCAGTAGGACCAACCAAGGAAGAACCCCGCCCACGGACCGAGATAAGCTGTTGCAAAATCGGCGAAGGTTTTAAAATTCGTGTTGGCAAGCAACAATTCACCCATTGCCCGCATTACGAAGAAAAAGAAAAAACCAATAATTAAATAGGTTAAAACAATTGAAGTACCCGAAACACTTAATGTTTTCCCGGAACCCATAAATAATCCAGTACCAATTGCACCACCGATTGCGATCATTTGAATATGACGATTTGTCAATGAGCGCTGCAATTTCTCTTCTTCTTGCTCAGTCATATGTTGACTACCAAGAAGATCTCCTTCCAGGAATTGCTTTCCATTATTCTTACTCATGTAATATTTACTCCAATTTATAGCAACCGTCGTAAATGCTTTAATAATAAATAAATTATATGATTATTAATTTAGTCCATTAAACCATTCTAAAAATATTATTAAATCACTTAAGACCTTATAAATTCCTTTTTAAAAGCCATCACCTATAACAATAAAAATTATTCATCATTCCTTTCCTTCATTATTATATTAGCCTGCATTTAAAAATATAATTTTGAAAAATTCTTAAAATATATAAATTAATTACACATTTTATTGAATTATCTTTTATATAATAAAACAGGCTAATTAATCCCAGCTCAGCGAGCAAGATTGTATTTATCCATATACCCATCTTGCGCTAGCGATAATATAGTATTCCTTCTTAAATTTGGTGAAATGTATAGTATTTCTGTTTAATTAATAGCCATTCGCAAATGTTCTGTTTCTTTAAGTTTGTTCACTATCTGTGGGTTCGAGTCCTGTTTAACATGGACGCTTAACACACGGACTAAACCACCATTTTCAACATTTAATTGTTTTGCTTGTGCTTTTGTTATTTGCAATGACTCCTGATAAGGTGTGCCGAATACAAGAATTGCTCGATAATTTTCATAGTTATCGTTGGCCACAATATAGGGTTCATCACCTGAACTAAGAGGAATAGACTCTACAACTTGCACAGTTAAAATCTGGCTTTCTTTAATTGCTCGTAAATTTTCAATATCTGCTTGCAGCGTTGCACCACCATCAAAAATATCGACATAGCCTTTGTAGCGTAGTCCTTCTTCAAGCAAGAGATTGTAGGCTGGTCGAGTATTGGGATGAACAATACCAATCGCGGCCTTAGCATCATCAGGCAGCATATCAACATAGAGTGGATGTCTCGGCATCAACTCAGCAATAAAAGCCTTTTGTCCCACCCCACTCAAATAATCGGCTTTGGTAAATTCAATATTAAAAAACTTATGGCCTACCGCATTCCAAAATGGTGACTGCCCATTTGCATCAGAGTATCCACGCATTTCGGCAACAATCGTTTCTTCAAAATATTGGCGAAAGGCAGAGAGAAACAAGAAACGGACTTTAGATAAAAATTTGCCATTTTTATTTAAGCGATAGTCAGGATCTAAAAATAAAGTACAAAGCTCACTACAGTTAGTATGGTCATTACTCAAATACAAAGTAGGTAAAGCGTTATAAACACTTAAGGGTTCTGAAGCGTGAACTTGGGTTCCTACATGGAAATTGTACCAAGGCTCTTTTAAACCAAGAGCGACTTCAATACCGCAAACGCCAACAACTTTGTTGAGTTCAGTATCTTCTAAAACAAATAAGTAAACCTGATCTGCCTTTGGGAGTTCGCCTGCGACTGTCTTACACGCCCGTTCAATACGTGCAGCCAACTTTTCCATATTTGGCTGCAAAGATGTCAAACCAAAACCTGCTTTTTGCGCCAACAGGTAAAGGTCATTAACATCCCTAGGTTCAATGTAGCGAATAATCATCATGCTGCTTGTTCATCCTTTTGAATTTCCACAAAGCGAGCAAGCGCACGTTCAAAGCGTTTTAAGCCCTCATCAATATCAGCAAATGGAACGATTAAAGAAGGTGTAAAACGGACTACATTTGGACCAGCAATAAGACTCAGTAAACCTTCTTCACCCGCAAGGTTATTAATATCTTTTGCTTTACCAGCAAACTCGTCTTTTAAAACACATCCGAGCAATAAACCACTGCCACGAATTGCTTTAAAGACTTCATATTTTTCATTTAATTGATTTAAAGCGTTTTTATAGTAGTCGTGACGCTCTTTAACGCCATTCAGCACTTCAGGCGTATTAATAAACTCAAAGACTGCACCTGCAACTGCACTCGCTAACGGGTTACCACCATAAGTTGTACCGTGTGTGCCTACAGAAAAATGCGGCGCAAATTTATCAGTTGTTAACATTGCACCGACCGGGAAACCACCGCCCAAGGCTTTTGCAGTAGTCAGTACATCCGGAATCACACCGTAGTTCATGTAGGCATAAAGTGCACCGGTACGGCCAACACCCGTTTGTACTTCATCAAAAATAAGTAAGGCACCAAACTGATCACACAGTTCACGTAAACCTTTTAAAAATTCGATATCAGCCGGAATAACCCCGCCCTCACCTTGTACAGGCTCTACAATTACTGCACAAGTTTGTTCATTTATGACTGCTTTAGCTGCTTCTAAATCATTATAAGCAACATGGCTAATACCGTTTGGAAGTGGTGCAAAGTCTTGTGAATATTTTGGTTGGCCACCTGCCGAAACGGTAAATAAAGTACGGCCGTGGAAAGCATTGTTAAATGCCACAATGCCACTTTTACCTGCAACACCGCTGTCGAGTCCAACTTTACGCGCAAGTTTTAAAGCTGCTTCATTCGCTTCTGCACCTGAGTTACAGAAGAAAACCTTGTCTGCAAATGTATTTTCAGTGAGTTGTTTTGCAAGGCGTAGAACGGGTTCATTTGTATAGCCATTACCGACGTGCCAAAGTTTTTTTGCTTGTTCTGTTAACGCATTGACTGCCACTGGAAGCGCATGACCTAATGCATTTACTGCAATCCCGCCTGCAAAATCGATATATTCTTTATTTTCTTGATCCCAGATACGTGAACCTTCACCACGTACCGGAATGAAATTTGCCGGTGCAAATACTGGAACCATCCACTCGTTAAAGTCACCACGAGAAACTGCAAAATTATTCATCTTATCTAGTCCATTAAATTGAATTATTCGGGTTAACTGATGACCTTATTATTCAAAATCAAATTGATTCACAAAATTTGTAATTCAGTAAAAAATGAATTATTTTTTACCAATCTGATAATTGACAATTACATTATGAACAATATTGATCAAATTATTTTAGGTTTACTTAAAGATAACGCACGGATGTCTGTAACCGAATTAGCCGAAAAAGTTCACGTCTCAAGAGCAACGATTAAAAAGAGAATGGAGTATCTTGAATCTTCGGGCATTATTACCGGATATACGGTTCGTTTTAAACCAAATGCGGAACGGAATGTCATCCGTGCATGGATGAGCATTATGGTCGAAGGCACCAAAGCACAGTCTGTGATTAAAGAACTACGCCTAGAAAGTGCGGTTGAATGTCTACATAAAACTAACGGTAAATGGGATATTCTGGTTGAGCTACGTTCAGACACTTTAGAAAACTTCGATAAAGTATTAGAGAGAATTCGAAATATTTCAGGCATTTATAACAGTGAGACCAGTATTTTACTTGCTAGCCATAAGACCTAATCACTGCGTTCAAACTTAAATTAAACATGGGGTGAGCCAACTTACGGCTGAGCTCATCCATTTTCCTTACATTAAAAAAACTCTCTATGGCCGCTCGTTAAATCTAAAAGGCCATCCTCATAATGAACCTATTCTAACAATCCTCAATAAATTTTTAATTTTTTTAAATAATCAAAATCAAAAACTTAAAATCTAATTTGATTTAAATTCCCACTTTTTCACTCACTCCCCTCATCAAAGCATTTGACAGAAAATTTAAAACATAATACATATAGTATTATATGTTATATGTTAAAACCTAAGGACAAGGTATAAAAATGGCTAAAACTCAACTACAACACTTCATTAACGGCGAATATGTTGCTAGCAAAGGAAATGATTTCTTCGATTTGGTAAGCCCAGTCACTGGTGAAGTCTATGCACAATCGCCAAATGCGACCGAGGCAGAAGTTGATGCAGCTTATACTGCTGCAAAAGAAGCATTTAAAATTTGGGGACGTAGTACACCTTCGACTCGTCAAAAAGCATTACTTAACTTGGCAGATGCTATTGAAGCAAATGCCGACCGTTTGATTGAAGCGCAAAGCCGCAATACAGGTCAGTTAAAACATTTAATTGCATCTGAAGAAGTAGGTGCATCAGCAGATCAAGTTCGTTTCTTTGCAGGCGCTGCCCGCTTACTCGATGGCACAGCAACTGGCGAATATCTAGAAGGTTTAACTTCTTCTATTCGTCGTGAACCAGTCGGCGTGGTCGGCCAAGTTACGCCTTGGAACTATCCACTTATGATGGCGGTTTGGAAAATTGCGCCTGCTTTGGCAGCGGGTAATACTGTCGTATTAAAACCAAGTGACACAACTCCTGAAAGTACCCTTTTACTTGCAGAAATTGCTGCACCATTTTTTCCGAAAGGTGCATTTAACGTGGTGTTAGGCCAAGCGCAAGTCGGTTCAAAAGTTGTATCACACAAAACCCCTGCTCTTGTTTCAATTACCGGTTCAGTTCGTGCCGGATTACAAGTTGCTGCTTCTGCTGCGGCAAATTTAGCAAAAGCCCATCTTGAACTTGGCGGTAAAGCACCTGTACTGGTTTTTGAAGATGCCGATCTTGATAAAGCCGTTGAAATGATTGCTTTAACAGGCTATTTCAACGCAGGGCAAGACTGTACTGCGGCAACGCGTGTGATTGTGGCTGAATCTGTTCATGATGAATTTTTAAGCAAGTTAATTGAAGCTGCAAAAAATACCCGTTTTGGCAATCCAGATGATCAAGACGCGCTTTATGGTCCACTTAACAATGCCAATCAATTAAAGAATGTTAAAGCTTTTATCGACAACTTACCTGCTCACGCCAAAGTTGAAACAGGTGGCAAACAAGCAGACCGCCCAGGTTTCTATTTTGAACCGACTGTTATTAGTGGCCTAAAACAACATGATGAAGCTATTCAAAATGAAATTTTTGGACCAGTGATTACCGTTCAGAAATTTACCGATGAAAATGATGCCATTGAAAAAGCCAACGATGTTGAATATGGCCTAGCTTCAAGTGTTTGGACCAAAGACCATGCTCGTGCAACACGCCTGTCACGTGAACTTGATTTCGGTACAGTTTGGATTAATACCCATATTCCTTAAACCGCGGAAATGCCACACGGCGGCTTCAAAAAGTCAGGATATGGTAAAGATTTATCTGGTTACGGTTTTGAAGAATATACCCGTGTTAAACATGTGATGAGTTCAAACGAATAATAACAATGCGTTTTGAAAGGAGATCAAAATGAATAAGCAAGAAATGAAAGACTTGGTGACTAAAGCCCATCACGAACTCTTTAATTTGCATGACACCACTGCTCTAGACCGTTATTTTTCTGAAGACTTTATAGAGCACTCACCACTCGTTGCAAATGGTATTTCAGGTCTTCGTCAATTGGTAGAAGATTGTCCCGATATGCAACATGAGGCTATACGTGTACTAGCAGATGGTGATTTGGTTGCAATTCATGGCCGCTTTCAAGGCTTAGATGAAAACCCATTAGTTGGTTTTGATATTTACCGAGTAAAAGACGGCAAAATTGTCGAGCATTGGGATGGTCTTGTGGCAGAAGCTGCACCGAATGTAAGCGGTAGAACTCAACTAGATGGTCCGACTGAAATCGTAACTCACCATGACCCAGAGAAAAACCGCGAGATTGTGACGTCTTTCTTCAAGAAGTCATTAATTGATGGAAATTATGAAGCCTTTAAAGAATATACCGACGGCGATCAGTTCATTCAACATAGTCCTGATATTGGTGATGGCGTTAAAGCCGTGATTGATTTTTTGAACAATATCCGTAATGAAGGACAAGGTTTGGTATACTCAAAAACGCATCGCTCCATTGCTGATGGTCAATTTGTATTGACACATTCCGAAGGCAGTATTGCCGGAAATCGACATGCCTATTTTGAACTATGGCGTGTAGATAATGGCAAAATTGTTGAACTTTGGGATGCAATACCTGCTGTGCCTGAAGATGAACAGGCTGTCCATGGTTATGGCGTGTTTTAATAACTATTTATCCGCTTCATTAAGCTAAGTCTTTTGACTTAGCTTTTAGAGAATTCGCCATGTCAGCATATACGATAATTTTTGCACCTATTGCTCAAGCAACTCGTTCGGAACAAGTTGTAGAACGCTTGGAAAATGCAATTATCTCTGGTTTGCTCAAAAGCAATGAACAACTTCCTAATGAAGCAGACTTAGCACGCTTAATGGGAGTTTCGCCAATTACCGTTCGCGAAGCATTAAATACTTTACGCGTAAAGGGTTTAATTGATACACGTCGCGGAAGAAATGGTGGAAGTTTTGTTTGTGAGCTACCTTCGGATTTACTTTTAAATCAACATCCTTTGCGCCAAGCTTCAAATGAGTATCTTGCCGATTTAGGCGAGTTTCATAGTGCAATTTTAAGTCATAGTGCCTATCTGGCCGCTCAAAGAACAACTGAATACGAACTTAACAAAATCAAAGAGTTGATTGATCAATTTGAACAAGCCGTTGAAGCAGATACACGTGCACAGCTTGATTTACGTTGTTTACTCACACTCACCTCATTTGCCCAATCTTCAAGACTGGCAAATCAGGAACTCACGATTCAGGCTGAATGGGCTCCGCTCATTGCCGTGCTTTATCAAGATGATGATTTTCACCGTGAAGTTGTAAAGCAATATCACCATCTTTTGTCGTCTTTTATTGACAACAATGAAAATGAAGCTGTTATTCAAGCCAGAAAAATAGTTTCAATGCTCACTGACCAAATGCTTCGATATAAGTTATCGAGTGAATAAAAATAAGAAATAAGATGGCTTATCAATACACAAGTTAGGAATATGGAATTTTAGGAGTTATAGGAATGACCCAACATTTAGATGTAGAAGAGCTTCAAAATTTGTTAAAGACGGTAGTTGACGAAACAACCTCTATTACGGAAACACTCGCAAATAAAGCAAGTAAAATTCTGTCGAAACACGCTTCTGAAAAAAATGCAGATATTAAGCTTTCAACTTCAGAACGCGCTGCTTTGCAGAAAGAAATTAAAAAAGCTCTCTCTCAGAGCCATTATAGTCAAGGTACGGGTTTTGCTAGCTATAGTCCGGCAACTCAAGATGAGCAAGACTATTGGACGCTAGAATGGTGGTATAAAAAAGAAGATCAATTACAACAAGCGAAACTTGAAAACTACCAAAATGCGCAGCGCTTTTTAGATTTCCGCTCATTTGAGTGGTTTCATAAACCTGCTCAAAATAAAAGTCCATGCATACATGGTCCTTATGTGGATTATATTTGCAATGGTGCCTATACCATTACCATTGCTCACCCTGTCATGATTCATGACCATTTTATCGGTGTCATTGCGACCGATATTTTAGTTTCGGCTCTTGAAAAACTACTTATGCCAAAACTCAAAAACATTAAGCAAAAGGCGGTCATTATGAATGATTCATCTCGAGTCATTACTTCAAATGACATTAGCATCAGAACCGGGACATTATTTAAAGATAAGACTGATCAACAGTTTTTCTCGCAACCCTGTCAGTCTTTCCAGTTGGTTGTCATCTAAAAAGCAAAGAATATTGGCCTTTTATTCCCGCTTTAGTGTACCACCAAGGTGATATAGCACTTTAAGCCCTAGCTGTTGTTCAAACTTTCTTCAAACAGACTTGTTTATTCAGGTCTAGGGGAAGTTTTGGCCTAAAAATAGCATCGCCTTTCTGGATGAAAAGCAAAAACAATGAAATTTGAGGTTGAAAAGACATGGAAAATAAAGCGTCTTCCTTAAAAAAATTATCGCTATGGCAAGTGACAATTATTGGTATTGCCTATATGACCCCCATGACGGTTTTTGATACTTTCGGTATTGTTTCCGGAATTACCAACGGGCATGTCCCTCTCGCATATTTACTTGCTTTAGGTGCTATGTTGCTTACCGCTTGGAGCTACGCAAGGTTTAGTCAAAATTCGGAAAAATCAGGCTCAGCCTATAGTTATACTGCCGAAAGCTTAGGACCCAAAAGTGGTTTTTTTGTCGGTTGGTGCTCTCTACTCGACTATCTGTTATTACCACTCATCAATGTGTTACTGGCAGCAATTTATCTCACCGCACTAATTCCAAGTTTGCCTTATTGGTTTTGGGTGCTGGTATCGGCGGGCCTTGTGACTTTAGTCAACTGTTTCCGTATTCGGTTACTTGCCAACTTAAGTCTCGTGTTTGTGTTCGCACCGATTATCCTCATGGTTATTTTTGTATATTTAGTGGTTCGGGGTATTGGCTCTACTCAAGGTTACGAACATGTACTTACCTTGGCTCCGCTATGGCATGGTCAGCAATCACTATTACCACTTGTTGCTGGGGCCTCAGTTCTATGCTTTTCATTCTTAGGTTTTGATGCGGTCACCACCCTTTCAAATGAAACCAAACAACCCACCAAAAATATTCCCCGTGCAGTCATGTTAACCACACTTGCTGGCGGAGCTATTTTCTTCACAGCCGCTTGGTTTATTCAGCTTTATTTTCCAAACAATGTCCGTTTTCACCATCCTTCAGAAGCGTTACCAGAAATTGTGCTTTATGTCGGTGGTGCTTTGTTTCAGTCCATCTTCTTATGCGGACAAATTATGAACACTGTCGCCTCTGGCCTTGCCTCACATGCCAGTGCTTCGCGTTTACTGTATATAATGGGTACCGACAATATTTTCCCTAAAAAGTATTTTGGAACCATCCATAGCTCTTTAGGGACACCCTTTTTCTCGGTTTTATTTGTCGGGCTTATTTCGATGTCGGCTATTTTCTTAGATTTAGCTCAAGTTGTCAGTCTGATCAGCTTTGGTGCGCTCGTTGCGTTTACAGCCGTAAACTTCTCAGTTTTTATGAAATTTTATATTAAAGATAAGCAACGCTCAGGTTTTAAAAATAAATTTCTAAACCTATTTTTACCGCTGTTATCGGTCGTCAGCATTATTTGTTTATGGCTCAATCTCGACTCGTCTTCACTGACTTTTGGATGTTTCTGGTTGGCTTTAGGCATTCTCCTATTCATTTATAAAACGATTAAAAAACAAAGTATTGCAATTAGTAATGCTTATTAATTTTTTAAGGAACTTCGTCATGAAAATTATTTCTAAACCTCAACTTTTAAAAGATGTGGAATACAAACCAAGTCAGTCTTTACAAGTGGGTAAAGAATGGAGCTGGTTAAATCCAAAACATACAAAATTTGACGCAACCACGGTTAACGGCACTTCGGTAGATAACCCAGCAAACTACTATGAAAGTTCCCTCTCGAATTGGCATACATTTGACAGTTTAAATGCTGACATCGAGTGTGATGTGGTGGTTATTGGTGGTGGCTTATTAGGTTCATCAACTGCCTTACATTTAGCTGAACAAGGTGTAGATACGGTTTTATTAGAAAAAAATCGTATTGGTAGTGCAGCTTCAGGTCGAAATGGTGGACAACTCACCCCAGGTTTAGCACGTTGGGAAGCTGAAGAAATGGCCGATCGACTCAGCTACGAAGATGCCAAAAAACTATGGCATTTTACCTCTACTGAAGCGATGCAACTGATTGATGATATCTCGGAAAAATACCAACTCAACTTTGACCGTAAATACGGCCATATTACTGCCGCCGTTCATGAGGGACATTTGGTTGGCTTAACACAAGGTGCCGATGCCCGAAAATACTTAGGTGAAGACCACACCCGTATTGTAGGTAAGCACGAACTCATGGACTATATTAAGTCTGACTACTATACAGGTGGTTTAATTGATGAGTTAGGTGGACAAATCCATCCGTTGGCTCTAAACCGTGGCTTAATTTATGGCTTTTGCCAAAACGGCGGCTCTGTGTATGAGCAAACAGAAGTTATTTCAATAGAAGAAAAAGCAGATGGTATTTATGTTCACACAGCAAATGCAGTCGTAAAAGCTAAAAAGTCTGTGGTTTTAGCGGTACACCATGCTTCATTTAAACTTTTATCTGAACAGAACAATACCACTATTCCGTTTTACACTTATGTCGCGACCACCGCTCCTTTAGAGCTTGATACCAAAGAGCTTCTGCCATTTGGACATCCGGTTTATGACACTCAGTTCCAGATTGATTACTACCGCCCTGTCTTTAATAACCGTTTACTGTTTGGTGGACAAGGTACTGGAACATGTTGGGGACCAGAGAAAACTCTAAATTATCTAGAGCATCGAATTCATACCGTATTCCCGCAAATTAAAAATCTAGAGATGGATTTCGTCTGGAGTGGAACTACCGATTTAACTGTTAATGGTGCAGTCGATAGCCGTAAATTTGGCAACAAGTTCCCGATTTATGCTGTTCACGGCTGGAGCGGTCATGGCGTAGCGCAGACAGTACGTATTGGTAAGGCGATTGCGAATGATTTTGTTGGCCAATCGAATGACTTTGAAATGTTATCTAGAATTGACCATCAAAATATTATTTTTGGCCGTACCCTTGCCCCTGTCGTTATTCCACTGGCTAAAAGTATGTATGGCATCGGCGCAATGATTAACCCAGGCAAAATGGTATCTTTCTAATTTATAAAAACGTCATTTTTCTAAAAAAGGATTCGTACAGGTTTGTGCGAATCTTTTTATATAAGCGCAATATTACTTTTCAAACTAGGTTATCCCTATCCAATCCATTACAATAACGCCGGCTTCTATATTCAGCGCATAGTATTTTGAGTAACTCATCTTCCCAACTAAAACGTGGACTTAAAAATCGTC
The DNA here is from genome assembly GCF_031196675.1 of Acinetobacter sp. 148. Classification (NCBI taxonomy): domain Bacteria; kingdom Pseudomonadati; phylum Pseudomonadota; class Gammaproteobacteria; order Moraxellales; family Moraxellaceae; genus Acinetobacter; species Acinetobacter sp. 148. Next base: position 64,578 of record NZ_JAVIMT010000041.1, on the reverse strand, counting down.
ACATCCAGTTAATCGCTATGGGTGGTGCTGTGGGCACAGGACTATTTTTAGGCTCGGCACAAGTCATTCAGTCTGCTGGTCCTTCAATCATTTTGGGTTATGCCATTGTCGGTTTGGTTGCATTTTTAATCATGCGCCAAATGGGTGAAATGATTGTCGAAGAACCTGTAGTCGGTTCTTTTAGTTACTTTGCACAAAAATACTGGGGAAGATTTCCCGGTTTTTTATCGGGCTGGAATTATTGGGTAGTGTACATTTTGGTTGCCATGACCGAGCTTACCGCCGTGGCTAAATATGTACATTATTGGTGGCCTCATATCCCTGCTTGGGTTTCAGTTTTATTTTTCTTTGTGCTGGTCACCTGCTTGAACTTAGGCAATGTTAAATTTTATGGCGAATCTGAATTTTGGTTAGCCATTATCAAGGTGGCTGCGGTCATTTCAATGATTGTGTTTGGCTTATATTTACTGCTTACCGCAGGTAATGACTCTATAGCTAGCTTTTCAAACCTATGGCAGCATGGCGGATTTTTCCCTCATGAGTTCTCGGGCCTATTTTATATGCTCGCTTTTTTAATGTTTGCCTTTGGTGGTATTGAACTCATTGGAATGACGGCAGCTGAAGCTGAAAATCCTGAAAAAAGTATTCCACAAGCCATTAACCAAGTTATTTTTCGAATCTTAATTTTTTACGTGGCTTCACTCGCGATTATTATGTCGCTTATTCCATGGAATCAACTGGACCTCGGCGGTTTAGATAAGAGTCCATTTGTCATGATTTTTAGCCAACTGGGCATTGGTTGGGCGGCACATTTACTTAACTTTATTATTTTAACTGCTGCCCTTTCTGTTTATAACAGTGGGATGTATGCCAATAGCCGTATGTTGTACGGGCTAGCAATTCAAGGCAACGCACCTAAAGTTTTTGCAAAAGTAAGCAAACAAGGTGTACCTACATCCGCGGTTATCTTTTCTTCTATTTTGATTTTTGGGTGTGTATTACTTAACTATTTCATACCAGAAGAAGCTTTAAGCTATCTTATGTACATGGCTGTAGCAGCTTTGGTTTTAAACTGGGCAATTATTAGTTTTACCCATTTAAAATTTAAACGTTCGATGAAGCTTGAAAATAAAATTGCTAAATTTCCTGCACTATTTTCACCTCTGAGTAACTATGTCGTTTTGACTTTTATTGGCATGATTTTATATATCATGTGGACTCAAGGCTTTGAAAAGTCAGTAATTATCATTCCAATCTGGATCGCCTTTATGTTTGGGCTATATACAATTTTGAGTTGGAAAAAATCACTCTAATCTTCAAACAAGGCTTATTTAAACAGAATAAGCCTTTGTTATTTTAGTCTTTACAAACGATTTGCCTTCAGAACAAACTAATAATGACATATGCCTATTTCTAATTTAATTCACAATAATTAATTCTGAGATATTTTATGTATTCTTTATTCATTCTAAAACAAGCAATTAGCCTATACTCAACAGATCATGATTAAAATACAAGTGTTTACATGATCTATAATTATTTGTGCTTATGTTCAGCTAAAATCGAGGCTGACAAAGTATATTGTTGCGATGCCCTTCTAGGAAAAAGACACTTCATCTAACCCAGTGCTTTACCCACTTATAGATTTCGCGCTATTTACTGCGTCGCTCAATGATGAAAGACAGGAAAATTTTATGGAAAAAACACTGCAATGTCCGAAATGTGGTTCTACAGAAATTGAAACACGTGATCATGACAAATTACTTAAAACCACTGGCGGTGTTTTATTAACAGCTGCAGGCACTACGGCAGGTACTGTAGGCGGCGCCGCAACTGGTGCTACTGTAGGGGCAGCGATTGGTACTGTTGCCGGACCATTAGGTGTAATTGTTGGTGGAACTGTAGGAACATTTGTCGGTGCAATCAGTGCAGGCATTACTGGCGGTGTGGTAGGTAATATTTTTGGTAAAAAAGCAGGCGTAATGATTGATAAAAATATATTTCAGGACTATCGCTGCTTGAAATGTAAATACCGTTTTAAACAGAAGAAATAAGCTTATTTCATTAAGCTTATTTTTAAAGCACGTTCGTGACTTTAAAAGATAGGAAAGCCACTATTTAGGTTGCTTTCCTTCCTCTCTTATCTCATCTTATTCAAAGAAAAAAATAATCTAATAACTAACTATTACCGATACTATATTTTATGAGTAGACTATAAAAATCAGTCATTTACTTTACGCTATTCATAAGATATGAAACAATTATGCCCTAATACAACTTCTGAAATTACAAATGAAAAAATTATTACTTTTAAGCTTAATTAGCATTTTCAGCTCATATAGTTTTGCAGAGGACAATAGCTCGATTTATCGGGGACTTGGTACTGGTCCTGAAGATTTTTTAAAGTTTCAAATTCTTAAACAAAAAGGTTTCCTAGCCAAAAAACCTAATATTTCAAGAGCAGACTATAACGATATATACAAACTTAAAAAACCTTATGAATTTATGGGACAAAACGTTGTACTTATTTCAGATGAATATATGTCTGAATATGTGGGCTGTTGTGTGAGTGAAGGTTGGGGAGCTGTATTTAAGCAAACCACCAATTTAAAATTAATTGAAAAATTTGCAAAAAAGAATCAATGTAATATCGCTCCGATAGAAACCAATAGCACTTACTATGGGTTTAAAATTAGTTCTCTGCCAAAAGGTAATTACTATGAATTATCATGCCGCGAACGTGATTTAGATGAGTCTGAATAGATAGGGATTAAATTCTGAAAAAAAGAGGCAAAGTAAAATATCTATAGAGGATAAAAGATGTTACCAAAAAGAATTTTTCTAACTATTTGTCTCTTAAGCATCCTGAGTTCAGGATGGGCAAAATCTATAAAACAAACAAATGACAATACTAGACAACAGCAATCTAGTCAGACTAATACTAATATAAAAAACAATATTGATTTAACTGATATCAGATCAAAAGCTGAAAAGGGAGATCCTGAAGCACAGTACAATTTAGGTGTAATGTATGCAGAAGGATATAAAGACATTCAACCCGATATTCTAAAAGCTATTGAATGGTACACTTTATCTGCAAATCAGGGTTATGTTAATGCTCAATATAATTTAGGTTTATTATACATGGGAAATGAGTATATTAAGCCAGATTATGTCAAAGCAAAATATTGGTATGAGAAAGCCGCAGCACAAGGTGACATTGCATCCTTAAATGAACTTGGAAATTTCTACAGTAAAGGTTTAGGTATTAAGCAGGACTATCAGAAAGCTATTAAATACTACTTAGATGCTGCAAATGCGGGTGATTCAGATGCTCAAACAAATCTAGCAACCATGTTTTTACATGGCAGAGGAGTAACTCAAAACAAGTTAGAAGCTTCTCAATGGTATTTGAAAGCTGCCGTCCAAGGAGATATTGATGCCCAATATAATATAGGGCTTATGTATTTACTCGGAGATGGTATAAAACAAGATTATGCTCAAGCACAAAAATGGTTTTTGTCAGCTGCAAATCAAGGCGAAAGCAATGCACAATATCATCTCGGGAAAATATATAAAGACGGACTAGGAGTGGATAAGAACTTATCCTTAGCCCGTATTTGGTTTGAAAAGTCTGCTGAAGTAGGAAATTCATATGCAGCTCAAGAATTATTCAAGTTAAATTAATATTTATCTAAGCACTTAATATATAAAAATCTTATTTATATTAGATTTAAAAATATTAATTTAATTCAATTTATTAAACATATTCAACCCTGAACTTAGATATTATTCATCTAAACCCAGTTCAATTTAATAAATTTTTAATAACACCCATATTCTTTTTATAATTTCTATATTTTTAGCAGCTTCTTGGTCTCCATGATCAGCTGCAAACTGATATAAATTTAGTGCTTTTTCAATATCTTTACTCCCTCCTCTCCCTTCATAATACATTCCAGCAAGGGTATAAGCTGCATTAATATTTCCACCTGTTTTATATGCTCTTTCAAACCATTTTCTAGCTTCGATAAAATCTTGTTTAACACATTGTCCTTTAAAATACATTATTCCTAGATTAAACTGTGCACTATTCGACCCTAAATTAGCTGCTTGTTTAAATAAAGATAAAGCTTTTGTATTATCTACAGAAGTATCAATACCATCTTTATATAATTCCTAATTGATTAATTGATTCTGCGTCATTTTCCCCCATACCTTCTAAAAAAATTTCCATCGCTTTTTTAACATTTCTATATTTTTAATTATCACTAATATAAATTACACCCAAATTATATTTAGCATCTTCTTCACCTCGCTTAGCAGCTTTTTCAAACCAATAAACAGCCTTATCCAAATCTACTTTCTCACCACTTAAACCTTGTTGATATACTACACCCATATTATATTGGGCTACAGGGTCACCATTTTCGGCATCTTTTTGATATTTACTTAACTCACTATTAGAACTTTTAACTTGTATATTAGATGAATCACATCCTACCAAAGTTAATGGACTAAATATAAATATTGATAAAAAAAACTTCATAATTTCAGACTAATACTATTCTGGATTGACAAAGAAAACTCAAACCTTTATAAAGAAATAATATCTCTATAAAGATTCAGAAATGAAATATTCTTTCAACTTAAATAAAATATTTTAATAACCAAATATTGATTATTAAAATATTATTTATTTTCTATTTCTCTAAGCTTATCCTTAGCTTCTATATTTCCATTAAGGCTAGCTTTTTCTAACCATTCTTTAGCCTCTTTCAAGTTATTACTTTTTTTACTATTTAATAAGATAAGAGCTAATTGCAACTGAGCATTTTCATGATTTTTATTTGCGGCTAGTCTATAGTAATATTCTGCTTTGCTTAAATCTTTATCTCCCCCCAACCCCCTTAAATAAATAATCCCTAAAGCATTTTGGGCTGATGCATCTTCTTGCTTAGAAGCTATCTCAAACCATCTTTTAGCTTGATTATAATCTTTTGGATAACCTTCCTCTCCGTTTAAAAAGTTCATTGCAACGTTATATTGGGCATTAACATTCCCAGCTTCTGCCCATTGAAATTCATTATTTTTCTTATAAGTAGCGCTATAAGCATAAGCGCAAAAAAGTAAACTTAAGCTAAAAAAATTTAAAGTTTTAAAAAAAAACATTATCTTAATCCTACGACCTTTTATCTATAAAATAATAAAATATTGATAATTTATAAACTTTCAAAATCAAAAATTTATTATTAAACTATCATTTATAACTTTAGTGCTTCCCAATTAAATCTACTTTTATTACTTTGCTACCACCCTATATTCTAAAGTAAATATTTTATGAAATTTTAACAGGTTAAATAGTCCAAAACCAACAAATAAAGCTTTTTCTATTCATTATATCCCCTTGTAGCTATACTCAATTTAATGGAAAAGTTTAAAAAACTGTTACAGACAGTCTAATCAATTGAAGATAATAAAATAAAGTAGCACATCATTTCTTGCCATTAATTCTCCTTTAAAAATATTAGTTATAAATCCTATCAGAAAATCTATTAATCCAATTAGGATACCTTTAATAAATTTGAAAAATATGGATAATTCTCTATTTGATAGCCAGTAATAAATCTACTCATAATCACTTCAGCTATAACTGTCAGCATTACTATTTCTTATCAAGATAATTTGCAAATATCTCAATTAAAAAAACAGCTAAGCTAATTATTAGCCCACCTCCAATACTTATGGCCAGCCCTAGCCCAATAGAACTTTTGTTACCATTTGATAGATCTGAAAATATCATCAATAAAAACATAACTATAGCAATAATAATGCCACGTATAATAATATTAATAATTGGATGTTCTGAAGCTTTAAAGTTCTCTATAAAAACACCCATGATCACTTCTACTAACATCGTTAACATTACTTCACCTTATTTCTTATTTGATTTATCTTTTTCAGTTGCGGCTTTAACTGTTCTTGAACCAGTTTACCCAATCATTTGTTCATTTGCGAATATAACCATTCCTGAAGCATTATTTTTAAGGAACTGTCCCATATTTGGCGCATTTAACACTATACTTTTCCAACCAACTTGACCAAATCCAGTCATAGTATTTGAAAATAAGAAACCTATACCTAATCCTAATTTTTTTCCGTCTACTAGCTGCTGCCCTATAGGGTTGACCTAATGGGTTAAGTTACTTAAAAAGCAAAAGTCTTACTGATTTGGAGTACAATTACTACAGCAAATTATATGATTAATTTATAATTTAATTTTATTATACTTTAAAAAGTATAAAATGGGCCAATTAACTAATAAAATTTATTATTCACATATCATCCTAAGCTTAGATAATATTTATGTAACCCAGAAAATTTAATATATTCTTTGTTAATTATTTATTTTTTCTAAATAAACATCAGCTTCTTGATTACCAGATAATTTTGCTTTCTGAAACCATTCTTTTGCAGTTTCTATATTTTTTTCAACTCCCTCTCCATTTAAGTACATAATTCCTAATTGAAGTTGGCTATCAGTATCACCTTGTAAAGCAGATTTTCTATAATATTCTACAGATTTTGATAAGTCCTTTTTTGCTCCATAACCATTAAGGTACATTATTGCTAAATTATACTGTGATTTTGCATCATTTTGATCAGCAGCTTTTTTATACCAATTAAAAGCTTGTTTATAATTTACATTTAGATCATATTCACCGAATAAATATGCATCGCCCATTTGTGACTGAGCCCGAATATCTCCCTCTTCTGCTGCGCACTTCAAATTTACAAATTCAGAATTTTCTGAACTATTAAGGCTATTACATCCTACTAATAAACTGAATATAAAGATATTTAAATATTTAATCATAGTAGACTCAAATTATTAATAAAGTTTTCACTAAAAAACTAATTTTCGAAAATAAATTTAGTTTTTCTTAAACCAATAACAATTACAAAAAAATATTATATAATTAAGAATATACTGGTCTGAGCTTAGATATTATTTATCTTAGTCCAGACCAGTTTAATATATTCTTTACTAACAACCACACTCTCTTTTTATAATTTCTATTTTTTTGGCCGCCTCTTGATCTCCTTGATCAGCAGCAATCTGAAGTAATTCAATTGATTTATTAATATTTTTTTCTACACCTCTCCCTTCATAGTACATTCCAGCAAGTATTTTAGCGGCATCTCCATCTTTCCCATTTATAATAGCCTTGTTATACCAATAGGTAGCCTTTTCATAGTCTAAAGGGGTCCCTTCACCATTAAAATACATATTACCTAAATTAAACTGTGCACTTAAGTCCCCCAAAATAGCAGCTCTATTAAAAAGATTAAAAGCCTTATTATTATCCTGTTTTACACCAACTCCATCCTTATACATTCTTCCTAAAAAATTAAGAGCTACTCTATTATCTTTTTTTGAAAGCTCAGAAAAAGTATCTAAAGCCTTAGGAATATTAGTATATTTAGTTCCCTCTGTATAATAAATTATACCCAAATTAGCTTTGGCTTCCTCTTCACCCTGTTCGGCAGCTTTCTCAAACCAATAAACAGCCTTGTCCAAATCTACTTTCTCATCATTTAAACCTAGTTGATATACTACGCCCATATTATATTGGGCAATAGGGTCACTATTTTCTGCATTCTTTTGATATTTACTTAACTTGCTATTAGAACTTTTAACTTTTACATTAGATGAATCACACCCCACCAAAGTTAATGTACTAAATATAAATATTGATAAGAAAAATTTCATATTTTAGAATAACATCCAATATAATTTAATAAATAATATAATATGCTATAAATTAGTGTTCTTCTACTTTCTAACTTAAGTTAATTTATATATACTTCTATTAAGAATATAAGGAAATTAAAATTCTCTTAACTTTTCTCTTAATAATATATATACTTTTTCCACTCTAAATTTTAAAGTATTTTCATCATTAATTTCTTGATTATTTACTCTTTGAAGATGGTACAAATAGCTTCTCAATCCTATTATAGAATCCGACTTAGTTGGCAACCGATTTGGACTAATATAATCACTTTCGCTCCATTGGTCTATCTCTAATCTAGGATCAAAACTTAAAGCAAACTGAACAAAACTATTCCACTTATAGTCCGTAGGTACATCTTCAAGATTCAATTGATTCGTTACAATTTTTTTCATTTCAACTTCCCTTTATAACTCCTATCACTACTTATCTAACGCTTCTTAATATATAAAATCATTTCTTATCAATATAGTTAAAAAAAGCCTCTACCGCGAACAGAAAAATACTTACGGCCAAGCCAATTATCAGGCTAAATATTAAAGCAAACCCCATCGAAAAGTCCCAACCTTCTAGGATTGAAGAAAATAATGCTATAAAAAAGCCGATTACCGCCACCAAAAGGCCACGTACTATTATACTTATAATAGAGTGTTCTGATGCTTTAAAATTAGCAATGAAAACACCCATAATTACTTCTACCAACATCGTTAGCATTATTTCACCTTACTATTTCTTACTTGATTTATCTTTCTCAGTCGCAGCTTTAACAGCTCTCGAACCAGCTTGTCCAATCATTTGTTCATTTGCGAATATAACCATTCCTGAAGCATTATTTTTAAGGAACTGTCCCATATTTGGCACATTTAACACTATACTTTTCCCACCAACTTTCCGAAAGCCCACAGCAGTGGAGGTTGTAGCGCCACATCCACTTGTCACAGCACTAACAGCAGCAACTCCCCCAGTACGACAAGATTAATATCTTTTAAGCATTTACACTTAACTCCTGGAGAAATTATGTCCACCCCCTCCAATTCCCGCACTTGTGACAGCAGCTTTACCCACAGTTCCAGCAGTTAAACTGGCTCCTTCTAAGTGTGCTCCAGTACCAATAAATGGCGCAGCCACTCTTCCTACTACAGGTGCAGCAGCAGACACAGCGGCCACTGTGCCTACTACAACATAAAATCCATAACCTGCAACTGATGCTGCCGCTAAGTTATTATTACGTATCGCCCCTAATGCTCTTAAAGCACGAGCATCTTCAGGATTTTTAGCAAACCCAGCCATAGTATTTAGAAATAAGAAACCTATACCTAATCCTGATTTTTCCACCTACTGGCTGTAATCCCATTGGGTCCACCAATTAAGTAGGGTTATTTACATAAGCCGAAGTATTTAGTCCACCTTCCAACCCAATCGGATCTTCGCTCATATATCTTGAGCTATGAGGATCATAATAGCGATAACGGTTATAGTGCAGTTCTGTTTCTTGGCCCATATTTTCAGGATATATAATAAAATATTTATCAATCCCTAAAGTTCCTACAAATAAATATAATTCAAATAATACTTTATCTCTAACAATACTATATATTCTCTCTAATAATTATTTGATCTTATGGATGAAAACAAATATTGTAAAATTTACTCTATTTGCTTTTTTACTAATATTGGAAACGTAAAACTAGAGGGATCAAAAGCATTGTCCCATTATGAAACCTCACAAGTACTAGATAATTTTATATTTATAGCTTGAAATATATGAAGCTATTCTATTGATGATGTAATGAATAGTTTAAATTTATTCTTTTTTTTATTTCCGGATATAATCTTATTAAAAGTTTACTAAATTCCATCCAATCTTTTGAATAAAACAAAGGTAGACCGCGGTTGCCATGACTTAACTATGAAAATAATTTTAAACAAAAAAATTAGTTATTTGATGTCTGCAAATTCAGAAACAAGCTTATTGACTTCAACTTTTTTGCCACCAAATTTTTCATTTACTCACTTTTGAATTTTAGGTAAGTAGTAAAGTTCACCAATTTTTATATAGATCGGGTCATTTTTGTTTGCTCAAGCTACATTCAATAAATTGATATAAAGCTTAGTAGACTAATCAATAGGCTCACGAGGATAGAATTTTTCAAGTACATTGAGGCCGTCCACAAGTGCCAATGTATTGCCGATCCTATAGAGTTAAATAGTGAGGATTATAGCTTTAAAATCCCTTCACGACTAAAAGCTAATTATTATAAATTATCATGTCATGAAAGTGACTTAGCTCAGTCTGAATAGATAGAAATTAACTTCTGAAAATAAGAGCCAAATAAGTTGTGTGGTTTGAATACTGATAAAGTCTATCTCAAATCAGAATTTTACTTCTAAGGCGGATATCAGAAATCTTTCTGAACAAACAACTTAATATTAACATTAATAATTCTTTAGTTAGCTAAAACGTAGGTTAGAAGTTGATCGATAAAAAGGATATTTGATTGAACTCAGAACTTTGCTGCTCTATAACGTTAAGCTCTGTATCATTCTGCTCAACAGAATATAGACTGTACTGGCCTGTTGAAATTAGACCAAATTGAAGATCTGTTCTTAAGACCAAGAGTATCTCACTATTTCCGTCCATCAATGCCGGGGTAACTTTTTTTAAATTTTCAATAAATTGCTGTGCAAAAAAAGGATTATTAAGCTTGTCTGGGCTTTTAATTCGAACATCAAAGTAACTTAATTTCCTATCGTTTATCGATTCTGAAGTTTCTTGAATATGTATAATTTCTGGCTGCATATCTTTTAATCGTGTCTGAATAATCTCTTCATTTTTTTCTTGGGATAAAGCTAGATTTATCACAAAAACCATGCAAGCAATTGCAAGTATACAGGCAAAAGCTTTATGTTTCCGCCATGTAGAAGGTATTTTTATATTAGTATAATTTTGTTGAACGTTAATAACTATCGAATCTGATATAAAATCATGGATCGATCGACGGTTTCGGCTATTAAAAAGATAAAAATATATAATTAAAATTTGTAAGCAAATAAATAATAGCTTAATGCCCCAAGAGAGAGTAAAGTTTTCAATATAATCACTTAAAGAAATTAAACATAGAGGCGCAAATAGAATCGCAGCACGTGAAATAGATAAGGGAACTGATAGATTTTTTCCTTCCAGATCCAGTACTTTAATTTTTAATAACTGTTTTGCAAAAGTTTTTCCTAGATTTAAATGACTATTCAATAATCCAAAATATAAAATGACACACCAATAGCCCACTAAAGTAGAAATCACAGGATGCTGATGTAATAAACGCGAAAAAATACTAACAATAAGCCCACAAAATAGACTCACTAGTACAACATCAATAATAAAAGCAAAAGTCCTCCGCCAGAACCCAGCAATATAAGATGGCTGTAAAGACAAAATTATTCCTTATTAAGAGTAAATAAAAATAGATTTTATCAAATTTAACTATTTCTTCAACAATTTACCCAGTTTCTTGATATTCAATAATTCTTCATTTGTATATTTCATTTGAGATATTAAATGATTATTAGTTGATATTTTTATATATTGATCAGAAATATCGATCTTATTTCTTAACAAAAACTCAATAAACTCACCACCATTATCATTTTTATGGAATTCAGTAAAAAATAAGATTACATAAAAATTCTTTTTTTGATTGTTATTTAATCCTAATAGAAATAAATTTATATTATTATAAAACTCACTATACGGTTGATCTCCACAAAATATATTCTTATTAATTAAATTAATTGATTTAATAATTTGACTATCTTTTGTTAAAATAAAAACCCTATTATTAAAATGATTAATACAAGTTTTTCTATCTATTATGGAACAGCCTATAAGAGATAATATTCCAATTAATAATAAAATTTTGCTGATTTTATCTAACATTTACTTCTCACCAGTTCGTGACTTCTTTTCCAGCCAAAATTTATCCAATTTTTGAACAAATTGCTTTCAAGGCTTGTTTCTCTCTAACTTTAATAGTGGTAACTGTTTCAACAGAATCCAAAAAGATTTAAATCCTATGTATCATGTTTTCATATTATTTTTCTTTATAAACAATTATACCTTTTAAATTTTTTCAAAGAGGTCATAAATAAAAACAACCTAATCATTATAAGTTGTTTTTATTCAGATCTACACAGGTATTTTTGTGTAGGGAATATTCATTTACTTTAAAAAAATATTGATGATCTATAATAGTATAGTTTTTTTATTGAGCTCATTACTGTCCTCCACATAGAAACCACGACTAAGTCAAAGCCTTTCATTTGGTTCTAATTAGTAATTCCACCCTATTCTAATTCAATTGATCGGTTTACTACATTTACCGTTTTCACCGGAAGTATATTAACGAGTGTTGAAAAATAGTCCATTTTAGACCAAGTATCCACATTACCGATCACATACAAACGACTCTTGGCTCGTGTCACAGCAACATTTAATAAATTTGGACTTGAGGAAGCCCAAGCTCTAGCTCCTTCCCCGGTACGATCCTTCACTGTACCTAATACTAAAAATACGATATCCGCCTCTTTACCCTGAAAAGTATGTACAGTGCCACATTCAATGCCTTTTATTCCTGCCTCTTCAATACTGCTTTTACATGCTTGAATAACTTTTTTAAAAGGTGAAATGACATATATTTTAATTTTTGAACTATTAATTGTAGTTTTTCGCTTTTCTTCAAGCTTTCTTAAAGAATCAATCAATACATCAAGTTCTTCAGAATTAACAGGATGAGCAAAATCTATTGAATCTACATGCATCCATGTACTCACACCAATATCATAAGCTATATTTGCTGGTGTAGGCTTTCCTTCGCGATCAACACGCCCCTGAACCATTTGACCCGCATAAGCAATACTGTTTGCAATAGAAAACATAGGGTCATCACAACGACGATGTGTTCTTAAGGGCATACCAGTCCAGATTCTTGATTGATTATCTCCACTACCATCATCAATCCATGAACCAAATGGCGTTATTCTGTCAGCAATTGTTTGTACAGATTCGAAGACAGGAGACCAAGATAAATCCACATCATTTTGTTTGCGTAGAATCTCAACTACACTATCTGGTAGTGTAAATACCGGTTCAACCTGCAAAGGGTCACCAATTAAAATAGCCCTTTTACTTCGCCAGATTGCACCTGCTGCAGATTGAGGTGTAGCCTGGCCTGCCTCATCAATTAATAACCACCCTAAACTATCTTGTCCCATGCCTGCAAAAAGCCGACTAAATGAAGCTAAAGTTGTGGAAACAACAGGAACCACAAAAAACAGACTGTCCCAAATTACAGGACGATCATGAAGGGAAAGACCTTTGGTATTTCCTGAAAGCATTTGCCCGACCATTCTCAAATTACTTAAAAATCTTTTGGCATTAGATAAAATCGTTAGTCTGTGTAGCTGTATCGATTTAATAAAAATACGGGCACGAATATCATCGATAATTTCTGAAGTATTTACTGAAGTCCTATGCAATTCTTCAAACGATAATTTCCAAAAATCAGGCCCAATGACATGTCTTACCCCTAAAGCGTGTACCGCCTGTAAATCGGAAATCAACTTGTGGCATTTTTGCCTTATTACAAGAAGCTCATCATTTAATTTCAATAACTCCTGCTCGCAAATTTTTATAATTTTATGGCTTGATGTCTTATCATTGATGAGCTTTTCATAGCGAGCGGTAGTTTCTTGTAATGATAAAGTTGCTTCACTAATTCGCTTATCATAGACTTCTGTACGGTGAGTCCGGTAACCAAATAATGCACATAGACGATCCCATAACCGAGGTCCATGTGATATCTGAATTTGCCCTAATATTTGCTGTTTAGATTGTATTAAAATAGCCTGGTCTTGTAACTCTCCCTGTATTTGACGATATAAATCTTGATGCTTATTTAATTCTTCATTTTTGAGCGTAATCGTTTCCGATAATTCTTCCTTCTTCTCCCTACATTCTGAAATAACAAGTGAAGCCTGCTCTGCTTTTATTAAAACTGAACGCTTTTTCTCTAATTCTTCAATTAATTCAATTAATTCACTTTTGACTGTGTGCCATTTCCGACAATAAGCACTAATATGAGGAATTGCATCCTCAAGTATTTGTTTCATCGATATAAATGAATTTTTGCTCTCCTCCTCATCATTCTCAGCAATATGATCCTCTTTAAAAAAAGCACGAGCAAAAGATCTCCGATTCGTACTGTTACCTAAAGCCGCAGCAATTAAACCCCATGCAGGAATTGTTTTTTGATTTTCATCCTGAACTCGTTGACTATCAAAAACTCCATTTATGACTTCAGAGAAATATAAAGAATCTGTTTCATACCGCTTGTCTAATTTACTAGTAGCAGGCAACTCCTGTGAAATATTTTTTACAGCATTGTTATTATTGCTACTGACAACTATTGAGCTATCTCGCACCAACTCCTCAACAATGGGTGAAAATCTTCGTCCCATAAGCTGAATAGGCTGTTTAAATATAGCTTCAGGTGTAGAAAGTGCAGTAATTCGCTTAGCCCTGTCAGTAATAACCGTCGCAATAACATCACACAGTAAAGTTGTCTTCCCAGTACCTGGCGGTCCATTTACACCGAGAATACCATCTTGATTTTTCAATGAGTTTTCTATATGAGCAACTACCGCCTGCTGTGCCAACACTAAAGGTCTATCTGGTGCGTTAGGCCAACGCGCAATAGGTAAATTGGCTGCACAGACAAGTTTTCCCATAATTTCATGATTTTTTAAAATATCTATTCGTTTATCATGAATAATTGAAGCCCCGAGATATGTAGATAACGCTTGGCCAAATGGTTGACTTAATGAACTTTGTTTCAGCATTTTATCTAGATCATCTAAATAAAATGAGTTCAGATAATTAACCTCTTGTTCAATATCCTCTAACGCTTTTTTTCTAGGTAATCGCTTTGTAGCAACTACGACTCGCCAATCTAATCCAATCTGCTCATCATGAGCAAAAATAGATCTAATTAAATCCGTTTCACTTTGCAAATCCTTCCATGAACATCGATAATCCTCTTTCAATTGAACTAAGCGATGACAACGCTGAGCAAACTCCTCCTTAGCTCTAGTAAGTCTTGCATTTAAGTCAATAAGGGGCTCTCCTTGACTTAAAGCCTGGGTACCATATACATAACTGGCTGGTGCATAGCTATCTGCACTTAGACATCCATTTTCGTTTACAGTAAAAGACGCTAACCACCCAGTACCCGAAATACGTTCACGTTCTTTATCACTCAACTCTTTGCTTACAATCTTACGCAAAACAAGTCTAGTCAATTCTTCTTGATCTGCTACACCAATATAAACTGTATGGATATACATATCCTTTAATGTTGGCTGATATTCCACCATTTCCCAAGGTAGTTTCTCACCAAATCTTAAAGTTATTATTTTTGTGAATTTATCATTATCTTTTGAAGTTGGAGCAGAAGGTATAGTAAATATTTCTAAATCACGCCAAAATGTAAGAATACGACTATCCTCAATAAAGTTACTTTTCTTATTATCCATAAAGACTCTCGAAGCTATATAGTGTTAAAATCCTATTTAAAATAAATATATCATGCCTAGAATATTAATCCATTAGCACCATCATTCCAATATCATCAAGAATCTTCCTATACCATTTATAAATAGATATTTATCTTAAATTTAAACTCCTCAAACCGAATTAAATAAATAAGACTATAAATTTCAAAAATTTACTCCTCAGATTGCTCACACATATCATCTCCCCATTTGTTATAGCTATAAGATATAGCGTCAGAATTATAATCTGTTATATTGAGTTTCCCACCTTGGTAATCAAAAACACCTATCATAGTAGGGCTCACAACATTAATTCTATTATTTCTCCCTAAACAATAAGTATCAACTCCTTGTCCTTTGCCTTTTAACACCCAGCCATCTTCTTCTAATTGGTTGATTAATTTTTTCAATTTATTAGGATCTTTTTCAAACCTAAAAGAAGAAATTTGAACTTCTGCTTTACGTATTGAGTTCACAATTTCAAGGTTATCCCCTAATAAAGCTTTCATTTTCACTTCAAATGGATATTTATCAGAAGGTTGAGAATAAATTTCACCACACCCAGTAAATATAAAAAGTATAAAAACAACCAAACTCAACTTACTTGACTTCATATTTATTTAACCTACAACTAATCTCTCACCATTTAATTATATATCAAAACTTAAATAAATTAATATACATTTCATATGTATTTAAACTAACAATTAAAAATATTCACCACCATATTACTACTTTCCATAAATCAAGAATTAAAAAACCATTAAACAATTAACCAAATCAAGTAGTTAAAATCAATAAAATTAAGATAAATATTTTCAAACTCAGCCTAAAAAATTCTTTACTATTATTTTAAACTAACGTACATTAACTCATAAAACATCAAAAACTCATGACCTTATTAAAAATTAGATTACCCTACAATAATAATTTTTTATCAAGTTAGTAAAATTTCCATATTGTAATTTTAGCAATCTTATCAATAATTTCATTTAGTAAAATAATATAAAAGTAAACAAAACCATTTATATTTAAATATCATAAATACTCAAAATTTTAACTACTCTCCATATTATTTAATTCATCTAAACGTTTTTTAGCATCTTCATTGAAATTATTTACCGCTTGATAATACCACCGCTTTGCCATTTTTATATCTACGACAGCATCTTTGCCATATTCATATATTAAACCTAGTCTATATGCTGCAACACCACTTCCTTGTTTTACTGCTTTTTTATAAAAAGAAATAGCTTGTTCAATACTTTTTTCTAAAAACTTTCCATTTTCATACATCTCAGCAAGTGTAATAAGAGCATCTGGATTATCTTGTGCTATAGATCTATTTAACCATAATAATGCTGTATCTATATCTTGTTTCACGCCTAAACCATTAAGATAAGACATTCCAACATTCAGCTGCCCAAATGAATCTTGTTGATTTGCTGCTTGCTGATACCAATAGAATGCTAAAGCATAATTTTTTTCAATACCATAACCTTGTTGATACATTTTTCCAATTTTATTTTGAGAATCTATATCACCACTTTTAGCAAATTTTAGTACTTTTTCAAACATAGGGATTTCATCATAATTTATTATTATTTCATCTTTAATTATATATTTGTCATCGATAATATTAATTCCGAGATAATTGATAAATAATTCAGACAACATTAATCTAGCTAAATAGCAATGATATACATGTTGATTTTTTGAACGCACATAATAATATTTATTATAATCATCAGTTTCCTCTAAAAAAATCGGATCGACTATTTTCTCAATTTCTATTTGACCGTTTTTATAATTCTCTTTCTCATAATATGTAGTAAAATCCAACCATTCTTTCTCAAAAAATAATGGTTCTCCCTCCTGATACAAATCACTTTCTTGAATCTGTATAACCCTACGAATTTCAATATTATTTTTGTAAATTAAATAACTGTATTGATCCCAACTATCAATACATTCAAAGAAAACAACCCAATTCTGGATTAATGACTCAAGTAATAATTCTTGCCACAGCTCAGGATTATTATATGCGGACTCAAAA
This sequence comes from Acinetobacter sp. 148, assembly GCF_031196675.1. Lineage (NCBI taxonomy): Bacteria > Pseudomonadati > Pseudomonadota > Gammaproteobacteria > Moraxellales > Moraxellaceae > Acinetobacter > Acinetobacter sp. 148. Next base: position 47,121 of record NZ_JAVIMT010000041.1, on the reverse strand, counting down.
ATATCAGCATTAGCAATAAAGATAAAATTATTGTCCAAAAAATTTACATGTATTTCTTTATATCGATCTAGTAAGATAGCCTCATGTTGCATCCATTTATAAATAATTCCTTGTATATCTTCTTTAGAACCATTAAATGGGAAAACCATTCCTGTCATACGTGTACCCATATTTCTCCTCCACTTAAATAAAAAAATATCAATATATATAATACTCTTTTATTTTCATAATTAGTTCTTACCAAATACTGATCTAAACTCAACAACTAGATCAATCTTTATTTTAAAATTTTAAATAAAAAACAACTAAACTCCCATTTTAGTAATCAATATATTTTATATGTTTTACTAAAATTAAATCAATAAAATTATTTTTAAATTTCACGAAGTTGATAAATCACCCAATTCTTATCTACAAACAGCTAATTTATTTATACTTTGATAATTAAAAATACTAAATACTTTGAGCTGTATTGGTAATTATTTTCCTCAAACAACGTTTCTCTGCTTAACAAAGTAAATTGACCTACAATGCAGTTTTTATTCAATTTTCAGATTCATTCCATTTATATATATTCAAAAAATATTAGTTTAAAATCTCATAAATTATATAGTCTAAAAAATAATCTAGGCCCTATATTTTATTTTATAGTACTTACTAGTAATTTATCTCTGCAGAATAATATTCCTTGTTCTTGATAATACATACCAATATTCTATTCCTTTTCAATTGGAGTAAAAGTTAACCTATCTTCTTCATTAATAATTTCTTTAGAGTAATCTTTAGGCCGAATAATCTATCTCTAACTGATATTTCTTACCATTACAAAAAACATCAGCATTCTTTACACTCTTCTCAAGAATCCAGCCATTATCTTTGATTCTAGGAACTATGTTTCTTTGATAGGTTTCCTCATTTAATCTCTCTACAGGAATTTGAACAACAAGAAAGCTTTGAGTAGGAGCAAAAGCAATACCCTCATCTCTCAAAATAATTTTTTGATCGGTAAAGATTTTATCCAATTGTTCTTTAAAAAAACTTAATTTCCGTTTAAATTGTTCTGCAGGAACACTGCTATAATCATATGGGGTAGCTTCATTCGAACTTTTAAATTGAGGTTTTATTTCAACATCTTTGTTGCATCCTGATAATAAAAGACTAAGACCTGTAATCAATATCAAACAATTAATTTTAATCACAACTCCTTCTTATATTTTACGTACCAACTATTAAATTTAGATTCAATAATAATTTCAACAAATCTAATTAAAACTTAAAACCAGATTATCAAATTAAAATAAATACCACAAATTTAAGAAATTTTATTTAAATAATCAAATTTACTTACCATAATATTCCAAACAATTATTAACTCCAAATTTATTATAGTATATTGCGAAATACCAATAATCTTTGTTCTTAAAATTTACTTCATCACCTTCTCTCGCATAATGTCTATCATGAATAGGATTTAATATATCTATAGAATAATTATTAGTTTTACAAAAATTATAATAATTATCGTATGAATCAACAAAATCCCACTTCTTGCTTAATAGTTTGTTTTTAATTTTATCATAATCATTAATCGAAAAATTTTCTTTATTTATTTTTATCACAATTAATTGAGTAGAGCTTTTATTTCTATCAGTATCAACTTCATATGGATACTCACTGAACAACTCCTTAGAAAGCTCTTGTAAGCTAGTTGCGCTAGTACTGCATGCTATTAGGTAACAATAGAGACCGAAAATTAATAAAGTAAATATGAATTTTTTCACAATCATAATAATTTATCCCAATCAACTATTCATATTACATACATAACGTTTATGTCTAGAATGGATAAAACCTATATTCCAATAATCTACTAACTGATTCAATGACTGTCCTTCTCCTGATTGCATAACTGTACCTATCTTTATAGGAGGAACTAACTCAAGTTGATTCATATCTCTATCACAATAAATGTAAGCTTCTTTGTATTTTTCTTTATAGTTACAACCCCTCTTATTCAACCTACCATCTATTTTATCTATAAAATTATCACTATTTTGCTCTAGATCTTTCACTTGAAATATTAATCGTTCTGCATTATAGGAAGAAAATATTTTTTTACCTAAAATTTGATTACCAAAAATATATTCAGCATCACTTTCAAATTTTTTAATTATTATATTCTTATTTTCAACAACTGTTACTTCATTTTTTTTTCTAAGATCGCATGCAATACAGCAAGTACCCATTAAAATAATAGTCATAAATTTAAAAAAGGCTTTATTCCATGTTTGCATTACTTAATCTCTCTAATCTATTATTTCTTACTAGGTTTCACAGCATCTAAAATTGTATCAACACTAACAGTACCGCTCACACCTACATTGAAACCTGGTGTTCCTACTCCTAACTCAGAGGCCCACGTACCTTTTACAGGACTGCTTTTACTTACTAATGGAACCACTACATTTGCTACTGCTCCATAAGCTCCACCACCAACAGTAACTGAAGCTCCACTTACAAATTCATTTGTAATCTCGCCCATAGTCATTGTTGTTTTGGTATAACTTGGTATGTTGTGAATATTACCACCTACACAACTAGCCCCTGCCAGATCTTTAGCGCTAAATTGTTTATTTTGAACAACTGATTTTGCTACAGGAATTAATAGCGAATCCTTCGAACCACTAATATAATATTCGCCAGTCCATTGATTTTTAACAAAGCCCACTCCTATTCCTAAACCTCCGCCGCTACATGCAACATAATCAAATAATGGTGGCACTTTTATTTTACATAATTCTCCTGTTTCAGCATAACACTCATAATTTCGTTGACCTTGATATGCTAGACCTGACGGGCACTAGCTGGAATACCAAACATTTCACCATTAAAACTATTTAATCCTTTTGGATCAATCCATTGATTTGGATCAATTACATAACTAGAGGTATTCATACCACCCTCTAACCCAATCGGGTCTTTACTTACATATCTTGCGCTATGAGGTTCATAATAACGATAACGGTTATAGTGCAATTCTGTTTCTTGGTCGTAATACTGGCCTTGAAAGCGTAAATTATTTTGTTCAAATGGATTATCTTGATTTAGTGCTTTAATTTGCGACACCGCGCCCCATGTATCTTGGAGAATTTCCCATACACATTCACCGCGGGTATTGGTCATGGTTTGGGGTGTTCCAACCTGATCACAATGGTAAAATGTGATTTGCTCTAAATCAGCATGCTTTTTAAGAGTATTACTATTCCATACCGGGTCTTTATAAATAGAATATGGTTTTGTTTGATATTCCTGATAATCAGGAGTTTCTATCAACTGAATGAAGTCCTTATAACCTGCTTGTAATAAGGGAGTGAAGCTATCAGGTTCATAAATATAGTGCTTTGTATAACTAGTCTGTGCAGATTTGGCAGACTCCCATATCATTAAATCGCCATCCCAACCAAATAAGGTTAACTCATTAGATGTTTTTTTATAGATTCGACGACCAAAGACATCATAACCATATTCTGTAACTAGACCATTACTATTACTACGAATAAGTCTGTTTTGATTATCCCAAGTCAGTTTAAGGTTTTTGCCCGCTTGAAGACTATGTACCCCCTACAGTACCAGTAACGGTTAAAACCATGCTACAGGGGCAACCGTGGGCACAATACCCTAACCCTAATTGTGGTCATACCGATAATGGCTAAGGTATTAAAAGACTTTCAAAGGCGTTTAGCTAAAGTCGAAACCCATAGAAAGAACAAAGCGACTACTATTAAATTAGTAGCCGCTTTTCCACCTATTTTGTCTTATGATGAGTGGGAAGCTATTGCTGTACCACATCAACAACAATTAGTAGATGATACTAGGAGTTAATTATTATAAAGTTATTTTGTTTAATGCGCAGAAAGCTTCAACAACCTCATTAACAGTCCGAGATTTAAATACAATCCCTAAATCAATCATTTCTTGATACTGAACCGCTGGTTTTACTGCCGTTGGAATTGGAACGGAAATCACATCAGTTATATTATGTTTGAGATAAACGGCAGCAACTACTCCTAAAAAGTAGAACCTACTTCCTCCTATAATTGTATTATTATTCTTATCAGTATACCCACCAGTTTCACATAAAAAGACTGGACTACCACTGGAACCCCCAAACACAGAAGCGTCTATAAGAAACTTAGGTTGATTCTCAAAATCTATTTGTAATGGTGTAGCAGTTGTGCCTTTTCGAACAATTGGCAAATTATGATAACTATCCCAAATTCCATTTGGATAACCAACAAAGGTAATATTTTCTAATGCATCTAAATCTTTTAGTACAGCTTCGGTGGGAACACTAGCATTTGATACACATCTAAAAAATGGCTGTCTACCCGACTGTTGCTTCACAAAATTTATTAATGGGACAAAAGGACAAATAGCTATATCAACATTAGGATCAGGATGCCCCAACCACATATCTTGCCAAGCAGGATTTTGAATATCCAAATTGAATGTCTCACCTATTTTGGGTTGATTATTTTCTCCTAGATGCATCACAATAGAACCCGATACTGTATTTTCTATCACATGTTTATTGGTAACTAAAAATAAATAATCAATTTGTGGATCTTGCTTACTTTTATATCCATAAATAAATCCAGTACCAGAGCCTTGTTCTCCGTTAGCACTTAACGTATTTATTTTTAAGGTTAAGTAATAAAGCTGTTCCGCGATGGTAAAAACTTCCATTATTTAATTCCCTACAATCATTGCAATAGCTTTAACACCAAGTGCTTTAACAACGTCAAAAGTTAATTCAAGCCCCTTCTCTAAAGCTGTAGTTTTTATATTTTCCCATACAGGCTTACTTCTAATAGTATCTAAAAGGTCATGCCCTTCCCAAGTAAGACCACTAATAGACACATGAGCTACACTACCTCTCATTAACAATGGTTTGCCATTTAAGAAGCCTGAATCTATTAAAAGCACAGTATTTTCAAGTACTGATATTTTATTTTCCATTTCGGTTTCTTGGAGATAGTCTTCAAATCTATCTTCTTCAACAGCAATAAGAACCTGTCTAATAATTTCCCAATCTCTTTTCATCTCTACCCTACTTTAGATTACTTTTAATCTTGTCTGCTAAATCCGCTTCAATTAAACCTTTTGACAAGCAAGTTAGCGTCACATCAAATGTTGTGCTTCCAACTTTATATTCACCTTGAATATTACTTTTAATACTTAAAGAATTGTCATCAATAATAATATTCTGTGCTACTGTGGTTTTTGTTCGCTTATCTTTAAGGTAATCAATACCCATTACCTTGCCACAATCAGCATAACTTGGATCTATTCTATAGTCCTTAGAAGCTGTGGTTATCACACCTGCATCCAAGTCTGAACTTGTTATCTGGTATCCTTCTAAAGCCAAAGCACGTTTAGAAGCTTTAAATATTTCCTCCTTTGTTGCTTGAACTTCTACTGAAATACTTTTACTCTCGCCTACTGGTGGCTTATAAGCCATTGATAGAGTAGAAATGCAAAAAGCTAAAATACTCACAATTATTTTTTTCATATCATATTCTTTAGTCTAAAAAATATACGAATTAAATTACCATAGAGAAGAACTTCAATACACTGATTTAATGAAAGATATTTATTTTTAATTTTGTTTTTTGCTTACTACAGGCTTACGTTGCATAAACCCCAAAAACAACAAAACCCCGATTATCGGGGCTAAGTCGTTGATATTTGGCGGAAGCGGTGAGATTCGAACTCACGGAGGACTCACACCCTCGTCGGTTTTCAAGACCGGTGCATTAAACCGCTCTGCCACGCTTCCATGTGCGTAAGAATACAAAGCTTATTCATTTTATTCAAGAAAAAAATCATCGCTTTGTGTTCAAGTGCATATTGTTTCATCAATTTTACAGTTGGGCAGCCAATTCTGCTCCTTCTTTAATCGCACGCTTCGCATCTAGCTCTGCTGCGAGCTTTGCACCACCAATAATATGGTAGTTCGCTATAGTCGACTCCCCTTCTTTTGGCATCAAGTCTTTTACCGACTCTTGTCCCGCACACACCACAACGGTATCTACACGTAAAAGCTGGTCCTGACCATTATGCTCAATCCAAAGCCCTTCATCGGTAACTGCTTTATATTGCACGCCACGAAGCATGCGTACACCATGCTTTTTAAGCTGGGCACGATGTACCCACCCCGAAGTCTTGCCAAGACCAATACCGAGTGGGGTTGTTTTACGTTGCAATAAATAAATTTCTCGTATTGCTGGTTCAACCACAGGTGGCTGCATACCACCTTCAGAAACATAATTTGGATCTGGGTCTACACCCCACTCACGTTGCCACTCGGCTAAAGGTTGAGGCTGTGGTTGATGTGGTGGTTTAAGTAAAAATTCTGAGACATCGAAACCAATACCACCTGCCCCAATCACTGCAACTTTTCGTCCAACTTCAGCACCCTGTAAAACTTGAGCATAAGAAAGAACTTGAGGTGAATTACTTCCTTCAATCTTTAATGCACGCGGCACGACTCCAGTCGCCACAATCACCTCATCAAAACCTTCACGTTCAAGTTGTTCACGATTAACACGAGTATTTAAACGAACATCTACCCCAGTTTTTTGAAGTTGTACTTTAAAGTAGCGAATCGTTTCGTGAAATTCCTCTTTACCCGGCACAACCTTTGCAAAGTTAAACTGACCACCTACATCTGCATTGGCTTCAAACAGGGTCACTGCATGACCGCGACTTGCAGCAACAGTTGCAGCAGACATACCGGCGACACCACCACCTACAACGGCGATACGCTTTGGTTGTTTGGTTTTTAAATAAACCAATTCAGTTTCATGGCCTGCACGTGGGTTTACTAAACAAGACACACGCTTATTTTTAAATGCATGATCTAAACATGCTTGGTTACAGGCAATACACGTATTGATTTCATCTACACGATTGGTCGCAGTTTTATTTACCCAAAAAGCATCGGCCAATAAAGGGCGTGCCATTTGAATCATATCTGCTTTGCCGGTTGCCAAAATCTCTTCAGCAGTTTCAGGCATATTAATACGGTTAGACGCAATTACCGGAATTGAAATATGTTGTTTTACATGAGCCGTATAATCGACAAACGCGGCACGAGGCACAGAAGTGACAATAGTCGGCACACGTGCTTCATGCCAGCCAATACCCGTATTTAATAAAGTGACACCCGCTTTTTCTAAAGCTTTCGCAACCGTAACCACTTCTTGCATGGTGTTACCGTCATGCACAAGGTCAAGCAGCGATAAACGGAAACAGATAATAAATTTTTCGCCAACTTTTGCGCGGATCGCTTTGACAATTTCAACCGGGAAACGCATACGGTTTTCAATTTCACCACCCCAACGGTCTGTACGCTGGTTTACATGGCGACTTAAAAACTGGTTAATCAGATATCCTTCCGACCCCATAATTTCAACGCCATCGTAGCCTGCCTTTTTGGCAATGTCGGCACACTGTGCATAGTCTTCAATGGTACTGAGAATATTTTTTTCAGAAAGTTGACGTGGTTTAAATGGTGAAATTGGTGATTTTATTCCACTCGAAGACACTACAAATGGCTGGTAACCATAGCGTCCTGCATGCAAAATTTGCATCAAAATTTTTGAACCATGCTTATGGACGGCGTGAGTCACCAAACGGTGCTGCGGAATATCAAATAAGCTATTCATGGTTCCGCCAGCCGGAGCCAACCAACCTTGACGGTTCGGAGAAATACCGCCAGTCACAATCAAACCAACTCCACCTTTGGCACGCTCTTCAAAATAAGCTGCCAGTTTTGGGTAGTTAAAAAAGCGGTCTTCTAATCCCGTATGCATAGACCCCATGACCACACGGTTTTTAATGGTAGTGAAGCCCAAATGTAATGGTTTTAATAAATTGGCGTAACTTGTCATGCTGCGTCCCAATATTTTTTTGCAACTTGTTGCATAGTACTTTAATACTTTTTTGATAATTTTGGATGACCAAGAATTATTTTTTATTTGAGATTATGGTCAATCTATAAATGAAGCAGATAATCCCATATTTTTCTTTAAATAATAAATAGCCATCAGAACAAGTGAATTAATGCTTTTTTTGCCAAAAAAAGCACCATGAATAGTGCTACAATAGCCGCCATTCAGAATTCTCGAGACCGCCTCAACGGGGTCTTTTTCATAAATGTTAGGATTAGCAATGACTGATAATGCAACTATCTTGCAGCATGTACCAGTAGGCAAAAAAGTTGGGATTGCCTTCTCCGGTGGTCTAGACACTTCAGCTGCTTTATTGTGGATGAAACAAAAAGGCGCTGAGCCTTATGCATATACTGCAAACTTAGGCCAGCCAGATGAAGATGACTACGATGCAATTCCAAAGAAAGCAGAACAATATGGCGCTGTAAAAGCTCGCTTGATTGACTGCCGCTTACAATTGGCGCTTGAAGGTATTGCTGCAATTCAGTGTGGTGCATTCCATATCAGTACAGGTGGTGTTCCTTATTTCAATACAACTCCACTCGGTCGTGCAGTAACAGGTACTATGCTCGTTACTGCCATGAAAGAAGACGACGTAAACATCTGGGGTGACGGTTCAACTTATAAAGGTAACGATATTGAACGTTTCTATCGTTATGGTTTGTTGACTAACCCAAATCTTAAAATTTATAAGCCGTGGTTAGATCAAAACTTTATTGATGAGCTTGGTGGCCGTGCAGAAATGTCACAGTTCCTCATCGACAACGGTTTTGACTACAAAATGTCAAAAGAAAAAGCGTACTCAACTGACTCAAACATGTTGGGCGCAACTCACGAAGCAAAAGATCTTGAATACCTAAATGCAGGTATCAAAATCGTTGACCCAATCATGGGCGTTGCTTTCTGGAAAGAAGAAGTTGAAATCAAACCAGAAGAAGTGACTGTACGTTTTGAAGAAGGTGTACCTGTTGCATTAAATGGTCAGCGTTTTGACAATCCGGTTGAGCTTATTCTTGAAGCAAACCGTATTGGTGGTCGCCATGGTTTAGGTATGTCTGACCAAATCGAAAACCGTATTATCGAAGCGAAATCTCGTGGTATCTATGAAGCACCGGGTATGGCCCTTCTTCATATTGCTTACGAGCGTTTGGTTACTGGTATTCACAACGAAGATACGATCGAACAATACCGCATTAACGGTTTACGTTTAGGCCGTTTACTTTACCAAGGCCGTTGGTTCGACTCACAAGCGCTTATGTTGCGTGAAACTGCACAGCGTTGGGTAGCTAAAGCGATTACTGGTGAAGTGACTCTTGAACTTCGTCGTGGTAATGACTACACCATCATGAACACTGAATCTCCAAACTTAACGTACGAAGCTGAACGTTTAACAATGGAAAAAGGTGATTCAATGTTTACGCCAATGGACCGTATTGGTCAGTTGACTATGCGTAATCTCGACATTACCGATACACGTGCAAAACTAGGTATCTATACAGATGCTGGTTTACTTTCAATCGGTCAAGGTTCTGCTGTACCTCAATTAGACAATAAGAAAAAATAATTTCTTATAAGGTCAAAAAAGCCACCTCAATAGGTGGCTTTTTTATACTTAAAGTTAAGTTAGGCAATTTCGGCGACTTGTAATGGTTGATAATAAATTTGATTACGACCAAGCTGTTTTGCCCGATATAAAGCCTGATCTGCCGCATGAATAAGCCTATCTTGTCCCATCTTTAGCCCACCCGTATATACGGTAAACCCTAAACTGATAGTGACATACTTCGACACTAAAGAAGCTGCATGAGGAATCGCTTGCCGCTCAATGGCTTTATAGATATTTGCAGCCACTGAATAAGCACCCTGTGCAGGTGTTTCAGGTAAAAGTACAACGAACTCCTCGCCCCCATAACGCGCAACAAAGTCGACATGACGAATTGAGTTTTTAATTGCTGCGGCAATGCTAGAGATGACTTTATCTCCCATCTGGTGCCCGTAAAAATCGTTATAGTTTTTAAAAAAATCAATATCAATAAATAAAACAGCTAAAGGACGCTTCTCTTGATTTGCTCGGTAGTAGAAAAAATCAAACATCTCATCAAATGTACGTCGATTCGAAATTTGAGTCAGGGCATCCTGCTGGCTTAAATGCAATAACTCCGACGCTTCAATCCGTAAGATCTGTTCATTAATTTCAGCAAGCTGGTTATTTAAAAAAAGGCTTCTTTCTCTTGAGATGAGCATACTGCTAATCGAGAAACCTAAAATACAACTACCGAACAAAGCACGACCCAGTGCAATATAGTCACAATTTACGTCTAACAAAATAAGAAAAGCAAAAACTAAAAATGCTGCCAATAAACCAACACAAAGCATATGCAAAGGTTTAATACCACTTAATATGAACCCGAGCATATATAAAAATGAAAGAAGCAACATAGACTGGTTCTTCAGTGCCATATTTCCGACACTAAGCAATAACATCGCATTAATAATAATGGTTAAAAATACAATGCCACATGCAGCTAAATAAAAGTGCTCGGAGAGTTTTGTAAATTTGGCAAAAACCCAAAACAATAACAGGGCAAGTGCAATATTCATTGCACTAAGTAAGCAATGAATAAAGTCCAAAGTAATATAAGGTGCCCCAATCACTAAATAGTCGGTCGGCAGGGCCAGTAAAATAAAAATTAAATAAGTGAGTACACCACTTGCTAAAAACTTTGAGATGTTCTGTCTAGTTCGATCAAGATTTAAACACCAGAATTTTTTTTCCAGTTGCTTGGGCAAAGGCATATTGGCATAACGATGGGTATGTAGAGTGACCAAATACTCGATTTCTTCTTTAGATTTGAGTAATTGATGTACATTTCCCCTATTCGCCACTAGTCGATTCCTACATATTCTGCATTAACAAAATATAACATTATTTTTTAAAGCTCCCTGCGCTTTATTTTGCCATTTGTCCGTAATTCTCGTTACCATTTTCACACTTTATCGATTATCATTTGTTTTATTTCGAAGTTTGAACTGCCTTGAACTCTATTACCCTGCTCCAGCCAGATGATTGGCATGCACATTTACGTGATGGTTTAGCATTAAAACGTACTGTTCCAGATTTGGCTAAACAATTCGCCCGCGCGATTTGTATGCCTAACCTTGTACCGCCTGTAAAAACAGTAGAAGAAGCTTTAGCTTATCGCGAACGCATTCTTGCTCATGTTCCAGAAGGCAATAATTTTGACCCTCGTATGGTGCTTTATTTTACTGACCACACTTCACCAGATGAAGTTCGTAAAATTAAAGAATCTGAACATGTAAATGCGATTAAGCTTTATCCTGCTGGTGCGACCACAAACTCCGATAATGGTGTGAGTGATATTCGTAAAGTTTATGCAGTCATTGAGCAATTAGAAGAGCATCAAGTTCCGTTATTGCTTCATGGTGAAGTAACTCATAATCATGTAGATATTTTTGATCGTGAAAAACGCTTCCTAGATGAGGTATTATCACCTCTATTGAAACAGTTCCCGAAGCTTAAAGTTGTGCTTGAGCACATCACTACCAGTGATGCAGCACACTTTGTTTTAGAACAAGACCGTAATGTGGCGGCAACAATCACTCCACAACATTTATTATTTAACCGTAATGATATGTTGGTTGGTGGTATTAAACCGCACTTCTACTGTTTACCAATTTTAAAACGCCAAACGCATCAAACGACTTTACTTGAAGTGGCGACAAGCGGTAATCCTAAGTTTTTCTTAGGTACAGACAGCGCTCCTCATGCACAAAATGCAAAAGAGAATGCTTGTGGATGTGCAGGCTGCTATAGTGCACCAAATGCAATTGAGCTTTATGCACAAGCATTTGACCAAGTCGGTAAATTAGAGCGTCTAGAAGGTTTTGCTAGCCATTTTGGTGCGGACTTCTACGGTCTACCACGTAATACTTCTACCATTACTTTGGTTAAAGAAGATAACCTCGTTCCAGAATCTTTTGATTATTTAGATAATCAAAAAATCATCCCGCTGCATGCCGGGAAAACGCTGCAATGGAGAAAAGTGTGACACAAGAAAACTCTGTCCCGGTCATTGGCCAACGTTTTCGTGGCTTCTTACCTGTTGTTGTCGATGTTGAAACGGCAGGTTTTAATGCCCAGACAGATGCATTGCTAGAAATCGCATGCATTCCGATTGTATATGATGCTCAGGGACAATTTGTCCCTGGTCCTGCATTTCATGCACATATTAACCCTTTTGAAGGGGCTAACCTCGACCGCCGTTCGCTAGACTTCATTGGTATTGACCCATTCAACCCAATGCGTATTGCAATGGCTGAAGATGAAAGAACTGCTTTACGTCGCATTTTTAAATCGGTCAATGAAGTTCGTAAACAGCAACATTGTACTCATGCAGTACTCGTAGGCCACAACGCGCATTTTGACCTTGGGTTTTTACAAGCGGCCATTGCTCGCTCAGGTACAAAAAACCAAAACCCGTTCCATAGTTTTTCAGTGATGGATACGGTCACTTTAAGTGCAGTAATGTTTGGACAAACAGTGCTTGCAAAAGCATGTATTCAAGCTGGAATTGAGTTTGATGGTAAAGAAGCACACTCTGCTTTATACGATACTCAAAAGACTGCTGAACTGTTTTGCTATATTTTGAACAAACTGTCTCCTTACCTCCTTGACAGTTTGGTGGCGGCTTCTTAAGATACCGCCATCCTCAACGTCCCTATCGTCTAGAGGCCTAGGACATCGCCCTTTCACGGCGGTAACCGGGGTTCGAATCCCCGTAGGGACGCCATATTCTCTTCATATAAAATTTTTCTCTCTAAGTTCTGTCTTCTTATTCTTTTTATATTTTTCTTTATTTCTAAATAAAATACACTTGTGCAAATATATCACTGATCCAGTATTTCCTTTACATAGATTTACAATATAATAATTCTTATTTTTATACTGATATTTATTATCAAAAAGGTTTTAAATGGATCTTAAGCTTCGCCTTCTCTCCCTGAGTATTGCACAACTATGCTGTATTCCAGCTGCTTTTGCAGACACGAACAACTCTTCGACTACTCTTGCAACTATCAAAATTAAAGCCCAACAGGCATCTGACCAGACTTATAAAGTGGATAGTTCCAGTAGTGCTACGCGTAGTGAAATTGCATTACAAGATACCCCGCAATCTGTGAGCGTGGTAACCCAAAAAGTAATTGAAGATATTGGTGCAACTCGCTTAGTTGAAGCACTTGATTTAGCTGGTGGCGTGACTCGTGCTAATAACTTTGGTGGTCAAGGTTTAACTGGTTTTAACGTGCGTGGGTTTACCAGTGGTGAGTTTTATCGAAACGGGTTTCCAATTAACCGTGGCTATCCAAATGCGCCAGATAGTAACACCATTGAACGTGTAGACGTTTTACGTGGCCCCTCTTCTAGCTTATATGGACGTGGTGACCCAGGCGGTACGTTTAACTTAATTTCTAAAACACCAAAGTCTGAGCAACAAACCACTTTAGGTGCACAGCTCAACAGTGAAGGTTTATATCGCACTACTGTCGATACAACAGGTACTATCCCAAATGCAGAAAATATTGGTTATCGCCTAAATGTAATTGCAGAAGGTGGGGATAGTTACCGTGACCATGTCGAATCTAAACGTTATGGAATTGCACCAGTCATTCAATGGCAAGCTACTGATGCCACCAAGGTTACTTTTGAAGCCGATATTTTAAGAAACCAACATCCACTCGACCGTGGTCATACACGTTATCCAACACAGAAATCTTTTAATAGCTCACCAGAAACCTATTTATGGGAAACGGGTAAATACTACAATCGACTCTACAATGATAACAATATGACTCAATTACGAGTTGAACATGACCTTGGGAATGACTGGAAGCTAAATGCTGGCGTGCAATATTTAAATGGCAAATTGCATGGCTATGCAGTAGAAGCAAATGGCATTCAGGCTGATGGAGAAACATTAGGGCGAAATTACAATTATCGCGAATTAAAATGGCAAGATACCGATGCCCAAATTAATCTCACAGGTAATTTTCAGCTTTTAGGTTTAGCCCATACTTTAGTGACTGGGCTTGAATATGAAAATTATGATTATAAGTCATACATTATTCGCTCAAGCGGAGATATCGGTAGCTACCCTATTAATATTTATAATCCAGTTTTAGGGCAACCTTTACCTGAGCTCAATCGTGTAACCACACATGACCGTGAAAACTTAAAAACAACGGCCCTTTTTGTACAAGACCAAATCGGCTTAAATGAGCGTTTAAGCGCACTCTTAGGCTTACGATTTGAACATTACGAGCACGATTACAAAAACCTATTACCAAATACTACCAACTGGAATACCAGTCATGATGCATTTATTCCACGTTTAGGCTTAGTTTATAAAGCAAGTGATGACCTTTCACTCTATGGCAATGCTGCAAAATCTTTTAAACCAAATACTGGCGCCAGCCGTAACGGAGAAGGTTTTGATCCTGAAGAAGGTACGGCTTACGAGTTAGGTTTTAAATGGCAAGCACTTGATAATATGTTATCAATTGATTCCGCTATTTTTTACGCCAATAAAGAAAATGTCTTAACACTAGACCCTATTGATTCAGCTTATAAAGTCGCTGCTGGCGAAGTTCGTAGCCGTGGCATTGAGTTAAATATTGCTGGTCAAATTACACCAGCTTGGAAAATTATTGGTGGATATGCCTATACAGATGCGGAAGTAACTAAAGATAATACTTTGCACAAAGGAACAGCTCTAGCCAATATTCCAAAGAATAGTTTTAATCTTTTAAATATCTATGAATTTCAAGATGGCCCTTTACAAGGCTTAGGTCTAGGCATCAATCAAAAATATATTGATAAACGTGCAGGTCAGACAGCTAATAGTACCTATACCATGAAAGGTTATGCAGTTACAGATTTGGTTTCTTATTATCAGGCGACACCAAAACTTCGTCTTAACTTAGATGTGAAGAACATTTTTGATAAAGTTTATGATGAAAGTGCTTTCAATTTATATGCTTATCCGGGTGAATCACGTACCGTTCAATTAGGTATGAGCTATACGTTCTAAATTGAGCATAAAGGTACTATTTCATCCTTAGAAATAGTACCTTTACTTTAAGAAATTTTTACGCTGACTTACGTGAATTCACGCGTCCTTGAACAACAGCCTTAATATTACCCTTGGCATAATTTAAAAACACGATTAACGGTGACAGTTTAGGATTTGGCTTTTTACCCTGCCCAATAGCTTTAAATTGTGCTGCATACCAAATGATTTCCATAATCGCCATTTTATCGACAAAAGGTAAACCTGTTTTAATTGGTTTTACGGCGTAGCGAACGTCTTGGCCTGCGATTAAACGGTCAGTTAAATCAGTTTCAACAGCAAGTGGACGAGCAATACCAATAAAATCACATGCACCACTTGCCAAAGCAGCATTCATGCCTTCGACCGTACGGAAGCCGCCTGTCACCATAAGTTTACATTTTACATGCTGACGGATTTTTTCAGCGAAGTCTAAGAAATACGCTTCACGTGCAATAGTACTTGCCTTACGTTTATCAGCTTTGGCACCAGCCATTGCAGGTGCTTCGTAAGTTCCACCTGAAATTTCAATTAAGTCGATCCCTGCTTCATCAACTGCTTTAAATACCGAAATCACATCTTGTTCGCTAATACCACCGCGCTGGAAGTCAGCAGAGTTAAGCTTCACTGAAATAATAAAATTATCAGAAGTTGCTTCACGTACTGCTTTATAAACTTCTAGTAAAAAGCGAGTACGGTTTTCGATTGAACCACCCCACTGGTCTGTACGTTTATTGGTTAATGGTGATAAAAACTGGCTAATTAAATAGCCATGTGCGCCATGTAACTGTACCCCTTCAAAACCTGCCTTTTCACAAATACGAGCAGCGTTCGCAAAGCGTTTAATAATATCCAAAATTTCTTCATGCGTAAGAGCGCGTGGAGTACCAAACATCGTCGCTAAAGCTGGGCTAAAAGGAACTGCCGAAGGTGCAACTGTTTCTTTATTTAGGCCCTTTGGACACTGACGACCAGGGTGAGACAATTGGATAAGCTGTACCATCCCATATTGTTTACCGACTGCTGCCCATTCTTTTAAACGCTCTAGGTCACGCTCGGTTTCAATCACCACTACCCCGGGTTCGTTTTTGGCCTCTACATTGACCATAACATTTCCAGTAATCGCACAGCCCAAACCACCTTTGGCCCATGCACTATACAAGCCTAAATGTAAGTCATTCGGCTGGCCTTCATAGTTTGCAAGTGCCTCACTCATTGCACCTTTAATAATCCGGTTTTTAAATGTAGTATTTCGAATTGTGATTGGTTGTGCAATCTGGCTCATGGTTAACCTCTTTTAATATTTTAGAGCAATTACTCTAATTTAGATGAGTTATAGGTCATGTCAAGGGGAAATCGATAACTGACAATAGCACATGTCAAATTTAAAAAATATAAAAAAATGCAACTTTTTGCATTAAAAATTTAAATAAAATTTATTATTATAAAACAGAATCTTATTAAATAAATTTAATAACTTGCCGCAATTAACTGCTTGGTATATTCAGTTTTTGGAGCATTAAATAACTGCTCAGTCGGCTGATATTCCACAACTTTTGCATGTCGTAATACCATCACTTTATGACACAGTGCTTTGACCACATTTAAATCATGACTAATAAAAATATAGCTCAAGTGCTCTGTTTGTTGTAAACGTCGTAATAATTGAATCATCGCTTTTTGCGTGGTTCGGTCTAAGGCAGACGTTGGTTCATCTAAAATTAAAAGTTTAGGTTGAACTACTAAAGCTCTCGCTAAAGCAACACGTTGTCGTTGCCCACCAGAAAGTTCATGTGGATAGCGATGTTGAAAGCCCTCTGCCAACTCAACTTTTATCAAAGCTGATTCAACTTGCTGTTTAATTTCTTTATCAGCTATCGCTTTGACTTTTAACCCTTCAGCAACAATCTGCCCTACCGTCATACGTGGGTTTAGACTACCAAATGGATCTTGGAAAACAATCTGTAAGTCTGACCTGATCTTGCGTAAAGCTTTTTGTTCTAAGCGGTTTATATCTTGCCCTAGAAAGTTAATCTGTCCCTCACTTTTAATTAATCGAACCAGAGCCAAAGCCAATGAAGATTTTCCGGATCCACTTTCACCCACAATGCCTAATGCTTCGCCTTGAGCAAGCTCAAAATTTACATTTTCAACCGCATTGGTATAACCCTGAATTCGGTTAAAGAAACCACGTCGTATTGGATATTTAACATTGAGTTGTTGAACAGATAAAATCTTATGACTGGTTGAACGTTGCTCAGCGAAACCAAGATCATGATCTAACAATTGCTGGGTATAAATTGACGCAGGATTTTTAAAGATCTGCTGAAGCTGACCTTGCTCTACAACTTGTCCTTTGTGTAATACAATCAGCTTATCAGCATAACGGCGTACCAAATTTAAATCATGGCTAATTAAAATCAGTGCCATACCATATTTGCTTTGCAAAGATTTTAATAATTCTAAAATTTGCGTCTGTAAAATCACATCAAGCGCGGTAGTTGGTTCATCTGCAATTAAAATTTTAGGTTGAAGAGCTAGCGCAGCTGCAATCATGACCCGCTGTTTTTGTCCTCCAGAAAGCTCATGCGGATAACGTTTTAAAATGTACTCTGGATTAGCGATTCCTACATCTTTTAATAATTGAATTACCTGCTGTTGAGCTTTCGCTTTTGACCCACCTTGTAAAATAAAATTTTCACCGACAATTTTTTCAACACGATGTAATGGGTTTAAAGCCGTAGAAGGCTCCTGAAAAATCATGGCAATTTGGCAGCCGCGTATATGTGTTTGCGTCTTTTCGTCTATTTCTAAAATATTTTTTGAATCAATAATAATACGACCAGATGTTTTTAATTTTTCTGGTAATAATCCCATCATTGCCAAACAGCTTATTGTTTTACCTGAACCGCTCTCACCTACAATTGCAAGCGTATCACCTGCTTGTAAGTGTAAATTGAGACCTTCTAATAAAGGCTGATCTTGCGTAGAGATTGAAAGGTTTTCTATATTTAGCAAGCTAGCATCTACATTTAAGTTATTTTCTTGGGTCAAATGCATCACGTGCCGCCTCCCCAATATAAATTAATAATGACAATACAAAAGCTAAGCTAAAAAACCCAGATAAAGCCAACCACGGTGCGTCTAAGTTATTTTTACCTTGCAACAACAACTCACCTAAAGAGGCTGCATCTGGCGGCAAACCATAGCCCAAGAAATCGAGTGCGGTTAAAGCAATAATATTAGTCGTCAAAATAAAAGGTAACTGCGATAGACTAGAACTTATGGCATTTGGCAAAATGTGCTTAAAGATAATTGTTCTATCATTTACACCTAAAGCCTGAGCCGCACGCACATAGTCAAGTTGACGCGCTTTTAAAAATTCGGCACGGACAATTCCCACAAGTACAGTCCAGCTAAAGAACAGCATAATAAAAAATAGCCAATATACATTTGGGGTAAACATGCTGACCAAAATCATGACCATAAAGAGCATGGGTAAACCATTCCAAACTTCTACCAACCGTTGTCCTAACAAATCGACCCAGCCACCATAGTAGCCTTGTATAGCACCCACAAAAATACCAAGTAGTGCTGCGCAACCTGTTAAAGCCAAGCCGAAAAGTAATGAGACTCTAAGCCCATAGAGAATACGTGCAAGCACGTCTCGCCCTTGGTCATCTGTTCCTAACCAGTTCTGCTTAGAAGGTGGCGATGGCACAGGTACAGCCAAGTCTAAATTAGGAGTCTGGTAAGAAAATCTTATAAGGGGCCAAATAGCCCATCCTTTATGATTGATAAGCTCTTGTACAGCGGGATCTTTATAATCTGCTTCTGTTTCAAACACGCCACCAAAAGTGGTTTCGGGATATGTTTTAAAGATAGGCAAATAATAAGCGTCCTCATATTTCACCAACAATGGTTTGTCGTTAGCAATGAGCTCAGCAGCCAAGGACATCATCAAAATGAGACTAAACAAAACAAAGCTTGCCCAACCTAATTTATGTTGCCTAAACTTTTGCAGTCGTGATCGCACAATAAAAGACATTATTTGCCTCCTTGTGCGTCAAAGTGAATACGCGGATCAATCCATTGATACAGTACATCGCAAATAAGACGTAAAAGCAGGCTAAACAGCGTGAAGAAAAACAATACGCCAAAAATAACCGGATAGTCTCGCTGAACAATTGCTTCAAAGCCCAACAATCCTACACCGTCTAGGTGAAAAATAATTTCAATAAAAAGATTTCCCACAAAGAAAATGCCTGCTAAAGCCTCAGGCAATCCAGCAAGAACCACTAAAATGGCATTACGGAATACATGTTTATATAAGACTTGCTGGCTATTTAAACCTTTTGCATAAGCTGCCAAGACATAAGGTTTATTGAGTTCTTCTAAAAATGAATATTTGGTTAAATAAGTTAAGCTCGCAAAACCACCCAACACCATGGTAATAAGCGGCAACGTCATGTGCCATAAATAGTCCGTAATTTTTCCGAACCAACTCAATTGATAAAAATTATCTGACACTAGGTTTTGTAGTGGGAACCACTGAAAATATGAACCGCCAGCAAAAAAGACAATAAGTAGTATACCAAAGACAAAGCTGGGTACTGCATAACCCACCACTAGTAATAAAGAAGTGGAACGATCAAACCATGTACCTTGTTGTTTGGCTTTTTTAATTCCAAGTGGAATTGAAATAAGATAAATCAGCAAAGTGCTCCATAGCCCAAGTGAAATTGACACGGGCATTTTTTCCCAGAGCAGCTCAACCACTGATTTATCTTTAAAAAAGCTTTGTCCAAAGTCTAAAGTCAAATAGCCTTTTAACATCAGTAAAAAACGTTCTACTGGAGGATGGTCAAACCCGTATTGGGCTTTAATTTGCTCGACCATTTCGGGACTTAAGCCTTTAGCACCTTGATAGTATTTTTCAGTGCCTAATATACGCCCTGGTCCTAAACCGCTTTCTACTTCATGAATTGCCTGTTCAACTGGTCCACCCGGTGCAATTTGCACGACCACAAAGTTGATCAATAAAATAATGAACAACGTTGGAATCATTAAAAGAAGTCGCTTTAGAATATATGAACCCATATAACAGGATTTCCTTTAGGTACGTGCTTTTATTGTTGATGTAAATATTGAGCAACTTTCTTAGCTTGGTTTGCATTATTCCACCAATACTCTATACCGGCAGAGAGCACAGGTTTCACTTTAGGCTGCTGATACATATTCCAGTACGCATACCAATAATCCCCTTTTCCATAAGTCGGGATCTGGTAATATCCTGCACGAAGCAATCGGTCAAGAACATGAGTATAAGTGATTTGCTGTTCACGGTCTTTGGCAGTGACCAGTTTTGAAATCACCTCATCAATTACGGGATTACGAATACCAGCGTAGTTATAGTTGCCATTTTGAACTGCTGCTGCACTTCCCCAGAACTGAGCCTGTTCATTGCCCGGGTTTAAAGATTGCGGCAAATTCATCGTAGTCATGTCAAAGTCATAACGGCGTGTACGTTCTAAATATTGCGGCGCATCAACCTGCCGTAAATTAATATTAATTCCTAATTTTTTTAAATTTCTTACAAATGGCATCAGTGTTCTTTGTTTGCCATCTTGCTGAATGAGAAACTCAATTTGTACAGGTTTGCCTTCGGGCGTATATAACTGCCCTTCTTTAATTTTATAACCCGCCTCAATCAGCAACTGTCTAGCAAGTAATAGGTTTTGCCGGTTAAAACCACTGGCATCTGAAGCTGGATATTTCCAATCAGCCAAAACAGCTTTTTGCATGATTGGAGAAAGCTTTGGCAAAAGAGGCTTTAATATGGCCATTTCATTGTTTGAAGGACGACTTGTCGCTGCCAAATCACTATTTTCAAAATAACTTTGTAGTCTTTGATATTGTCCGTAAAACAAAGCTTTATTTTGCCATTCAAAATCATAGGCATAAGTTAAAGCTTGTCTAAAGCGGATGTCATTGAAAGGTTTGCGCCGTGTGTTAAAAACATAACTCTCGGTTGCAATGGGGTTATGATGTCTAAATTTATATTGCGTTACCAAGCCTGCTTTTACAGCCGGAAAATGATAGTCAGTAACCCATTTTTTAGGATTAGTTTCTTCATGCAAGGTATATTGCCCAGATTTAAAACCTTCGAATGCAATATCCCAATTTCGGTAATAAACATACTTTAAATGATCGAAGTTATAGCGCCCTTTATTAATAGGTAAGTCTTTTGCCCAATAATTTGGATTACGTTTATAACTAATACTCCGACCTGCATCAATTTTCTCAACCACGTAAGGCCCTGAACCTATAATCGGTTGCAAGCTAATACGGGTAAAATCGCGTTTCTGCCAATCTACTTTTGAGTAAATCGGTAAACTCGCCACAACAAATGGCATTTTAGGATTATGGCTGGACTTAAAAGTGAATTTAACTTGATGTGAGTTTATCACTTCTGTTTTCGCTAAGTCTGCAAGATACATTTGTAGACCAAAATTAGATTTAGTTTGATAGGTATCAAAGCTAAATTTCACATCTTCAGCTGTTACGGGCAGCCCATTACTAAATCGAGCTTTTGGGTTTAAATAAAAAGTAACTGACTGAGTTTTTATAGGATCATACGAAACTTTTTCTGCCAAGAGTGGATATAACACGCCCACTTCATCAAGTGACTGGGTCATTAAGGTATCAAAAAGATAATTTACCCCTTCTGTCGCATTTCCCTTACCGTTCATACTGTTTAAGTTATCAAATGTCCCTTGCGCAGCCTGACTCAATACTCCGCCTTTAGGTGCATTCGGGTTGGCATAAGGCATAGCAGCCATTGCCAGATATTTAGGCTTAGAATGAATTGCGATATAAGGCGTGGTTTGCTGAGCAGAGAATATAACTTGCGAAAAAACACTGAGCCCGACTAGCAGGCTCAGTTGAGAATATAACTTTTGCATAAAGTACTAATTATTCTATAAATTAGGCACTTTAATGATATCGCCAATACGCAATTGAGTCGACGGTGTTAGGTTGTTGAGTTCCGCCAATAAAGTGGTTTCTAAACCATATTTACTCGCAAGACCAATTAAGGTATCACCACGTTTGACTTTGTATTCCACTACAGTTTTTGGAATCACAATATTTTGTCCACGCTGTAAATTGGCATTTGCTTTTAATGCATTCATTTCAGCAAGTTCACGAACTGAAATACCCGCACGACTCGCAATAGCATTTAACGACTCACCAGCTTTAACCGTGTACTTTTCAGTATTTTTTCCTGCAACTACAGCTTTTGGAGAGGATTTCGCCGTATCCGTTTTAGCTGCTTCTACTGTTGGTAAATCACCTGTTAATTTTAAGCGTTGACCAACACGAACATTACTGTTGCGAGACAAACCATTCAATGCAGCAAGGTAATCTAACTGTAAATGATAGCGGTTGGCGATATTTCCTAGGCTATCACCAGATTTAACTGTGTAGGTCTCTGGTGTTTCTTCTTTGGTATTTTTAGCCGAAACTTTGCTAGTTGTTTCAACTTCACCAGTTAATTTTAAACGCTGACCAGCACGAAGGCCTGCAGTACGTGACAAACCATTCAAATCAGCCAAATAACTGGTTTGTAAGTTATATTTAGCTGCAATTGCATTTAAGCTATCGCCTGACTGCACAACATATTGGTCAGGAACTGATGCACCAGCCGGAACTTTTAGAGTTTGTCCCAGTTGGACATGACTGTTGGCTTTTAAGTTGTTCAGTTCAGCAAGCTCAGCTAGGCTAATTTTAGACTTAGTCGCAATGCTTGATAATGTATCACCACGCTGCACTTTATAACTTTCAGTTTTATATGATGGACCTGCTGCAAGCTTTTCATATTTACCAGAAGCCTTGCTGTCATCAACTTCATCAACAGTGATTTCTTTTGCAGGTACATTAATTTTTTGGCCTACAATTAAACTACTACCAGCTGATAACCCTGGTGTTAGGTCTGCCAACTCTTGATTAGATAATGCATAACGGTCTGCAATTAATTTCAAATATTCGCCACGTTTAACCGTATAACTCTTCGTTGCAATACGACGTGTACTTGCTTGAATTGCCTTTGGTTCTACTTTAGCAGCACGATTACCTTTAGGCTCTTTTAACTGTAATTTTTGCCCTACAAACAAGCCATCTGTTACAGACAAATCGTTATATTCAGCTAGCTGTTTCACTGACAAATTAAATTGATTTGCCACTCCTGTTAAACTGTCATTTGCTTGAACAACATAGACATCAGGTTTAGTTGCCGATTTTGCCGTAGTTTCCGCCTCTTGAGGCTTAGCATCATAGAGATATAGACTGGTTCCTACAAATAAAGTCTTTTCAGGATCAATCTGGTTCCATTTAGCTACATCACGCCAGTTCACACCATTCTTCATGGCAATAACTGCTAAAGTATCGCCCGGTTGTACTGTATAAGTACTACGCTTACCTTTAGGTTGTACAACCACAACATCTGTATCAGTCTTGATATAAGGCTTATCTTTATTGCGCTGAGCATCTTCAGAGTTTGCAAGAGTTGCATCTTCAGCTAAAGTTTTTGGATAAGCAAAACCTTTACTTACTTCTTTACCTTGCTGCTCAGCAACAGATTGGCTGGTCTGAATTGCGGTTAACTTAATTTTGCCGTCATACGGATCGACAATTTCTGTACCCTGAGGTGCAAGTGCTTTTAACTCGGCAACAACTTGATCTTTTTCAGCTTGAGTAGCTTGAGGCTCTAAAGCTTGATCAACTGTTTCCTTTTCCCCTTCAGCACGCACTGCCGCTAAAATTTTCTCGCGTTCAGTTGCTGAAATTGGCGGTTCCATTCTCACAGGTTTGATATTTGCAGCCGGAGTGACCGCAACAGGAATACGTGGTGCACTTGGTACATCAGCTGACGCTGCAAAAGCAGCTAGCGCATCAGAACCACGAGGTGTTGCAGTTTTTACCGTTACCGAGCTGCTACTTGTTTTAGCAGGCGTCGATGGTCTTACTGGCTGAGCTGGAGTTGATGGAGTAGTTCTAACTGTGACTGAGGTTGAAGTTGTTGTGGTCGGTTTAGACGGCGAAGTAACACTTGCCCACCAGCCTGAACTTCCACCTGCTTTCATTCCTTTTAACTTGTTATCCACTGAAGGACTTATATCAGCTGGAATCAAAATACGCATTGGACTTGCAGGGTCTACTGTTTCACCACGATAGCCTGGGTTTAATGCATATAACTCAGCACGACTAAGACCCGTCACCGACGCGATTTCATTTAAAGATAATGGTGCAGATAAGGTGACTTCACGGAAATGGGGTCTGTTTGCAATCGGAGGTAACGAAACCCCATAAGCGCGTGGGTTTTTAATAATTTGTGCAACAGCCAAGAAACGCGGAACATAGTTCATGGTTTCTTGCGGTAATTTTAGTGACCAATAGTCTGTTGGCAAACCAGCAGCCTGATTTCGGTTAATCGCCTGTTGAATACGACCCGGACCAGCGTTATATGCAGCCAAAGCTAATTCCCATGAACCGAACTGGTTATATAAGCTTCCTAAAAACTCATAGGCAGCACGAGTAGATTCCACAACATCACGGCGTCCGTCGTACATACCCGTTTGTTGTAAACCATAAATACGACCAGTACTAGGAATAAATTGCCATAAACCCGCCGCCGCCGCACTACTTGTTGCAGCTGGGTCATATGAACTTTCAATCACTGGTAATAACGCAAGTTCGGTTGGAAGACCACGGCGTTCTGCTTCTTTAACAGTATGATATAAATAACGACTTGCGCGAGCACTTAAGCGGTCAAGGTAGGGCTGACGTGAGATAAACCAACTACGCTGCGCTTCAATACGTGGATCCCAATGATTGAGGTCCATTTTGAAGCCTACGGCCATACGCTTCCAGACATCACCGTGTTTTAAAATAAGTAAACGGTCGCCCTCTACAGCACGCATATCTGTTGCTGAAAGTAAGTCTTCTAAAGAGTCCAGACTGCTTGCATCAAGATAGCCTGCTCCACTCACCTGTTTTGTTTTCGAGGTTTTTGCAGATTGCGGAGTCGAAGAACAGCCTGTTGTAATACCCAACGCAGCTAAAGCAGAGCTAAGGACTGTAATTTTGAATAATGATGCTGCAGATGGCTGCCACACAAATGTGGTTGGTTTATACATAAAAACTTCCAAACAACTCGCGTAATATTTCTTGGGGTCTGCCCACAAACCCTAGGTCTTCGATGCCATTGTAGTAAAGCATGCAAGATAGACAAGGCAATAATTTAATGTCATTTGCATGGAAATGTTACAAGAAATTAAAAAAAGCTTGCTTTGTAACGATGGAACCGAACTTTTTGCGTATACAATACACCAAATTCAGCTCTTTTTCTTTCAGTTTAGGTTTCGATTTATGTCTCAAACAATCACACTGTATGTTGATGGTGCATGTCGTGGCAATCCGGGTTTAGGCGGTTGGGGTGCATATGTCATTACCGAACAGGGTGAACATAAATTATTTGGCGGTGAACCCGATACAACAAATAACCGTATGGAACTTACTGCGGCTATTGAAGGAATTTCTTTTTGCCCTCCTGATGCTCAATTAATTGTCTGGACAGACTCAAATTATGTGAAGCAAGGTATTACAGAATGGATTCATGGTTGGAAAAAGAAAAACTGGAAAGATGTTAAAAATCCTGACCTATGGCAAAAACTCGATGCCGTTTGTGCGGGTAGAAATATTGAATGGAACTGGATTAAAGGCCATGCAGGACATGCAGGTAATGAAATGGCTGACCAACTTGCGAATTTAGGTGCAGACAAAACTGCTCAAGAACTTAAGCAACCACAGTCAGCCACTGTATCGCAAGATATAAAAAAGCATGAACAAGACTGGTTACTAGACGATCCTTTCGGATTCGATCTGGTTGAAACAACCGAAGATGAGACGGTCACTTTAGAGCAGACACAAGAAGTTGAGATGATTGTTGTGGATGAAGAAATGAATCTAGTTGAGGCTGTAGAACAAGAAGAACAACAGCAAACTACCAATATTCATCCACAAATTGTGATGACTGAAGCCAAGCTTAAATTACAAGGCCCAAGACAACTCATACTCGATACGGAAACAACTGGTTTCTATTTCCAAGATGGTGACCGCATTATTGAAGTCGGTGCGATCGAAATGATTAACCGTAAGCTTACGGGTAGTTCGATTCACATTTATATTAATCCTGAAAAACCAGTGGGTGACTCTGTTCAAGTCCACGGTATTACAGATGAGTTTTTGGTCGACAAACCAAAATATGCAGAAATTGCAGATACCTTATTTGAATACCTAAAAGGCGCAGAAATTATTGCCCATAACGCAACCTTCGATATGAACTTCTTAGATATGGAGTTTAAGCGTGTTGGGTTACCTGCTCTTTCAGAAGTTTGTGAAGTTACCGATACTTTAGCTTTAGCGAAAAATAAGCATCCTGGGCAGAAAAACTCACTTGATGCCTTAGTTAGACGTTATGAAATTCCAGCGCGTGACCGTACTTTCCACGGCGCATTACTCGATGCTGAAATTCTTTCTGATGTTTACTTGGCAATGACAGGTGGTCAAGTTTCCTTTGATATGGATGCCCTATCGCAAAGTGAAAGTGACCAGCAAAAAACGACCAAAGCTAGAGTTCAAATTGAATTACCTGTTATTTACCCTTCAGATGAAGAGCTAAACATACATGAGACTTGGGTCAAAGAATTTGAGAAAAAACATGGAGAACCTTGCCTTTTTGCAAAATAAATTTTTGATTCTCTAATGTTTTTTTAGTTTCCCCTTTTGCAAGTTAAGTTATATTAGTCGTATAGATTTTTAGCTCAAACTATTGAGCCATGACGAATATAACAATTGATTTTTTTGCAAAGGGGAATTTTTATGTCTGAGCATAATTCGATTCAATTTGATCCAACAGCGTTACTCATCATTAAAAATGAAATTGATAATTCAATAAAACTGGTGGAAGGCGCTGTAAGTACCTTAATTGAAGAACAGGCTCTCCCTTTTGGTATTGATGATGCATTAGAACAATTTAAACAATGTACTCAAGTCTTACGTCTCATTGATATTCCGTATTTGGCAAAAATCACTCAATATTCAACCGAGTTGATGCAAAAGATTATGGCGAATCCAGAGCGCATCAATACAGATGACGTTGTTGCTTTAAGTGAAGGCACAACCATGGTTAAACGTTATATTGAGTTCATCTGTTTACGTGAAGTCGAAGTACCTCAGTTTCTTTTAGACACCTTAAATAATTTAGAAAAAGCCTTAAATAAGCCACTAACCTCTTCTGGACAACAGATTGCGTCAAAGCTTTCAACAGTTTCACTTGAGTTACCGTTACCCGAAGTGCTTATTAATGAAAGAACTCAGTTTATCCATCAGCTTTATAAATTATCACTACATCAATTTTTAAATAAAACTGAAAGTGCTCGAGACTTTCAAGCATTTAAACTGATTGGCAGTTATTTAGTGAGCATGGCTCAAGGTCAACCAAGCCAGCAATACTGGCAATTGGTGAACTCTGCCTTTAGTCATATTGATGAACTTGTTTTAAATGATGCTCGCCTACGTGTGTTCATTAACCTTGAAAATGCCATAAGTTTATTTTTAGCTTCACCTGAAGGCTTTGAAGCAAACTTAACTGCTCTAGCAGATATCCTGAGTATTGTGATTGGACAAGAAGACCAACTTGCGCAGCAAATCCGTAGTCAGTTAAACATTGGTCATGAGTTTCTCACCGACACTCAACTTAAAGCACTAAGCCAACACTTGTATGGTCCAGACTTTGATACCATGCAAACGGTAAGTCAATTAATCTTAAGCGAAATGAACAAAGTTCGTAATGATATTGAATATAACTACCAAAACATGTCACCAGAAAAAGCTCATCAACTACAAAGCAATCTTATGCAGCTTGCTCATACTTTTAAATTACTCAACTTAAACGAGGCTGCTTCAGAGCTTTCTCAACAAGCCAGCAGTTTAAGCCAAATCAATATATTGAGTAATGAAAACTATGCTCAGCAGTTGATGAAAAGCATTTTATCTGCCATGAATGCCATTGGTATTTTGGTGCGCCATTATTCATCTAACCGTCTACAAATTCGTGTGAACAATACCAATATCTCTCTAGATCGTTTAGATGAAGCACATCAGACATTATTGAATGAGACCAAAAATTTAATCGATTTTGTATGCCAAAGTTTGACTCTCTATGCCAACGATCAAACTCAAAATATTGAAGCAATTGCAGGCTCTTTAAAAGAGTTGGCTGGCGCGGCTGAATTTTTAGGAAGTACAGTTCAACAAAATGCTTTACTTGAAACTGCCAAGTTTGTACAACAGCAAATCGATCAAAATCAGCCTTTCAATCATGATCAGATTCACTGTATTTTTAACGTTTTAGCTGGGCTAGATATGTTAGTTGACAATTTAAAAAATAAACAGCCTGTTCTACAATCCATGTTTGATGTAGCATTACTAAGTAGTCAACAACTTCAAAAAAAGGCAGCTTAATGTCTGAGTTATCACTTGCTTATATTTTTCATCATCAACAATTATTGGTTGACCAAAACCTTCAATTACCCAAAGTCGAAAAGTTAGCAAGTGATCTGCTTTTCAGTCATGATGAACAGGTCATTGCACGTGACCTGTTGAGTGAAGAAGCCATTCCGGAAGGTCTGCAACTCGTTCCAATTCGTCAACTTATTTCCAACTGGTCAAAAGAACAATTTTTACAGGCAAGTCGTGCTGTACAGTTGCTCGAATGGCGACGTAATCACAAGTTTTGTAGCCACTGTGGGCATGCTACCGAAGTACACCCTACAGAATATGCTATGGTGTGCCCTTCTTGTCGCTACCACCAATATCCGCGTGTAAACCCATGTATTATCACCATCATTACTAAAGGCGATGATGAAATTTTATTGGCGAAATCTATTCACAATAAAACCAATATGTATGGCTTGATCGCAGGATTTGTAGAAGTTGGGGAAACGCTTGAAGAAGCTGTTCAGCGCGAAGCTTTAGAAGAAGTGGGGCTTAAACTCAAAAATATCCAATATATGTCAAGCCAACCTTGGCCTTTTCCAAGCAATCTCATGATTGCATTTAGAGCTGAATATGAGTCAGGTGAAATTTCTTTGCAAGAAGATGAAATTGCCGATGCGCAGTTCTTTAAATTTGATCAGCTACCTGAAATTCCATTTAAAGGCAGTATTGCACACGCAATGATTACGCAGATTACTCAAGCGAAGTAATCTGCGCTCTCAAACAGATGTTTTAGAATACTTCATCCAGAAAGTGCAAAATGGTCCGTTTAGTTCGGAAGTAATGACTTACAAAACTCGATAAACTCGCCAAAATTGTAATATGACCTGTTTTAGGAATCACAGCGATATGACTGTGATTTCCGCTTTGTCTAAGTGCCTGATCAAGATCAAAGGTATTTTCTTTTTTTACAAGCTGATCATTTTCAGCCATGAGCAGATAATGCTTAATATGATTTTGATTTACAAAATAATATGGCATCACTTCTTTATAAGAAATGCTTTGATCAAAAGCATCTTCGGCAAGCGGATCACCTTTATAATCAAAATGATAAGGACCTGCCAAACCAAAAATTGCTTTAATATTACCTAAACATTGAATTGTATTTGGCTTTGGATGATAAACAGCAGACATCACATTAAATGCACCTGCCGAATGTCCCATAAGCACAATATTCTCTGTCGAGATTTCCAATTTTTCTTGGTTCTGGTGTAAATAGTTTAACGCTTGTGTTAAGTCATCTACATAACTTGGAAAAATATTCTTTGGTGCGAGCTGATAGTTAATGACAGCAACGTCATAACCTTCTTTCGTAAACGCTTCACCCACAAATAAATAGTCTCGTTTATTACCATGTTGCCAAGCACCACCATGTACAAAAACAATGAGTGGTCGATGAGCTAAGCGCTTAGTAGAACGATAAATATCTAGACGATGGCGAGGCTTTAAGCCATAACGCACATTTAAAACCTGCTCAAAACCATCTTTTGGTGTAAAATGGTTTAAAGCAAAGCTCCCCAAATCATACAGACGGAACTCTTTATAAAGAGTTCTCGCCTGCTCAATTTTGCTTTGTAATTGTTCAATCAGGTTCATATTTTATTGTGCAGAAGATGCTGGATCTGTTTGGTCC
Source organism: Acinetobacter sp. 148 (assembly GCF_031196675.1). Taxonomy (NCBI): domain Bacteria; kingdom Pseudomonadati; phylum Pseudomonadota; class Gammaproteobacteria; order Moraxellales; family Moraxellaceae; genus Acinetobacter; species Acinetobacter sp. 148. The sequence goes on along the minus strand of NZ_JAVIMT010000041.1, from coordinate 16,729 downwards.
GGATCAATTGCAACAGGAGTTTGAACTGTTGGTTGAGCAAGAACGTTATTAATTACTGGTGTAGTTGTTGCACTGGCAGTACTCGCTGCCGGAGCAGGCGCTAAATCAATATTATCAATGAGCGTTACAATCTTAGTCACGTTACCGACATTTTGAAGCACATTGTTTAAGTCATTAATTTCAGCTGTGTTTAAACGACCCATCACATATAAAACACCATCTTCGGTATGGACCAGTACTTTACTGTCCGATACTACTGGCGCTTTCATTAATAAAGCACGTGTATTTGCGGTTACCCCAGCATCTTGCATGATCGTGTTATAGCTTACTTTGTTACCCACCGTAATATAGTTATGTACGGCTTTCACATCACTCATGGCTTTAACGTTGTCTTCTGCCAACTGTTTTAAGTATGGGTCTGGCACCTGTCCAGTTAACAATACTGTGCTATGGAAGCTTTCGATGTTAATACGAGATTGTTTAAAACGCTGATCAAGCTTATAGAGGTTAATATTCGCTGTACGCTTAATTGAAGAATCAATAAATACTTGGCCTAAGCTACGTACACCACTATCTGTTCCAACTGGAGCTGTACCTGTTCCACCAGAAATAAAACTTGCGCAACCTGACAAACTTGCGACACAAAGCGCTGTTACAGCAATACGTTTCAACACTCCACCAGACTCCTATCAATCTCTTCTTGGCTTGATCATAAAACATCGGTCTTTAATTTGCTCAAAAGAGTAATGAACTCTTAATCCAAAGTAAATGCATTTTCGATCCATTGCAGATCATAATGGAATTTCGAAAAGTCTTGCTGTACTGTTTTTGCAATTTTCTGTGGAAAATCAAAACAAATCACATCAAAACGACAATAAAAATCCTGATAAGATGGGTAGCGCTGTAAAAACCTCATCGCCGTCTTAATTATTTTTGTCTGTTTACTCAAGGTCACCATTTCACAAGCTTGACCATAATTTCCCTGCCCTCGCGCTTTTACCTCAACAAAAATCAATTCGTTACCGCGTTTTACAATCAGATCGACCTCTCCACGGCGTGAATGATAATTACTGGCGACCCATTCATAATTTTGTTCTTTTAAAAGTTTTAGTGCTGTTTGTTCCGCCCATTGGCCCAACTGCTGTGCAACTAACATAATTTTTTTGTTTCCCCAATTAAAAATGTAAATACTGTTAATGCCGGTTCTATGCCTTTTTATTTTTGAATTGAACAAATCAAAAGCAGATGTTTCGAAAAATAAAAAGCCTACTGACATTGTTCACGCCAAAAACATAATTTCGGGTACACTAACCCATTAAAATTGTTTATCTGTACGGAGTAAAAACCAAATGAGTGCTCAGTTATTTGTTGTAGCCACCCCAATCGGGCACTTAGATGATATGACTTTCCGTGCAATTGATATCTTAAAATCAGTTTCTATTGTGGCTGCCGAAGATACACGCCAATCAGCTCAATTATTCAAACACTATAATATATCTACCCCACTTACCGCATGCCACGACCATAATGAAAGCAACAAAATTGAGCAGTTAGTTCAAAAGCTACTTGCTGGTGAAAATATTGCTTTGATTAGTGATGCAGGCACACCACTTATTAGTGACCCTGGGTTTAAACTGGTCCGTGCTGCTCAAGAAAATGGTATTAGGGTTGTACCTGTACCAGGTGCATGTGCTGCAATTGCTGCTTTAAGTGCTGTAGGCCTACCAAGTGACCGTTTTAGTTTTGAAGGCTTTTTACCATCAAAGGCTTCTCAACGTATTTCGCAACTCGAAAAGCTTAAAAATGAAACTCAAACCTTAATTTTCTATGAAGCGCCACATCGTATTTTAGAATGCGTAAAAAATATGGCTGAAGTATTTGGTGAAAACCGCCCTGTAGGCTTCGCGCGTGAAATTACCAAAACATTTGAAACAATCAAAAAAATGACCTTAAAAGATTTGGTTAGTTTTATTGAAAATGACCATAACCAAGAAAAAGGTGAAATTGTTCTTGTAGTTGGCGGTGCACCAGAAAAAACCGATCTGGAACAAGAAAAACTAGATGAACTTTTAAAGCGCTTACTTCAAGATTTATCAGTTAAAGCAGCATCTCAACTGGCTGCTGATTTAACGGGTATTAAGAAAAAAGTCGCTTATCAACGTGCGCTTGAGTTAACACAATCTTAATTTATTAACTAAACGGTGATGACCAACGCCTATGTCATCACCTCGCATAAATTTTGCATAACAATATTAAAGATAAAAAAATAAGAGTATTGATATGACTGAATCACTTGGAAAACTTGGCCCGCATGAAGGACAAGAACTAGAATTATTACTTTCAGGCAAAAAACCTATCGCTTATTTTTATGAGTTATTACCCATTGAATTTATAAAGCATCTTGAACAAGGGTCTTTGTCTATGATCAGTAAAGACATTGAAACTTCTCTGTCTCTCCCCTTTTCAATTATGTTGATCTATAAAGATGCGTCTTTAGCAGATTTGAATGAACTCATGTTATGTATTGAAAGGTCATTAAAAGCAACTCAACTTGAAGAGCGCCTAGAACTCGACCGTAGAATCGGACAACTTTTAGGTTACTCAGTACAAGATATAGAGTTTTATATTCAACACATTTCAAATCGCCATTTAAAAACCAAGATCTAAAATTATCTCAATATCTGTTTTGCTGATTCAACAATGGTCTCGGTCAGTACATCAAGTTGTTTCGACTGTCTTTTCCAGTGATGCCAATATAAAGGAACATCAAGTTGAGCCTCAGGCATAATATCAACAAGTGTTCCATTTTCGAGTAATGGTTGAACCTGAAGTTCAGGCACCATGCCATAGCCTAAACCTAGTTGAATTGCTTTAACAAAAGCATCTGTCGCCGGAATAAAACTATAAGGATAACTCTGCATTGGTAAACCGTATCCTTTTAATAAAACCTCTGAATGCATTAAATCTTTATGGTTAAAAATAACCGCCGGTGTTTTTCTTAAAACTTCTCGGTTAATTCCACCACTAAACCACCGATTTACAAACTCAGCCGATGCCAGCATTTTATAGCGCATTTTACCAAGAGGCTGAGCTAAACAGCCTGCCATCACCTGCTCTTCTGCTGTAATACATGCATTGACCTGACCTGTTTCTAGCAAAGTATGCGTGTGAGATTGATCATCAATTTTTAGTTCTAATACTATTTTTTCTTTAAAAAGTGTTTGCTGAATACTGGGTAAAAGCCAAGTTGCTAATGAGTCTGCATTTGAAGCCAACGCAATTTTATAAAATTCTGAGTCGGATGATTTGCCCATTAAACCCTGTAATAGATTTTGCTCCATTAACCTTGTATGACGTAAATGCTGGAGTAAAGTTTGCCCTGCTTGTGTAAGCACACATGGACGGCCACGTATTATTAAAATCTGCCCTAAATATTTTTCTAGGGCTTGTACACGTAGTGATACAGCAGAGGGAGTTATACATAAATGCTCTCCTGCTGCATCAAAACTTCCGACTTCTGCAACCGCCAGAAAAGCTTCACACTGCTTACTATCCAACATACAAAACCTAAATTATTTTTAGCCAAACCTAAATATTCTTAATTTTACTTATTTCTTAATAAAAAGTCAGATAATTCCCCCATCTGATTTGTTTCTGCTTAATGGTTATGCTTTCTCTGAGTGTGTTTTTTAAAGGTTTAGGTATTGGTAGCGGCCTAATTGTAGCAATTGGTGCCCAAAATGCTTTTGTTCTAAAACAAGGTCTTAAACAGCAATATGTATTTTGGCTATGTTTAATTTGTGCCCTGTCCGATTCAATTTTAATCGCCTGTGGTGTATTAGGTTTTGCCGAAATTATGACAGCATCACCCATCTTAATCACAGTCGCTAAATATTTAGGGGCAACGTTCTTATTCGTCTACGGTGCAAAAGCCTTCTATGCCGCGTTTAAAACTAACCAAGGCATGGAACTTGATAGCAGCCAAAAGCAGACTTTAACCCAAGCACTTATAACCTGTCTTGCCTTTACTTGGCTGAATCCGCATGTCTATTTAGATACCATTGTACTGATTGGTTCGGTTGCGACACAGCTAGAAGATAAAATCAGTTTTGCCTTAGGCAGCATTCTTGCCTCTTGGATCTTCTTTTTCAGTCTAGGTTATGGTGCAAGATTTCTAAAACCATTATTTATCAATCCAAAAGCTTGGAAAATTTTAGATTTCATGATTGGTTGCGTTATGTGGAGTATCGCAATATCACTTCTCATCTAATGCATTCAAAAACAAAAAAGTACCATGTAAGCATGGTACTTTTTTATGCAATCAAGATTAAGCTTCTGAACCCAACATTAACTTTGATTGTTTTCTTTCTTGTAATGATTGCTTAATCACAGCGTAACCCGAAGATACACCTAAATATGCAATAACAAAGGCTACGAATAAATCCGGAAATATAGTGCCTGTTCCAAACACGCCTACAGCAGCCAAAACAACAGCAATGTTAGCGATAGAGTCATTTCGACTACACAACCAGACAGAGCGCATATTGGCATCGCCATCGCGGTATGCATAAAGCATTAAAGCCACAGAAACGTTAGCAATTAAAGCGATTACCCCAATTGTCCCCATGACCATCGGTTCAGGTGAAACGCCATGAAAAAATGACCAAACGACTTTTGCAATAACGAAGAACCCAAAAGCGGCCATCGTTATACCCTTAACAAGTGCTGCGGTTGCACGCCAGTAAAGGCTCATCGAAAGCACGACTAAAGACAGAGCATAATTTGCAGCATCTCCGGCAAAATCTAATGCATCTGCCCATAATGAAACAGATTGGGCTTTATAACCACCGACTATTTCAACGACAAACATGAGTGCATTAATTACAAGAGCAATCCATAAGGCTTTTCTAAAGCGCGGGCTTGCTTTCTTTGTAGGAGAGCAGGTTGAAGCACATCCACATCCAGCCATTTTATTTCCTCAAAAACTCTTTTATAGTGATTAAAAACCCTTGAGTAGCTCCAGAGTCAAGTCTTATGAGTCTTTCTATTGGTCAATTATCAAAAAAAGCGGATGTCCCGATCGATACTATTCGTTATTACGAAAAAGTAGGTGTGCTGGACCGCATTCAGCGCTCAGAAAATAATTATCGTGTTTACACAGATCAAACACTCGCAGACCTATTATTTATTAAACATTGCCGTGAATTAGATATTTCTCTCAGTGATATTAAAACGCTAAAAGAAATGAAAGCTCAGCCGAAACGGGCTTGTACGGAAGTTGATAATTTGGTGAATAAATACTTGATAGAAGTATCGGAAAAGATTGAACGTCTATTGCTTTTAAAAGAAACCCTAATCGATTTAAAACAACACTGCTCTACCGACCGTACAGTAGATGAATGCGGCATTTTAAAAGAACTACAAAACCATCTTTAAATCATCATAAAACGGGCAATAAAAAAGCATCACTCAAGTGATGCTTTTTTAATATTAACGATCGCTATGTTCATCTGGTGGAACTTCTGTGATTCTTCCGCCACGAGCTAAAAACGCAGCGACTTCATCTTCCAACGCTTGGCGTTGTTTTTGTTTCGCAGTTACAGTAAGCGTTTCTGCTTCTGCAAGATCGGCATCAGTTAAGTTGCCTGCTTCTTCATCAGCTGCGCCACTTTCAGCCGCTTTGGCTTCATCTTCATCTACAGCAGAATCTTCTGCATCTTCATAATCATTGATATCTGTCATTTTTACACTCCCCACAATGATTTGTATTGCATCATCGCTATGGTCTTCAAGACCTCAGAAATTTAGCAATCTCTTTGCATTTAGCAAAGAGCCAAATTGGTCAAATCCGTATCTTTTCTGACCGAATTGGTAATGATATATAAATGATTGTTTAAAAAATATCTACTGATATTTATTTAGATCAGTAGAGCATAAACTTCGTAATTATTTTAACGACTATACTGGGTGTTTTGTAAAGCCCCTAAACCATTTGCTTGTTGCATAAAACGCTCTTTTAAGAACGAAATTTGTTCAACTTGCTTGAGTCCCACATTCCGGGCCCAAATCAATGGAAATAGCTCACTGCTTTCTAGCCAACCAATTGCCGACATACTATGCATCATCGCATCATTCTGTCCTTTACGGCGGTGTTCATAACGCATTAAGGTTTGTTCATGCGCCCATACACCACGACCTAAATCATGCAGTAGTGCATCACAGAGTACCGCTGCATCTAAACAACCAATATTCACCCCTTGTCCAGCAAGTGGATGAATCACATGAGCTGCATCACCGATTAGGGCTAGGCCAGCTTTAACGTATTGTTTTGCAGCGCGCGCTTTTAATGGAAATTGTGCTCTTGAACGAACATCTAACACTTCACCCAACATATGTTGGCTTTCTCGAGTTAAAAGCTGCATAAACTCGCGATCACTTAAAGCCGAATATTCATCGGCATAATCATCTGGCAGTGTCCAGACAATGGACTGCCAGTAGCCATTTTCACTTTCTTCAAGACTCGCCATCGGCAAATATGCCAAAGGTCCAGTAGGTAAAAAGATTTGCCGAGCAACATAATGATGAGGCTTAGACGTTTTAATCGCACAGCTAATCGCTGCTTGTTTGTAATCTAGTACATCTAGATCAATAAAGGCTTGCTCACGTACAAATGAATTGGCGCCATCAGCACCAATAAGCAGTTTAGTTTTAAGTGTCGCGCCATCTGCCAATTGAATATGCCAACATCCAACACCTTGTTCAATACGTGTCACGCGGACTTGAGTACGATAATCTGTTAACTGCTCAAGCATTTTTTGTTGAATAGCAACATTCAATACACTTGGCTCAACCATAGAACCCAAGGCTTGCTCTGGCATTGGTCTTTGTACAGACTCATGGCCAAAATTAATTTCACCATAGCCATTTAAGTTCCACACTTGCATGCCTGTATAAGGCATTTGACGTGCCAGATCATCCCAAACATTGACTGTTTTAAGTAAATGAATCGTCGCTTGGCTAAGTGCTAAAACACGTGGATTCATCACGCTTAATGTTTTTTCAACATCAAGTACAGGGGCAGCATCAAGCACGGTAGGCTGTACACCACCTTGTGCAAGTAATAAAGCAGTTAAGCCACCAACTAGTCCACCACCAACAATGACGACATCTAACACTTCACTCATGCTTTTAACCCCATTGCATAGTTTGCTACCAGTGGCTTCACACCCGGAATGACATCAAATGCAATTAATCCCGTATTACGGATTAATTTTAATAATGGGTTTTGGTTACTAAAGCCCCGAACTACGGTATCGCAGAATTTAATTACTCGCTGCTGGTCAGATAAACGGGCTTGTTCATAGGCAAGCAAATTATCTGGGTTACCAATATCATCAGATGCGCTTAACTGGTTCACTAAATAACGCAACAATACATCTGCATCACGCAGACATAAATTAAAACCTTGCCCAGCAACAGGATGGATTGTATGCGCTGCATTCCCCATTAAAATAACGCGTCCAACCGCTTGTTTATGCGCAAGCACTTGTGAAAGCGGATAACTAAAGCGTTTACCCGTTTTTTCAAATTTACCTGCTCTGTCACCATAAGTTTTTTGCAAAGCATCTAAAAAGTGTTGGTCATTTTCTTCGCCCAACCACTCACCTTCAGTGCCTTTTTTAACAGGCCATACCACTGAGCGACGGTATTCACCCGGTAATGGCAACAAAGCTAAAGGCCCTAATGCACTAAAACGCTCAAATCCTACATGCTCATGCGGTTTTGAAGTCTGAACAGTCGTAACGATCGCAACCTGATCATAGTCGTGGACATCGACACCAACACCAATTGCTTGACGACAGAAAGAATCTCGCCCATCTGCTGCAATTAATAATTTTGACTCAAGCTTTAAAAGTTCATCACCACGCTGAGCTTCGATATGTACCTGTTCAGCGTCTTGAGTTAAAGCAGTCACTTGTACGCCATCAATCAGTTCAATCAACGGTTGTTGGCGTACTTGAGTTAATAAAACACGACCAAGCCAAGCATTTTCAATGACTTGCCCAAAGCTTTCCACTTTTTCTTGTTCTGCAACTAAACGAGCTTTACCAAAACTGCCTTGCTCAGTAATGTGAACTTGCAAAATTGGAGTGGCATGCTGTTGTAAGGCATCCCATAACCCTAACTTCTGATAAATCTGTACGCTACGACGTGATAAAGCCGTATTTCGCGCATCAAAACTGGAATGATAAGGGGCAACATTTTGATCATCATAGTTTGGGTATTTCACAGCTTCTAATAGCTTTACCGCGATATTAGCCTTCGCCAGCATGAGGGAAAGGCTTAAACCCACCATACCCCCACCTACAATAATCACTTGTTGTTGCATCGAGTTTTGCTCCTTTGGCGAATACGTTTAATTATGCTTTAGCTTGCGCCATTAAATGTTCAATATCTGCAATATCTTTAACCACATCGGCCGTTAAAACTCGTGGGCCTTTTGAGGTCGCGACTACATCATCTTCAATACGAATGCCAATACCACGCCATTTTTTATCTACAGTTTCGTCATCTGGTGCAATGTATAAACCGGGTTCAACAGTAACAACCATGCCCTCTTCATATTGGCGCCAGTCGTCATCTTTTTTATAAGAACCGACATCATGTACATCCATACCTAGCCAATGGCCTGTACCATGCATATAAAATTGACGATATGCCTCGGTTTCAATCAGCTCACTCACCTCACCTTTGAGCAAACCTAAATCAACTAAGCCTTCCGTTAAAATTTTGACTGCAACCTCATGAGGCTCACGGTATGAATTACCTATACGTACTGCATCAATCGCCGCATATTGAGAGGCCAATACCACCTCATACAATGCTTTTTGTTCAGGGCTAAATTTCCCGTTTACGGGAAAAGTACGGGTAATATCCGATGCATAGAACTCATATTCACATGCAGCATCAATTAAGACCAAATCACCGTCTTTAAGAGCTTGGTTATTTTCAACATAGTGCAAAATACAAGCATTGGCACCGCCACCAACAATACTGTTGTAAGAAGGCACACAGCCGTTTTGCCCAAATATATAATTGAGCTCGGCTTCTAGTGCATATTCCATCATGCCAGGGCGAACAGTTTGCATTGCACGAGTATGTGCCTTAGCACTAATTGTTGAAGCAATTTGCATCAGCTCAATTTCTTGCGGTGATTTAATTAACCGCATTTCATCAACAATGCGATCAAGTTGAACTAACTGGGCTGGAGCGGCTTCATGACGATGCTCGGCATTCGCTTTTTTGATCCATTGGCTTACTCTGGCATCAAATGCAGCATTGTGTCCGATTCGATAATAAAGACGCTCTTTATTTAATAATTTTTCAATAATTTCTTCATCAAGCAGATCAATTGCATAAGCTTCATCTGCTTCGTACTCTTCAATTGCGCCGTCAATTCCCGCACGATAACCATTCCAGATTTCCATCTCATGATTACGTTCACGGCAAAAAAGACTATAGCTATAGTCAGTAACGTCATCAAAGGTTTCAATGACAGCAACTGCCTCAGGCTCTGCAAAACCCGTCAAATAGAAAAAACTACTATCGGCACGGAATTTATAATCCGCATCACGATTACGGTACATTTCCTCACGCGTTGCAATAATCGCAATGCTGTTTGGACCCATTTTTTCTGCTAGACGGTTTCTGCGATGTTGAAAATCAGCTTGAGGCAATTTCATAATGATCTACTTGATTTAGAATTTTAAAGTCAAAAAATTAAACACAGCCAATAACACATCGCCTCAATTAACTTGGGCGATGTGGTGTAAACATTTCTACAATATTTTGATCTGCGGTGCCTACAGTAGAAGTTTTACTTTTTGCATAAAAGTTTTTCAACAATGAACTTTCAGCCACTGTTACTTTCTTTCTACCAATAGATAAGCTCACTGGAATAAGGCGTACAAATTCATACAATTCTTCGTAACTGCTTTCGCCTTCTTCGTCGTTATCAGAGTCTTCAAATTCTACTGCTGCAACATCTTGCAAATGTTCGATCAATTCACGCTCATCTGTACGAACATGTCCCGATGCCAAACCAAAACCGAGCACAACGCCAGCACACCAATCTGACAACGCTTGTACACGGTCTTGAAGAAGATGTTCATCATCTGGAAGCATTGGTAAATAGTCCAATTCATCTTCCGATAATGCATGTGCTACATCTTCTGCTTCATCTGTTAAAAGAGCTAAAGCTTCTTCATTTAACTCAGGCACATTAAGAGTTGTTAAGATTTGTGTCCATTCTTCACGCGTAGGCGCTTCTGTCACACAAACAATACCTGTTAATAAACCATGTAACTCACTAGGGCTTGAAATTTCTTCAATTCCTTCAAAATGAGCGTTCCATTCTGTCCAGCCTGAAATATCGTCTTGCATTCGTTTATCCAATCTCTATACTTCGTATATATTACCTTTGATTGCAATTCTGTGCGACCTCGTTATGTTAGAACAATTACAGCGTCTACAAGCGCATATTGGCGTTTTAAAAACACGCTTACATCATCTAGAGAGTGAAAATTCTGCTCTCTCGGAAGCTAAAGAACTGGCTGAAACAGAGCATCACGCACAAGTTGTGCAAAAAAATAGCATCATCACTAAAAAACAAGAGGAAATTGAGACATTAACTGAGCAACTCACTCAGTTACAAGGCCAATTTCAACAATTGAATCAAGATGCTAACACACTTGCAGAGCGTTACAGCCGCCTAGAAAAAAGTACGACCGATTTAAAAAATCGTTTTCAGGAAATTTTGGCAGAGCGTAATGAATTACGTGTTACCAAAGAAAAACTTCAGTCACAGCAACGTCAAACTCAACAAGAGTTACACGACTTGCAGCAAGATCGTGACCGTTTGTTACAAAAAAATGAACTTGCCAAAGCAAAAGTTGAAGCCATCATTCAACGTTTAGCAATTTTAGGTACTGCTCAAGATCAACATGCGCAAGAAATTCAGCAACTTGCTCATCCAAATGCTGAAGCTGGTGAGGAGACACAATCATGAGTGAACAAGTCATGGTAGAGCTTCGGCTGATTGAACAAACTTTTAGGCTTGCAACGACTTCGGATAAAAGAGAAGAACTTGAACGTGCAGCTGAGCTTCTCAATGAAAAATTCAATGATATGCGTCGTAGTGCCCCTCGTGTTGAGCATAATAAACTTGTCATCATGGTAGCTCTACAGCTTACTCAAGAAGTATTAAGTTTAAATAAATCTTTGCAAGAATATGCGCATTGTGAACGTTTACTCCAGACTATTTTGGAAGATGTTGAACAAATAGTGTAAACAATTCGCATAAAGCTTCATCAAACGCAAAGTAAGTTTACAGTTCGATAGGCTCAGATGATTGCCAACGAAGTCAGATCAGTTATACTAAAGCTGTCTCTGGGATGTTCGCCAGCCGGTCTGATTCCCCTGAGCCGATATCATCTCTTTAGGATGGTGTTCTGCATATTTAGAGCGTATGCCTACCCCGAGTAGGAAACCCAGCAAGTATGCGTCACCTCCACCTTGAACTTTAGGGTTCAAGGGTAACGACATGCAGCGGCATCTTCGGAGCATTTATTTTTAAATAAATACCTATAAATTCGAATTTTATTTTCAAATTAAAACACCTAGACAGACCTGTCAGTCTATTTTTTTATTCTCTTAACTAATTAGTTGTTCTTAAAAATTAAATACTCATTATTTTTTAATTATTATTCATTTCTACGTAAACATTCCTCATACCACCCTGCTTGAAAATCTTCAATTGCTTGGCGTTTAAAGAAACTTGTCTTAAATACTTTGGCAGCATAAGCTGAGCTAATTAAGTCTTGATAAAGCTGCTTGGCTTTTTCATCTGCTAGCCCATCGGCAATTTGTTGTAAATCTTGTGCTGGTACTTTTTGCTGTCGTGCTTCCATCACGTTATAAGCGACCTTTTTTACGATATTACAAATATCCGGATCAGCTGTACTTTCATTAGCATAGCAACCAGTGGCAATAAAACTTAATAATAATATTTTAAATTTCATATCCCTATCCTATTATTCATCTTCCGTTCTTAAAAAAGTAATAGATGAGAAGACCTATTCCTTTCAAAATGTTCATGCAGGATTAATTACATAAAAATAAATGATCATGACCACAAGCAAGATGGAAGCAAGTGTTAAATAGGTGCCGACTGTATTAAAACTCTGTAAAAATTTTAAGATCTGCATTTCAAATCCAGAGAAAAGTTGAAGTAATTAACAGAAGAAATTTAGCACAACTAAATAATACCAATCAATTCACACTTTTAAATTTTATCGTGATTTAATTCAAATATTATTCATTACATTTTATCCCCAAAGTCCCTTTATAGTAGTCAGTTGCACTTTTCAAATCTGACAATAATTTTTCTTCAGTGTACGGTTTTGGTGAAACTTTTATTAATGCAGGCATGTATTGTTTTTTATACACCTCAGGATAGTCATGACATAAAATTTTAACTTTAACTTCTTGAGGGGTATTTGGATTATCTAACTGATCTAAAAATTCACCAATTTTTCGGTCCGACTCTTCAAATTGAGCTTTATAATCAATTTGAGGTGCCTCAGATTCTGCCTGTTTCGTACATGCGCTGAGCAATGCCACACATAACATCATTGTTAAAAATTTTAACTTCATAGATTTCACATTTTCATATTCATCTTTAAATATACTTATCCTGATTAAATGTAAATAAATACTGTAAATACGTAAAAAAGAAAAAATTATATGTAGATAGCTTCTCCTAACAACAAAACTATTTTTACTTGGTCTAATACATTAGAAGACTGCTTTTTAATAATTTTTAAATTTCGGTGAAACCATAGAAAAGTAGGTATAATTTTGCTCGACTGTCCGCAAATCTTTGTTAGATTTCTCCATGAATGAATTAAGTTTTATTAGAAAAAATTTAAGATTTAGAAGACGAGCTTTAAACCAATTTGAGCAAAAACAGGCTCAGCTTAATGTTTTACATTACCTAAATCACCTTCCTATTTTTCATTCATCAAAAAAAATCGGTTTATATCTGCATGCTTTTGGTGAAATCCATACCGATCTTGTTATCAAATTATGTTTTAAAAAGAACAAACAAGTTTATTTACCCATGATTTGTTCGATGAACCAACGTTTAGTATGGATAAAAATAAATAAAAACCAATATTTAAGTCGTCGTTTTTCTCATCACCCATTGGGAATGAAAGAACCTATGGCGACTCGCGGAAAACATGTAGCACAGCTTGATTTGCTACTTATGCCACTTTTAGCTTGCGATCACTATGGGACACGTATTGGTATGGGTGGTGGTTATTATGATCGTACATTAGCAAGTGCTAAGCATAAACCTTACCGTTTAGGATTGGCACATCAATTTCAATTTATTGAACACACTTTAGAACGTCAAAGTTGGGATCAACCATTAGATGGTTTACTGACTCCACAGCACTTTTATTATTTTAAAAGATGATTTTTATATAAAATTTATAAAATCTCCAATATATCCTTTTACTTTTTTAGCTCCTTAAAAACGAAAAAGTAACCACCCTAAGGATGGTTACTTTGCCGTGACAGACCGTTTTACCAACTTATATTAACACGTCTATTTGGCGCTAAACATTGAATAAGTTGTGAACTATTGTTACTACTACACTGCTTGTATATGTCGGTCTGGCTATTCGCCTGTATTTGTATACGGCTTGCATCAACACCTTGTTGTACCAGTAACTTGGCAACCGTATTCGCTCGTTTAGATGATAACTCTTGGTTATAACTAAACTTACCCAATGGATCTGTGAATCCAGAAACAATAATTGGAGTTATTGTTGGACTTTTCTTAATTTGCTCAGCAATTTTCACAACGCTATTAGTACCTTCTTCAATCGCACTCGCATCAAATCGGTCAAAAGCAAATAGGACACTCGCTATACGATCTGCAATCACAGTGCTATGTGCTGGTGCCTGATTATTTTCTCCCAAAACAACTAAACCTTCACACGCTTCACCCTTCCAAGATAAACGTTCTGCTAAATAGTGCTTATCAAAATCAATACGCAACTGGCAACGCTGGTACTGGTGTGTGTTGGGAACACGGATATCTAGCACATAGTTCCAAACTTTTACTGCAAAAAGCCCTTCACTAAATTGTGGATTGCCTAGTAAAGCTCGAATTTGATCTTTATTTAGTCCTGTATCTAAACGAGCAACATCTTGGTATTCATAACGTTTTACTTGCTTAAGATAGCTATCTGATACTTTAGGAAACGTGACATTTCTTTGATATATTGCTTCTTCTTGTGCATAACCAACCATTGCCAGGCCAGAAAGAACAGCAATAAATAACGCCTTAACTGTATTTTTCATACTTTTACTCTCGAAATGGAGAATGAGGAAGACCTTGCCTTCCTCGCCTAGTCAAATTAGTCAATTACACCACTAATACCGATACGAACACTTGGATCACCTTGAGAAGCTGCAGCTACACCACCAGTCAGTGACCAACGTCCATTATCAGCAGTTTTACGTAAGGTCACACCGACAGCATTTTCACCACCATGATAAGCAGCCCCAACAGCATAGGTGTATTTACCCGCAACAAATGGCGCATTTTCTAAAGCCATCGCGGCAGCAATACCAGCATTCGCTCTTTTCTCAACATCATCAATACGTTGGTTTGTTGCATAGAATGCTTGTTCAAGCTTATTACTTACATTATCAATTTTGGTATTTAATGTTTGGTCAGCTTGATTCAATGCACCTATCGCATCACCAACATTGTGGTAAGACTGATCACCTACGTTATATGTTGGATTTGAGAAGCTTTGGGTAATATTGTCATAACCTGCTCCACCACCTAAGTAGTTTACAAGTGCTTGATTTGTTGTATTAAGTTGAGAACCATTTACTGCATCTTTTGAAGACTCTGTAACTGCTCCCGCTTTAACACCAGTCACAGTACGCTCACCTGCTGTTCCAGCAACATTAACCTGAGTACCACCAGTATCTTTACCAACAGTAATCGCTGCATCTTTATCAGCTTGCTGAACTAAACCTGATTTACCATTGTTAATATTGCTGATGTCAGTCTGAAGATTCGAAATATCGCCCGTATTTTTATTGACCTGTTGTTGAACAGTCCATAACTGGCCTCCATTAACAGCATCTTTAGAACCTTCTGCTACAGTACCATTTGCTACATTTTTAATGGTTGTACCATTAGCACCGCCAGCTAAAGTAATAGAGTCTTTGTTAACTGATCCATCACTATTTTTATCGTACTGCACAGCACTATTAGCAAGAGCACCAACATTATTTTTTATGCTACTTATTGCGCTATCCAGTTGTCCTTTGTTTACCGCATCTGTAGAAGAAACACCTGCGGCTACATTACTTATCTTTTTATTACCAGCACTAATTCCAGAAGTAGTGATACTCGGACCGCCAGCAATGATTAAGCCTGTTGATCCTAACTGGACGTTATCACCAACTTTTACTCCAGTCGTATCGATAACGGTATTACCAGTCGTAACACTATCAACCTTCAAGTTTTTGTTCAGCGCGACCTTGATATTACCTTCATTATCAGTTTCGCTGCTTTGAGCAACAGTTAAGTTGTCATCGCCAGTAAAATTCACTTTACCATTTGGTTTGATCTTTTTAGCAGTCGCAGCATCACCATTGGCTGAAACTGTCCAGCCTGCATTCGCTGCCGTACCTGCATCAGTAACTGCTTTATCAAGTGCTGTTAAAGCATCACCAACATTGTTTGCACTTGTACCTGCAACATTATAAGTCGGGTTAGAAATTGAACCATCTGTATTAGCTTTAGCACCACCACCAAAGATACTTGCAGTTGTATTTGTAACCTGTGTTACACGATTATCTACATGATCAAGCTGGCCTTTGTTTACTGCATCGGTAGCATTGGTGCCTGCTGCTACGTTACTGATTGTGTTGCCTGCAGCATCAATACCAGTCTTAGTCACACTTGGTCCACCTGCAATGGTTAAACCATTCGTATCCAGCTTGCTGTCCCCTGCCGTTACACTGTCAATATTCAGATCACGGTTTAAGCCATACTGAATCGTATTGCCGGTCTTGGTTACGTTCAGGTTGGTTTCACCTGCAACCGTACCAATGTCTACCGTATCACCAGCTTTTACTGCAGCTGCATTGGTACCATTGCTTTGTAAAGTCCAGCCTTTGTCTAATGCAGTGATCGCATCGCCCACGTTATTGACGTTGTTGCCATTCACAGTATAGGTCGGTGAGCTTACTGCACCTGTAGTGCTGTCATAGCTTGCGCCACCACCCAGATTGTTGGCTGTGCTGTTGCCCAAGGCATCAGTCTTGTTGTTGCTTGACGTACTTAATGCATCAAGCTGGCCTTTGTTTACTGCATCGGTAGCATTGGTGCCTGCTGCTACGTTACTGATTGTGTTGCCTGCAGCATCAATACCAGTCTTGGTCACACTTGGTCCACCAGCGATGGTTAAACCATTCGTATCCAGCTTGCTGTCCCCTGCCGTTACACTGTCAATATTCAGATCACGGTTTAAGCCATACTGAATCGTATTGCCGGTCTTGGTCACTTTCAGGTTGGTTTCACCTGCAACCGTACCAATGTCTACCGTATCACCAGCTTTTACTGCAGCCGCAT
>NZ_JAVIMT010000040.1:0-59098 GCF_031196675.1 Acinetobacter sp. 148 | reverse complement strand
TAAATGTCAACAAACCCTAGTCATCATCAAAAAAATGCGGAAATTATTGCAAGACTTGAACGGCTACCTGTCACTGGTCGATTGCAATTTATGCGTATTACCATTGGTATCGCGACCTTTTTTGACGCTTATACTGTTCTTGCGATTGCCTTTGCTTTACCCCAACTCATTACCGAATGGCACCTGACGCCTGCCTATGTCGGTGCGATCATTGCTGCGGGCTATGTCGGGCAACTGGTCGGTGCAATCTTTTTTGGTTCTCTTGCCGAAAAAGTCGGTCGTTTAAAAGTGCTGTCTTTTACCATTTTACTGTTTGTGGCCATGGACATTTCTTGTCTGTTTGCTTGGAGCGGAATGTCGCTGTTAATTTTCCGTTTCTTACAAGGTGTTGGAACAGGCGGTGAAGTGCCTGTTGCAAGTGCCTATATTAACGAGTTTATTGGTGCAGAAAAGCGCGGTAAGTTTTTCTTGCTCTATGAAGTTTTATTCCCACTTGGTCTTATGTTTGCAGGCATGGCAGCATTTTTCCTCATGCCAATTTACGGCTGGAAAGTCATGTTTATTGTGGGTCTCGTTCCATCTTTACTGGTCATTCCTTTACGGTTTTTCTTGCCTGAGTCACCACGCTGGCTGGCTTCCAAAGGCCGTTTTAAAGAAGCCGATCAAGTTGTCAAAAGCTTTGAAGATGGTGCCATTAAAAGCGGTAAAACTTTGACTGAACCTGTAGTTAAAGAAATTAACCCGCAAGGCATGGCAAAAACCGACTGGCGTGAGCTGTTCCGTGGCATTTACCGCAAACGTACCTTTACCCTGTGGGGCATGTGGTTTTGCGTGTATATGGTGAACAATGCCATGGTGACTTGGCTGCCATCTCTCTACAAACAACACTTTGGTCTGTCGCTTCAAACCAGTTTAGGTTATGGCTGGATTACCTCGGGCGTGGGTGTGATTGCCTCTATTATCTGTGCGTTAATGATTGATAAAGTCGGCCGCCGCCCTTGGTACAGTGCAGCGTTTTTCTTGGCAATTATTCCACTCATGAGCCTTTCGATTTTAGGCGCAAAATCGGCGATGGAAGTTGTGATTTTAGCAACGCTCAGCTATGCCATTTTACAAACCATTTCATTCTCTTTATACCTTTACGCTGCCGAACTTTACCCTACTCGCCTACGTGCAATGGGCATTGGATTTAGTACCGCTTGGTTACGTGCCGGCTCTGCAATTGGGCCTGTTATGGTGGGCCTCGTGGTTGGTGGTTACGGCATTCAATATGTGTTTAGTGTGCTTGCCGTTGTGGCACTCATTGGTGGCCTAGTGACCTTCTTGTTTGCCATTGAAACCAAAGGCCAAGTGCTCGAAAAACTCTCTCCTTAATTCATCCATTTCATAAAAAGCTTGCCTAACCCAGCGTTAGGCAAAGGGCTTATTCATGCTTAAAAAAGGAATTTAAAATGAATAAATATTTGCTATGGGGCTGTATTGGTTTAGGCAGCGTGAGCAATGCGTATGCAGAGCTTCCTCAAGAATTTGGCAAGTTAGAATTAAAACTTAACACCCGTTACTGGAACGATGAAGGCACTGCCCACCCTACGCTTGCCAACCCTTCGCCTTCATCAAGTGAATATGAACAAAGTGCGTTAGGGCTTGAGTTAAATTATCAGTCACCTTACTTGTGGAACTGGCTTGGGGTAGATGGTTCACTCTATGCTGTCACCAAGTTGTTTGACTCTGGCAAGCCGAGCGCACAGCTTTTAGAAGTCGAAAATAACGGCAAGCTTGACCAAAACTTTGCGACTTTTGGGCAGCTCTACATCAAAGCAAAACTGGGCGATAAAGGTGAAATTAAATTAGGCCGCCAGTTGCAAGACTCTCTTTTGCTTAAAAGCACCAATAACCGCGCGGTGCCCGATACCTTTTCGGGTGCAAGTGGTCAGTTTCAATTGAATGATCAGCTACAGACTTACATAGCTTATTATGACCGCTGGAAACCGCGCAGCATGGACTCATTTGAAAAACTAATAACTGAAAATGACGAGCGCATTGATTATGTCGGTTTACTCGGTGCCAAATATCAGTACAAAAACTGGAGCGTAAATGCCGAATATTTAAATAGCAAAGATTATTTAAAAAAGTATGGGGCGATTGCTCAATATAAATTGCCCTTGCATGGCTTGGTGTGGACATTTAACACAGGTGCTTTTTTCTCGCGTGATGATGGTAAGCTGTTTAAATGCGGAGCCGAAACCGAGCTGGACTGTGTTAAAGGCCAAGATATTAACAACCGTGGCAATGGTTATTTTGTCGATGTAAATGTGGCTAAGAATAATATTGAAGGCGGCATTGCCGTTTCAAAGTTTGATGGTTTTTGGATTGAAGATAACTTTGCAGTGCACTCTGCCCGCAACTCGGTTTTGACGCAAGACCACGGCACCAACCCATTTCCGACCTCTGCAACTATTGGCCCTGACTTTACCAATAATGATGAAACTGCTGTTGCCCTTCGGTTGAAATATAACTGGAAAGACTATGTGAAAGGTTTAAAAACCGAAGCGAAGTATATTTATGGCTTTGGCGCTCACCAAAGTAACATTAGCAGTGATATTGAAGGTAAAGAGCGTTACTTTGACTTTACGGTAAGTTATGCCTTGCCGTGGGTAAAAAACTTAGATGTGCGTTATTCATTTTTGCATTATGAGTCAAAGTTTGAAAATGCAAATCTAGGTGAAAAAATAAATGGTATGTCCCGTAAAGATTGGGACCAGCACCGTGTATTTATTATTTACCGTTATACATTTTAAGCACAGGCTAAACGTTTAGTTTAGCTTTATTATTTTTATTAATTTATAGCTTTAAAGATATTAACTTTTGAGTTTAATTAAAATATAAATTTATATTTAAAATTTTTATAATATTTTATTTAAATTGAATTGACCTGTTAAAAACTTATGATTATTATGGTCCCGCTGGCCTACATTGCCAGTCGGTTTTAGCAGACCGTAGATCCATGGCGGGTTATAGTTCCACTATAAGTCGTTAGACCCTTGCGTCCCTTTTCTTTGCGGTAGGACGGGAGGGGGACGCGCTCGCGCGTGCTGGTTCCTTGGATCCCAGTCTGCTAACCCCTTCTCGTTCTACCACCATAATCAATTGACGGTGATCTTTGGTGGTAGAGCTCCATAAATTTTAAGGAGTTAACCATGACCTTTTTTAGATTAATCCCCTCTCCCTTATAAACTTTTTATTTATTTAAAATTTAGGTTTTCTATTATCTAAATTTTTAAATCTATAAATTATTTTTATTTTAAAATTTAAGTCATTTTATTTTATTGCTTTTATAGGCGGGTTAACTATTGCCTTTAAAAATGATTTTAAAACTTAAAATATAGCGGTTTATTTTTTCTCATTGATATATCCCCAATCATTACGAGAATAATATGAAATTTTATAAAACTATTTTGGTTTTAGGCCTTGTGATCGGTGATTACAGCGTTTCGGGTTGTGACCTCCGCACGCAGCAGGAGTTTGAAAAAATTTGCCTGTCGGGTGGGCACAGCCAAGCCAGTTGCGACTGTATTTACCAACGGCTTGAACAAGTGTATTCGCCTAAACTCATGCAACGTCTAGAACATGTCAGTTTGCAAAGTCCTGCTCTCCCACAGGACTTTGCCCCTACTTTTTTTAGCGTCATGCGGCGGTGCGATAAAGAAGACATGGGCTAAGCATTTGGCTTAGCTCCCTTATCTCTGTGCCGCAATGGTGGATGACTTTAAATCAGCGCAAAAAATTAAAGTTCTGTTGTGGCATGGGGGCCTGCTTATAAGAGAGTTTGAATACTGGTAATTTAAATTTTTAAAATAATTAATAGTGAAATATTTTCATAAAATAAACAATATGTTATATAACAATCTAAATTAAATACTAGATAAAACAAATGATTAGTCTTACTGCTATTACTACTGTATTTGGGGTCCTAGTTCCTTTAATGGTTGCCTATATTTCATCGCGACATAACTTTAAAAAGCACCCAAGATTAGAATTTAGCGAAAGTATTGAAGCTGCTAAAGAGTTTGATTCAATTCTAACCTCCACTGAATCACAATTAGTAAAAGATCGCATGGCTCAAAAATTGGTAATGAAAAAGAATATCAATTTCCTAGAAACACAATATTTCTATAGCTATGTAGATATGGAACTTTGGGTTGAAAGATATATTGATGTTCGGAAATACATAGAACCAATTATTGATGAGGATAATAAGATTGTTGACTTAAAGAATAAATATACTATGGCAAAGGGTATCTTATTTTTATGCATGTATTCTTTCTTTGCCATTTTAGCCATGATCCCATTGATGTTTCTAAAGTATTATTTAGCAATCTTGCATCAATCTATTGATACTAGTAGCTTTTTAATAACATTTAATTTAATTACTTGGCCAATTTTGTTTATTTTTATAGCCTTAGTTGGTCTTCATAGAGCTAATAAAATAGCTGATGCTTATAATTTTTTAAAGAAATTTGAATGTGAACGGATAAAAATTAAGGAATAGAAAAAGATAAGATTTATAACAATGACATAGCTAATAAGTATGAAAATTCTTAGTTTATTATTTGAATTTTTAGACGGAGTAGGCGTTACAAAACGCATTGCCTACTCTCTCTTGATCATTACAAGCCTTTATAAAACTCTTTGATTTTTTGTGCCATCAACTTACGACGTTGCTCCAAAAATTCACTGTATTGATCTGATTCCAAGCTATTAATATTGTTTGGTATGCAATGGGTAAGTAAGTTTTTATCCAAACTCTCCAAATCTTTCAGAGCGGTTATCCCGTTTTTCTTCAAATTGATATCTTGATAAATAATATCCATATACGTACTAGGAGATGCATTCCCTAATTTAATATTCACCGATTGCTCCGTATAAACATAATTCGCAACCTGATTATATTCACTCTTCTTAAAGCCACTTTTAGCTAGATAGTCTTTAGGGAAAACATGATGTACATCTCCTCTCTGCTCAATCAGATTACGTACTGTTAAACTATCTGATAAAAAAGAAAGCTCATTTGATTTACATTGGGATGCTAAATAACATAAGTATGCATTATTAACAGTACTAGAAGAATCCAACTCATTGACTAAACGGTAGTCCCAGAATCCTTCATCTAAATCTGCTTGCTCAATTTGTGCCAAATATCCTTCAATACCCTTTTCCAAGATTTGTTTACTATCGCGTTCAATTGCTGTTTCTGAAGATCCTGAATAACGTCCTGTTAACAGTGATATGACATACCAACGTTTTATAAGATTCTGAATTTGAGGTTCAGGCATTTTTGACGCTCTTAGCTGTAAATATAAAGCATAGGCGAAGTTAAGACTGGTCTGAGAACTAATCAACTTTTTATTTATAAATCCAGCAGATTGAATTATCGTAATAAATCGCTGGTAGTTAGTTTGATTAAAGAAATCTTCTAAACCTTGTCGTAATTTTTTATAACTTTCTTCCGCAATACTTTGAACATTACGCCTATTTTCAAAGTCACGGCCTGAGAGTAAAGCAACTAGATCACTAAATTTCCCACGATTAAACTGACAAGTATATGCAACACGCAATACATCTATGTAATTCGGCTGATAAAGATCATCCTTAATATTCGCAATCCAACTAATTTTTTTATAGTCATCACTGGTTGCAAAAACTTTATCATTTTGTTGGATAGTTTTATTAAAACTACTTTCTTTTAAAAGATGGCAAAAATAGTCAATCATTTTGCGTAATCGATTGCCACCAAAATGCTCATCAGATGCAATCTTAGACATGACAAAGTCAGCATTACTAAGTACCACACCCTTCTGATTAATGCGTATAAAGATTTCAGTAACTGTATCAATATCAAGTGATGAGTCTAATTCAATAATACCGATCTGACGATTTTTGATTGCTTTTAATTGCTCGAGCTTGTCTTCAATAAAATCTTCATCCGCATCAGGATTCAGTGCCATATATGCACGTCTAGCCTGTGATATTGAAATATCGCCATTTAGAATTGGGGCAATATTATTCACCCAAATTGGATTGCGTTCGATCGCTGTATTACAGACTTCGAATAATGTCTCATCATTTTTTGCAGTTGGGTTATAGGCTATTCGAATATTTGTTTCTTTGTAGTCTTTATTTAATACAGCCAGACCTACAACTGCAGCCGTTAATGCTGTGATGCGTTGTTGCCCATCAATTAAAACCTTTTTTCCAGCAGATAAAGTTCCATCTTTCAGTCGAATATCTGGGTTACGCCATGTAATGATGTAGCCAACTGGATAACCTTTATATAATGAGTCCATCAAATCACGAACTTTACTACTTGACCATACAAATGGCCTTTGAATCTCAGGAATTGCAATTTCGCCTGATTTGATCCATGAAAGTAAGGTATCAATTGGATGTTGATGAACAGAATATTTAGCCACTTTTAATTTTTCCCAAACTGAAATATGCAATTCTATAAATTTATAAATTTTAACCAATTAAATTAAAAACAGTTGAAGAATAAAGAATTTAGAAACAATCAAGCCTATGTATGAGTCTTTATAATTTAATTCAAACTCATTAAAACTTCATCTTTAGCAGCCTAAACTTTCAAATGAATTTTATATTTAAATCCGATGACTCTGATTATAATCATTGGTTCCTAAAGGCAAAGCAAGAAATGAACTTCTTGTTGACTTGAATAACATCAACAATTTGAAAATATATAATAATTTCGATTCGTTCAATAAGACACTTCAATCCTGCTATTACTATAACTAGATTTTTACTTTGAAGCATTCATTTTAACTTAGGCAAATTACATTTATGAGTATATCTGCCTATTTATAATCAAATCACTATGTGTAAGGACATAGTCAAAAATCGAATCAGCTTTTTCTTTACGCTCGTTATAATTAAATGTTTCCCATGATAACTCTTCAGTCAAAATAATTTCAGAATTCAATACTTCCATTAATTTAGCTTTATTACTTTCTTGATTAATCCAATTCACACCTTGGGATAAAGTCATTTGGATCTTTTTCAATAATTCCTGCGCAATTTTTTTAACTGCCTTTTCTTCCGTCTTTGATAAGTTAGGTTTTTTTAACTTATCAAATAAAGTTAGCTCCAAATCATTATCTAACTCTTCTCTTACATAACGCGTCTCCTCTTCAGATAAGTCTTCATATACTTTCATAAGTTCTTCAAAAACTTTTTGAATAGTCACATCTGATATGTCTTCATTAATTTGTGTAATAATTTTCTGATAATCTTCACAAAATTCTGCACGATCGCTATTTATAGCAGTAAGACGGGCCAAAGCTTTTTCAATACGTTCCTGCAGTTCCATCAATATAATCCGCTTGTGTTTGAGTTTTTCAAATTCAACTTTTAAACGATGAAAATCAATAGCAGATAAATCATATTCTGCATCTTTACCTTTTTTGTCCTTAGCATCTAGATGATGATTTACATAATTCTGAATCTGTCTCAATTCCAACGTAATATCAGATCCATCTTCTCGTTTAGATAATCTACGGTAAATGGCCTTTAATATGTTCAGGTCTGCCTGAAATATAGAAAGTTCATCACACGGCAAGAGACTTTCTTTACGTAAATCTAAATCATTAAACATTGTAATAAATGTAACTTTAACTTCCTTAGTAACCGATAGTGCATCTTTGCATTGTAAAAGTAATTCCAAGCGATCATCATCTGTTGCAGTTTTTAAAGCTTCGTAAGGAGCTTTTTTAGACTTAGCATATTTAATTAAATTCTTCAGATATACGCCAAATTCAATTAATAAGTTTGGCTTATCATGTAATGGATCAGTTTCAACTTGTTCTGTTTTCCCAGCAGAATTCTTACCAGTTGAAAATACAGCCAATGCGCGTCTTAAACTCTGTAGCATTCCATTATAGTCAATAATCGTCCCTTGCTTTTTACCTGGTGCTACTCGATTTGCTCGTGCAATTGCTTGCATCAATGTGTGGTTTTGCATTGGCTTATCAATATATAAAGTTGATAATGACTTCACATCAAACCCTGTGAGCCACATTGCGCAAACAATCACAAAGCGTAACGGATTGTTGCTATCCTTGAACTCTTCATCTAACTTACGCTCTTGCATTAGTTTCCGATGTTTCAAAATATCCAAAGCCTTACTATTATGGTCATTGAACTTTGCAAGCTCTTCAATTTCGCTTTGCTCACTACTGACCACAACTGCAAACTTGGTCTCTTTCATCCATGCTAAATGTTTGCGTTTTTCATCTAAAATATCTGGATCGTTAGAGTGAATGATTTCCTCTTCTGCAAGCTCTTTTTCTTGTAACTCAATCGCTAACTGCCATTTTTCAGTAATCAGCTCATACATTTTCAAGCAAGTATTACGGTCTAAACAAACTAGCATACCTTTATTACAAGGTGATTTATCCGTACCAAGTAACCATCGCTCTTTATAATGATCCACAACATCTTGCGCTACGATCTTTAAACGCTTCGGTGAAGTTAGAATATTATAGTCATCACTTGCTTTACGAACTAATCGTTCAATATCCGCTTCACTTTTGCCCTTTTTCTTAGCATCATCGATTACTTTCTGAATACGTTGATTTAACTCATCAGGATTAGCAATACTCAGCTGAGCACCATGATTTTCGTAAATTAGTGGTACAGTTGCACCATCTAAAATGGCACGTTTAAAGTCATAAATTGAAACGTAATCACCGAACCATTCTTTGGTTTTTTGATCTTCTGGAGAATCCATTAATGGTGTTCCAGTAAAACCTAGATATTTAGCATTTGGTAAAGCAGCCCGCATATTACGTGCCAAATCACCATATTGACTGCGGTGTGCTTCATCAGAGATCACAATGATATTATCCGCAGTACTATACGGCTCTGTCACAAGCTGATTGAACTTATGTACAGTCGTAAAGATATATTTATCATTCGAGTGTGTAAGCTTTTTACGAAGTTGATCACCACTTACCGCCTGATCGTTGACCTTATTTGATTTGCCACAATCGCTATAAAGCTTAGAGATCTGGTCATCTAATTCAACACGGTCAGTAATAATCACAAAACGATAATTTGACGAGATTTTTCTCAGCAATTTTTCAGTGAAAAATAGCATTGAGAAAGACTTACCTGATCCTTGGGTATGCCAGTAAACACCTAACCGGCCTTGATTACGCTCTTTAATATATTTGGGGTCTTGGCTTACAAGCCTTTCAACCACACGATTCACGCCTAAATATTGGTGATTTTTAGCAATAATTTTAATGGCTTTATCACCTTCACCTTCAAAAGTAATAAAGTTCTGTACTAGATCGAGTAAACGTGTTTTGTCCAAAATCCCAAATAGCAATCGCTTAAGTTGATTGGTATTGGGAGCAGGTTCTGGGTCATCTTCATCATTACGTTTCCACTGACCGTAGAACTCGAGTGGAGATATGAATGTGCCATATTTTGCTTCTTCACCATTGGATAAAATCGTAATCGCGTTAAAGTCAAAAATTTGAGGAATTTTATCCTTATAGTCTGTCAAATTTCCCTTAAGGGCACGATTGACATCTACATCTACACCTTTAAATTCAAAAAACACCAATGGTAAACCATTTACAAAGCAGATGAGGTCTGGACGTCTACGCTCTGAGGTTAGGGTACTTTTGACCCAAAGCTCATCCACAGCATGGTAAATGTTGTTTGAGACATTATTAAAGTCAATAATTTTAACAGTGTAGTCTTTTAACTGACCTGTTTTAGGATTTTTTGCCTGTGTTTTATGCCCGACTAACAAATCTTGTTCGTAGCGGTATCTGTTTTCAGCAATTGCATTTGCATTATAGCTACGACGATCTTTGAGATGTTTAATCGTGTTTTGAATAGCTTCTTGAGGCACATCAGGGTTTAATTGCCCCAAGGCTTGCTGTAAGTCATTTAGCAAGACCACCTGTTGTTCAGACTCACGTCCAAAGATGCTTTTTCCTGATTTCCACTCATCATCATAGGCACGTGTTGTGCGCCAACCTAATTGTTCTTTTAGAATCTTGATGGCTGGTTTCTGAATAAGATTTTCTTCGGAGAATTTTGCGTTTGCCATAATAAAAATTTATAAAAATTAGTAAGTTTCTGTTATCTAATTTAGCATAGGTCATTGAAAAAAACCTGCGCTGAAGCAGGTTTTTTTTAAGTTTATTCAATACTTGAAAGTTTGGATACGTCGAGTTCACCTGACATAAGTCGCGGTAACAAGTTTTCCTTCAACTTAAGTAAATGCGCGTTCTCTTTCATTAAATTTAATATTTGCTGATGCATTGGCTCTACTATTTTTTGGAATTCATATTGAATTTCAATGGTAGGACAAACTAAATCAATTTTGCCTATCACTTCACGTTTCAATTCAAGTTGGTTAGTTGCTCCTTCACCTAAAGTTTCGATATAACTTTCCAAATTTGATATTTCAGCACCGAACCATGCTGAAGAAATTTCATTTAACGGTCTAACTAAAGTTACATGGGTATCTACCGTAGTATCTGGCAAGTCCTCATGAACTTGTGTTATACGCCCTAACGTTCCAGCTCCAGTTGAGTTGATAAGTACATCACCTTTCTGAACCAATTTTGAAACAGGTATTTCTTTATCTTGTCTTCGTGCTAATTCTAGATTTAACTTATTGTCTCGAATACACTTTTGATTAATAACAATACTTTTTCCAGATTCATCATTATATTTCGGTGTGATACCTCGACTAATGAGCTGTGTTAGTTCACTGACAGATTTTAATTCCCATCCGTCAGGAATACCATCAACAAACTCAACCTGCTCATAGTTAGGGAATTTAAAATTGATAAACCATTTTGAGTAATAAGTTTTGATCAGCTTTTCATAACTTTGAATCTGTTCAATGTTATTCTTAATGATTGTATCAATTAAAAAAATTGGCCTTGCAATAGCTCTTTGTACTTCAATCGATGGAATATTCACTTTTACAGAGTAAAAAATATCTCTATTTAACCCTGGTACAGCAGCATCAGTATTAAGATTACTTAAACCAGTTTGTTGAAGCAGATAATAAGCATATTCAAGATCTAATTTTTCTTTCATTACTTCAATAAAGTAAACTGTATCGATTGGAAAAAAATCTTTTTCACTAAAGTAGACAGTACCAATAGAACCTTTTCGCCCTACGATTAAACTAGGCCCTTTTACCATATATTCATTATGATAACCTGTGATCCCACTTGAACCATAGACAGGAAATTTACCAGGTATTCTGCTTTTAGCAGGTAGTGACTTACCATAATGTATAATAAGCAAATCTCTTAAACTAAATTCTGAAAAAATCACTGTAACTTCTCCAAAATAGAGAAAAGAGATTTTTGATTTTTCTCATTTACACTAATTAAAGCTTTCAATGAATTAATTGTCTCACTTAAAACATTATCTAGACAGCCCCCCCCTTCACTATTATTTTCTTCAATTCCTACATAACGTCCTGGAGTCAAAGAATAATCCTGAGATTTAATATCCTCTTGTGAGGCCAACTTACATAAACCGGCTACATCAGCATACATGCCTTCAGGGAAGCGTTCATTCAACCAAGCAATATCAGCAATACGATCAGCTAAAGCTTTTTCCAAGCTTTGCACTTGATCTTGAACTGTTTCTGGCTCACCGTCTGCCGATACATTCAAACCATTCAACAATGCAGTGACATCTTTATTCGTCCATTGCTTTTTATCTTTCTTAGCATACAAACTTTCAGCCTGTGCTACCAACGCCAAAGCTTCAGATTTAATTGTAGTTAATTTATCAAATACTGCCTGTGTTTGACTGAAAGCATTTTGCAAGGCTGTAAAGACAGCAATAATTGCAGCATGGTCTTGAGCATCTTCAAGTTTTTGGCGTAAGTCACCAACGTTTGGTAAAACTTCAAGAAGTGCAATTTTGGCATCTTCAACAAGCTCTAAAGCAAGATCTTGCTGAGCTTTCAAAGCGGATTCTTTTAAAGATGAAAGTTGTTCTGCTGTAATTGGCGTTGGCTTATGCTCAGCCTCTCGTTCTTTCTTCGATAGCTTGTTTAGAACATCAATCGATGTATTTGAAGCAAATTTAGCAACGTAATCCACAACAGATTTAGACGAGTGTAAGTAATTTTTATAAACTGATGGCATCTGCTCAATTGTTTCAATTATGGTGCTGATATAACGACGCAACAAGTTTCGATATTTATCATGCTCTTCACGATACAACCACACAATCGCATTTAAAGCTTCTAACTGTGATTCACTAAAAATATGCGATTTTGCAGATACCACAGTAAATACATTACGTGCATCCAGCATCAATACCTTATCTTTACGGCTTTCAGTTTTTGATTTATCAAAGAACCAAAGAGCACATGGTAAAGAACGGGTATAGAAGAATTTTGGTCCAATCGACACCATAATATCGACATGACCAGTTTCAACCAGTTTTTTACGGATTTCTTTATCCCGACCACCTGCATCTGACGCACTTGATGGCATAACAAACCCTGCTCGTCCAGTCTCATTTAAATAGCTATAAAAGTACTGAATCCATAAGCTGTTGGCATTTGAAACTTGTTCATTTTTTGCATCATTACCATCATTACGCTTGCCACCAGACTTAGAGGTCACACCTGGCAAACCAAAACATAAACGTTTCTTCTCAGCAATCGCTGCTTGAGCAATCTCTAATGCTGTTGGTTCAGGCTTGCCTTCTTCCTGCTGTGGTACAACGTACATGTCATTTTTGCATTTGCTTGCATCCACTGCATCCACATTAAATGGAGGATTTGCCATAACAAAGTCACACTTCCCAATATAATCTGGCAGTGCACTATAAAACGAGTTCCCATCCACAATGTTAGAGGCATCTAAACCATGCACAACCATGTTCATGATGGCAAGTTTTTGGTTATTTTTAGTTTTTTCTTGACCAACAAACTGCATCGGGTTATGCGTATTATTTTGCTCTTGGAAATGTGTGGTTTGAATAAACATACCCGCGGAACCCACCGCAGGATCAATTACCAAACCATGATCGGGCTCAATAAAATTGACAATCATACGTACCAATGATGGAGGTGTGAAAAATTCTCCCCCTTCTTGTGCACCAGACTGAGCAAATTTATTTAAAAAATATTCATAAATTTTTCCAAAGACATCACCTTCTGCATTTAATAGCGTATCTCGGTTAAAAATACGAACAACTCGCTCTAACAGATCTTCTTCAAAATGCTGATAGGTCTTAGGTAAAACACCTTTTAAAATTGGGTTTTGAGTTTCAATGGACTCCATAATGGCATCAAGTTCAGCACCTAAGTTATGACCTGTGGGTAAATTTGCCAAATAGTCGAAACGTTGTTCTGGATTTAAATACAAAGCACTTCTTGCCTTAAAAGCAATCTCTAATTGCTTTTCAAATGCTTCCGCTAACATTTTGTTTTCATCAACAAGTTTTTGATAACGTGCCATTTGATGATCTTGCAATAATTCTTTTTTCAACGAGTAAAAACGTGAAGTTGCATGTGACAAGAAAATAATACCCAATATCGGTTGAGCATATTCTGTTGCTGTTAATTTCGAATTTGCACGCAGGTCATCTGCTGCTTCCCATAAATCTTTTTCAATCAAAGAGATGTTCATATTGCCTCAATTCAATAGTTTGGGTCAGAGACTGAGATTGATTTGCTTTATCTGACACCAGAAATTTATTACAAACGCTTATCGCCTAAATTCGATAATGTATAAGAAACTTTGAGTAAACTAATACTAGCCCTCGTGTGCGTTTTTCAAAATCTGATTAAATTCATCCGTGATTTGTAAATATTAAATTTTTTACCTTGAAGCAAGTTTGGCTCTTACTCAAAATCAAGCTACTTAATTTCAATATATTCAGCAAAATATTTCGCTCACTGTAATCTATATCTATTTGCTTGATCTGTTGCATGATGAGATCCTTTTGGCCATAGCTGATATAAAAAATCTGCTCAATTTATTAGTCATAAACAAAATGATAGTCTATAGAATCTCAAAGATTATTTTCTTACCAGTGAACAGACTTTCTTTACATTCTGCATATTTAAATAACATAACAATTTACCTTTATTTAAGCGAAAATCAGATCGAATAGTCTTAAATAAAATCATAAAGGATAATCAACAAAAAAGCCTTTAAACTTTGAATTTAAAGGCTTTTTGTATTCAGTGATACACTTCTGAATAGAATTTTGGTGGAGATGGCGGGAGTTGAACCCGCGTCCGCCAGCACTACGCTCGAGAATACTACATGCTTAGATATCGTCTATTGTTTTAACACCAAGTGACCCGACGAACAGGGTACAAGGTGCGATCCTCTAAGTTTGGTATAAAGCCCCGAGGCTTGACTCTATACGGACTTGTGTGCGTGCGCTTCAGTCGGGTTCCCAGACCACAAGTATTCTAGGAAGCGGACAAGCGGCCCTTAGGCAGCTAGAGCGTAAGTTTCGTCGTTTGCGACTATTTAAATGCAAATTTTATTTACGAGAGAAAATGCGCTCTCGGCATGCATCTATGAGTTTCATCACCGGCGTCGAAGCCAATAACATCCCCATGAATGTCTGCACATCATAGCATAACTAAAATAAAATGCTGTGCATTTTATCAACAGTCTGCCACTGATGAACATACTTACATAATTGAGTGCCTTTTGTTTTTTTCAAGGCCCCTCATAAAAAAAGCTGCCAAAAATGACAGCTTTTTTTTAAAGTTTGGCCTATAAAGCACCATTGCCTAACACGATCCCTTCACGGCGTGGGTCTACCCCACCTGCGTATTTACTTTGATTATTTATATTTACTTTCATAATCGTTGAAATACCACTGGTTTGCGCAGTGTTAGAAATGCCATGCCCTTTTGCTTTTAAGCCTTCAATCAGGTCAACTAAGGAAAGCTGTACATTCGAGCTATCAATATTGGTGTTTTTGCTATTGGTTGCGCCAAAGTTTACAAGCGAAGTGGCCTGCTGTGCATTTAAGTTCCAGTCCAATGCACCCACCAAAGTTTTAACTACATATTGAATGATGGTTCCGCCACCTGGTGAACCTGTTGCCATATAAAACTCATCTGGCGTGGTGCCTTTAAATACTAAGGTTGGCGCCATAGTACTACGTGGGCGTTTGCCGCCTTCTACACGGTTGGCAACTGGTGCCCCAGTGCTGTCATAAGGGTTCGCGCTAAAGTCAGTTAACTGGTTTGACAGCAAGAAACCATCCACCATGTGGAATGAACCCATGCTCGATTCAACAGTCGATGTCATTGAAACCACATTGCCATAGGCATCTACAATGGTGAACTGAGTCGTGCCATGTTCAACAGTGGTATCTACACCTGCCGCTGTATTGAAATTACCTGCTGGTGCTACGCCCATACTTTGGTTCGGGTTAATCAGTGCTGCACGTTGTTTTAAGTAGTTTTTATCAATAAAACTTGGAATACCCTGTGCTGGCAAACGAACAAAGTCGGTATCTGCGACATATTTGTCACGGTCAGCGTAGGCCAAACGCTCTGCTTCCGACACTAAATGCACGCCCATCACATCGGGCACACCACCTTCATTTTCAGGGTTTTTAGGTGGATAAAGCGACATATCAAAGTTTTCTAAAATACCCAGCGTCTGTGCAACCGCAATCCCTCCCGAAGATGGAGGTGGCATGGTACATACATAGTAACGGTCACGGTACGTTGTACAAATTGGGTCGCGTTTTTTCACCTGATAGTTCGATAAATCCTGCAAGGTCATCAAACTTGGAGTAATTGGAGTTTTTGCTGGATCGTCTCCTTCTGGTCGACCGGCTTCAGTTATAATCGCTTGCGCAATCGGCCCAGTGTGCAGTGCATTTGCTCCCTTTGAAGCGAGTGCTTCAAGTGTTCTGGCATAGGCTTCATTGGTCATAATTTCACCTACTTTACGTGGTGAACCATCCGAATGAAAATAGGTTCTCATTGCATCTGCATCGAGTGCTAAATTGCTCGCATTACTTGCAATAGCATCTGCCAAACGCCCCGGTATACGGAAACCGTTATCAGCCAAACCAATCGCTTCACCAAAAAGCTGTTTCCATTCAAGCTTGCCATGCTCTTTTTGTGCTTGTTCAAGCAAACGCATCACACCTGGCACACCAATCGAACGGCCACTACGGCGTGCACTTGGTACAGGCGGAGGTGAATTTGGATCATATATATCTTGGCGAATTAAATAATATTCGTTGGCTGCCGCTGGAGCGGTTTCACGGCCATCATAAGCAGTGACTTGCTTGGTTTTGGCATCGTAATACATCATAAAACCACTACCGGCAATGGTACTCGACTGTGGCTCGACCAAACCAAGCACGGCTTGTACTGCTACGGCTGCATCGACTGCACTACCGCCTGCTTTTAACACATCGCAACCTGCTTTTACAGCAAGTGGCGTGTTTGCCACCACCATATATTTATCTGCGTATTTAACCGTGTTACCGAGTCTATAACCCGAAGCACCCTCTGGCGCGGCGGGGTCACCATTTTGGTTTGAACCAACCACCACGCTTGAACCGTCTTGGGCCAGTTTGTTACAACTGGTCGGGTCATTATCTACAATTAAATTGGGCGGGGTTGTATTTGAATCATCCTTGGGCTGATCTGACGAGGAGTCATCTCCACATCCTTGTAACAAACCGACTGCTAATAAACTACTGAACAAAAATGAATATCTTTTATTCACGTGATAACTCCAATATATACGCCTGCCTATCCATGCAATTGCCATGCAAGCTTCTTTGTTTTCAGGTCTTCAGTTTTTTAATCTTTGATAAAAATAAAGTTTTAATAATATTAAATGATTGAGGGTGTTTATTTTGTGCTCTGTGCGATGTCTCCTTGTTTGTTATCACACTCTTTTATAACTGATTTACCCAATTCTGGCATGCTTTATTTCTTTAAATACAGGCAAAATCTGCTATTTATTAACTCGCTCATTTTGTATTAAGTCTAAAAAAAGCACCTCCGAAGAGATGCTTTTGATGTTTAGTGAGAAGGCATACCGCTAACCTGTTTGGGTTTTGGACACAACCAAATGACCAGTCCTGCAAAGACAAACACAATCGCAAATAGCAAAAACACATGGTTTGCCGACATGGTAATGGCTTCTTTATCGACAAAGTTTGAAATAATTCCAAGCGTCGAGTCAGCCGTAAAACCATTTTGCAAAAGTGTGTTTTGTACTTCAGTCGTATGTAGGTTTGACACCATTTCACTACGGGCAACTTTGGCATGGTCGTCCCACACGGTCACCGCAATTGAAGCGCCAATCGCCCCTGCCATGGTTCTTAAGAAGTTCATGAGGCCCGCAGCAGATGCAATCTCTTGCTGCAACACCGAACCAAGCGCAATGTTAGACAGTGGGATAAAGAAGAACGGCACTGCAAAACCTTGCAGGATTTGCGGCCAAGCCAGTGCCATAAAATCGGCATCTGTGGTCCAGAATGCCCGCATTAAGGTCACAATACCCAGCAAAATTAAACCAAAGCTCGCCAGCGCACGCGGGTCATGTTTGGTCGAAAGTTTTGCCACAATCGGTGACATGGTCAAACTACCAAAGCCCATGGTTGCAGTTAAATATCCGGCCCACGTTGCGGTATAGGAAAGGTTCATTTGCAGCCACTGCGGAATCAGTACAATACTGCCAAAGAATGCTCCAAAGCCAAGCGACAAGGCCAGTACCGAAATAGCAAAGCCCCTATGCCTAAAGACTTTGACATCTACCACGGGGTGTTTGTCGGTCAGCTCCCATATCAGGAACACCACAAAACCAATGGCGGCAGTTAAAGCTAAAACCACAATGCTGGTACTATTAAACCAGTCGCGTTCATGCCCCAAGTCGAGCATAAGCTGTAACGCACCAATCCAGAGAATTAATAGACCTAAACCAACAGTGTCGATTCTTAAAGAAATAGTTTCTGTTTCAGCCACTCTTAACAAGCGCATTGCTGCTAATACACAGACAATACCAACCGGTAAGTTAATAAAGAAAATCCAGTGCCAAGACAGGTTGTCACTAATCAGACCACCCAAAATTGGTCCTAAAATTGGTCCAACGACTGTGGTCATTGCCCATAGGCCCATTGCCTGCGCATGCTTTTCTTGAGGGAAAATACGCATAAGCAAGGTTTGGCTAAGTGGCATAAGTGGACCACCACAAAGACCCTGCCCAATACGGAAAAACACCAACATTTCTAACGATGTTGCCAAACCGCACAGGAAAGAAAAGACCGTAAAGCCAATTAAACCAAAGATAAAGACCCGCACCGTTCCAAAGCGGCCAGCCAGCCAGCCCGTTAAAGGTACACAAATCGCTTCTGCAACTGCATATGAAGTAACGACCCATGTTCCTTGTGTGCTTGAAACAGCAAGGTTACCGGTAATATGCGGTACAGAGACGTTGGCAATGGTCGTATCAAGTACGACCATAAAGTTCGACAAGGCAATAACAAACGCTGCCAGTAGTAAACGGCCACCGCTTAACTCGGCAAAAGGTGTTTGCGTTTTCATAAGCGTTTACTTCGCAGATAAGTCGACTTTTGCTTCCATCGACAAGCCAACACGTAATGGGTGTTCAGCAAGTTCTTTCGGGTCAAGTGCAATACGAACCGGTAAGCGTTGAACCACTTTAATCCAGTTACCTGTTGCGTTTTGAGCCGGAATTAAGGCAAAGGCAGAGCCTGTACCACCAGAGAAGCCCACCACTTTGCCGTGGTATTCAACATCATCACCATATAAATCTGACGTTAATGTAACTGGCTGACCTGGGCGGACTTTTTTCAACTGACTTTCTTTGAAGTTAGCATCTACATATAAATCGTTAAGCGGCACAATCATCATCATGCTTGTACCCGGCGCAACACGTTGACCGACTTGAATATTACGGCGTGTAATTACACCATCAACTGGTGCACGAATCACGGTACGTTCCAAGTCAAGCTGAGCTTGTTCTACATGCGCTTGTGCAACTTGTACATCCGGAGTCGAGGTTTCGCTTACACCCTGAATTAACGCTTCGTTTGCAGCTAAGGTGCTTTCGGCTGCCTTACGACTAGAAGTCGCTTGTGCAAGGCCGGCTTTAGCAAGCTCTAGCCCTGCTTTAGCAGTTTCAACCGCACTTTGTGCTTTGGTGAGTTCTTCTTTAGACACGGCGCCAGAGGCAGCAAGCTGTGCACGGCGGTTCAGTTCTAAAGCAGCTTTGTCATAGTCGGCCTGTGCTTGAGCAACCTGTGCTTTAGCACTATTAATTTCGTCAGCACGAACCACCACTTGAGAGTTTAAAGAACTACTGTTTGCCGCAGTTTGTTTATATTGGCGTTTTGCTTTGGCAAGCTCTGCCTCGGCTTGTGCCAACGCGATTTTGGCATCACGGTCATCAATACGAACCAGCACATCACCGCGGTGTACTGTTTGAGTATCTTTTACCAAAACCTGAGCGACCTGTCCGCTAACCATTGAGGTAATTTGCGCGGTTTCTGCACCGACATAAGCATTATCCGTACTCACCGAGTGATTTAAAAATAATGCCCAGATTGCATATAAAATAGCGGCGATCAATAAAATCAGCGCAAAGAAACCAAGAAATTTTTTGCGCTTGTTTTGCATGTTGTCATCCGAGGCAGATGTTGTTGGCACTGTTTCTTGTACATTGCTTTGTGCATCAGTCATGGTATGTTCCTAAAGATGAGTTGGCTTTGCCATCAATCTCGCACTACACCTTGTTATAGAGTTTTTATTTTTCTATAAACAAGACATACCGCATTGTCAAAGGAGACAATTTTAACGCTAAAACCTCATGATATGAGAATAAAAAAATATAACTAATGCGTTCGTTCTAATTAAATTAATGTTTATCTCAAAGTTTTTGTGAAATTTTTATCTTTTTTAATATGAAAAAAAGCGCCCTGAGCGCTTTTTAAATGCTTAAAATGCCTAGATTAATAGGCATATGAGGCAATGCCGGCAGCAATCTGTTTATCTTCATCATTGACCATGGTCATGCGCATGGTACAGCCCTTGCGGCCTAAACGTAGTACTTCGGCACGTGCAATAAAATATTTACCACGCCCTGGTGCCAAATAATCTACACGCATATCGACAGTTGCCAAGCGCGTAACCTGTTTAATGGTTTCAGGCAGGGTTTCGGGGGTTGAACGGCGATAGAGATGTTCCATTGCCACAATTCCACCAATGCTATCGAGCAAAGTTGCAGCCACACCACCATGCAAAACCTGAAAAGCCAAATTGCCAATGAGGTCAGGTTGCATTTCAACATAGCCTTCAATGTGCCCATCTACCACACGCATAATCATTCCACTATGCTTAAAAAATGGACAGCTATTAAACGCCTTACACAATTGGTTGAGAACCACATTTAGGTCGGTTTTGGCGCCTAATTGTATGTTCCCCGTCCAATTTTTCTTTTCATCACTCATACGTTGCCTAAATTTAAAAGCATGATAAACACCCATAATTTTGTACAAATCCAGCATTATGGGGCTACAATACAGCAGTCGGTTGACAGTAATGGAATATCCGCCAACCTATCCTAGTGTAATACCGAACATCGAGATTGTTAT
The DNA here is from genome assembly GCF_031196675.1 of Acinetobacter sp. 148. NCBI lineage: Bacteria > Pseudomonadati > Pseudomonadota > Gammaproteobacteria > Moraxellales > Moraxellaceae > Acinetobacter > Acinetobacter sp. 148. The sequence goes on along the minus strand of NZ_JAVIMT010000040.1, from coordinate 38,401 downwards.
GACTTATACGTTCAATCGTCCTGCATTTCCAGCTACTCGCATGCGCCGTATTCGTAAAAATGACCAGTTGCGTGCGATGGTCAGCGAAACACAGCTCACTACCAATCACTTGATTTATCCAGTATTTGTATTACCAGGACAAAATCAAACCCAAGATATTCCAAGTATGCCAAACATTCAGCGTTTGTCGGCAGATTTATTACTGAAAAAAGCTGAAAGACTTCTGGAATTAGGTGTATCCAAACTGGCTCTTTTCCCTGTAACACCTCAAGAAGATAAAAGCCTTACCGCAGAAGCTGCATGGCGTGAAGATGGTTTAGTACAAACCACATGTCGTCTGCTTAAAAAAGAATTACCAGAAATGGTGCTAATCACCGATGGTGCACTCGACCCATACACGACTCATGGTCAAGACGGTATTATTGATGAAACCGGCTATGTGCTAAACGACGAGACTGTAGAATGCTTGATTAAACAAGCTTTAAGTCACGCAGAAGCAGGTGCCGAAGTAATTGCACCAAGTGACATGATGGATGGCCGTATTGGCGCGATTCGTCAGGCTTTAGAAGCCAATGGTCACATCTACACCAACATCATGGCCTACTCTGCGAAATATGCGTCTAGCTTCTATGGTCCGTTCCGTGATGCTGTTGGCTCTGCATCCAACCTAAAAGGTGGTAATAAATATAACTACCAGATGGACTTTGCCAACCGTGCCGAAGCATTACATGAAATCGCGCTTGATATTCAAGAAGGCGCCGACATGGTGATTGTAAAACCGGGCATGCCATATCTGGATGTGGTACGTGAAGTGAAAGATACCTTTGGTATTCCGACATTCATTTACCAAGTGAGTGGCGAATACGCAATGTTAGCTGGCGCAATTCAAAATGGCTGGTTATCAGACTCAGTGATTTTAGAATCGCTCATGTGCTGCCGCCGTGCTGGTGCAGACGGAATCTGGACTTACTTTGCAGAAACCGCTGCTGAAAAACTCAAGGAAATGAACTAAGTTCGCAGAGAAAGGATAACACTGCATGCATATTGCAATCATTGGCGCGGGCATAAGTGGATTAATGTCTGCGCTGGAGTTGGTTGAACAAGGCTGTACCATCAGTATTTTTGATCAACAACAAGCGGGACAAGCGGCCTCTTGGGCTGGTGGAGGTATTCTCTCTCCGATGTATCCGTGGCGCTATGTGCATGCAGTGAACCATCTTGCCCAATTTGGCAAAGCCTCTTATCAAGCATGGAACCAAAAGCTCTACCCTATTACAGGGATTGATTTTGAAATTCATGACACAGGCATGCTGATTTTTGATGAAGAAGATTTTGACATCGGGCTTTCCTACGCCGAGCAGCATCAAGAGCCGATGCAGCGCTGTGAATATTTACAAAGAGATGCCTTAGAACAAGTTAATCCGCACATTTCCGAACAATTTCAAGAAGCGATTTATTTCCCTGAACTGTCTAATATTCGTAATCCTCGCGTATTACAGTGCCTGATTAGCTATTTGAAGCAACATCCAAATGTTGAGTTTTTCGAACACACTCCTGTTAAAAAACTGTTTCAACAAGGTGATGCCATACAAGCGCTCCAAACCGAAGATGGTCGCAAACATACAGCAGACCATTTTGTAATAACTTCGGGCGCTTGGAGCCATTACTGGAACTCACAATTACAACTCGACATTCCAGTCGAACCTGTGCAAGGTCAGATGCTGTTATTTAAAACCCCTGCTCACTGGCTACCGACCATGTGTATGAATCGAGTCATGTACCTGATTCCACGTATGGACGGTCATATCGTGTGCGGGTCTAGTATGGCACATCGTGGTTTTGACACCTCTACCGATGAAACTACACAGCACAATATTTTAGAAGCATGTTTAGAAATGGTGCCTGAACTGGCCGATTTCCCGATTGTACATCGTTGGGCAGGTCTCAGACCAAGTTCACCAAATGGCGTTCCATACATTGGCAAAATGCCTGAAATGGATAACCTCTGGGCAAACTTTGGTCATTTTAGAAATGGTTTGTGTATGGGCGCAGGTTCTGCACAATTGCTTCGTCAGCTTATGCTAGATCAACCAACCTTAGTTGATGCCAAAGCATATTCACCAGAGCGCTTGCAAAATAAAATCTTAGCCTGAGGCGAGTATATTTTCTAAAGCCATTTTTAACTGAGGATAAGCAAACTCAAATCCTTCTGCTTGTAAGGCTGCGGGTTTGACGTATTGCCCATTTAAGATCAATTGCGACTGCTCTCCTAACAAACAGCGAAAAACTGTACTAGGCGCCGACAATAGTGGTTTCTTATTCAAAACTTTGGCAGCTTGTTCAACAAATACCTTTTGGGTCACGTTTTCTGGGGCCACGACATTGTGAATTTGAGCAGATTGAGGATGCTTGAATATAAACTCAATGGCGTTTAATACGTCTTCAATATGTACCCAAACCACAGGCTGACGTCCGTGACCAATTTGACCGACTAAATTGAGTCGAATAGGAAGCAACATTTTAGGCAAGATGCCGCCACCCTGCCCAAACACTACGCCTAAGCGAATAATTTTAGTGTTTTGCTGAGCGTCTGCTAACGCTGCGCGTTCCCACTCTTGGCAAAGCTGAGACATGAAAATGGGCTGTGGCGAGCTTTCTTCAGTGCACACCTCTGCCCACTTTTCTTGATTATCTATACCGTAATAACCAATTGCAGAACCAGAGACAATCACTTCAGGAAAAATTTGAGATTGCTTGAGCCATACATACAGTTTTTGGGTCGTATTTACACGGCTTTCAATGAGTTGTTTTTTACGTGACTCGGTCCAGCATTTCTCACCAATATTTGCACCCGCCAAATTCACCACATAATCAATTTGACGGGTCGAGATATCTTCGAACTTTTGTACCCACTGTAAGGCAGGATGGTCAGATTCCCTTCCAGCCTGCCGTGTCACCGCAATCACGTTATAATTTTTTTGTAATAGGAACCTAATTAAATGCGTTCCAATAAAGCCACTGGCACCTGTAATTAATACATTCTTATTCATATTTCCTCCAAAACCGAGGACAGCAGTTTTTAATTGATATAGTTATAAAATTTAATATCGAACTAATCGTATCAGTTTTGTGGTGAGTTATGACACATTAAACATTTTATTTGCCATGCGCTGGGCTTGTTTGCCATAAAACCAATAAGTAATTAAATAAAGCGGAATAGCTAACATTAAAAGCATAATGACCATAATGCTTAAGAACTGAGGCTGTTTGAGGTAAAGCATAAAGTTTTGCAAAATCTCAGGATCTTGTCTTGAAAATAAAAACAGACCAAATAAAACACCACACAAGTTATAGCCCCAAAATATGAGGGTAAAACCTAACGTAAATTTCTTTTTTTCTGGTACTGTCGGTGCACGGCGTTCTTTCTTTAAAAATCTAAATAAGACAAAAATCATTGCGCCTAAATATGGAACGGCTGTTAAAATACCGCCTACACTCGCTGGTAATAGTGCTGCAATCACACCGACAATTAAAGTAAGTACGATGCATAAAGCAAAAAACCAGAGAAAGTAAGAACGTAATTTGGTCATATTTTTGCCTAATTTATGGGTTCAAAAAATAATTATAAATTTTTTTCGATTTTTTTTCATTTTTCTGTCAACCAATCCTGATCTCTTGACGTTATATAGGGTAACAAGGTCGCAGCAACCGAATACTTCCTTTGCACGGCATCCGCAAAATTGTTTCGGTGACCTTTCATTACGACTCTTTCTTCCTTCGGATTAGGTTTTGTTAGCAGCCGAAACCCTTGATGAAGTTTTTGACCGACGATTCTCTCATCACTCGAATCGTCGGTTTTTATTTTCTAGTACTTTCATTTATTTTACGCTCACCATACACAATAGTGCTTTCGTGGCTATAAAGGCTATGCGTATACTTTTTACACCATAAAAATATGATTTAAATAATATGAACAATATTGCCTATTTTGAAATCCAGTCTTCAAACCCTGCCCGCGATGCGCAGTTTTATCAAGCTGTGTTCGGTTGGCAATTTAAACTCGATGAAAGCTTACCTATTGAATATTACCGCATAGAGACACCTTCAATTATGGGTGGACTATTAAAACGCCCTGCTCAAACACCGCCAATGGAATATGGCACCAATGCATTTACCTGTTCGGTTCAGGTCGAAAACTTCGATGAGGTAGCTGCAAAAATTTTAGCGCAAGGTGGTATTGTCGCAATGGATAAATTCGCTATTCCGGGCCGTGCTTGGCATGGTTACTTTGTCGATTTAGACCACAACGTTTTTGGTATTTTTCAAGTCGATGAAAATGCAGCTTAAAGATTTTATTTAACGACTTTAATTATTTTTAATTTATAGCCACCGCCTCTTATCGGTGGCTATTTCATATTAATTATTCAGCAAAGCTAAAACTCGCTTCACATATAATTGGAAAATTTACCGAATTGGCAATCATACATTCGTGATGTGCTTCTTCATGCAGTTTTGCTGCAAGCTCTTGGTCAGCACCTTTTTCTAAAACAACCTCGGGTCTTAAAATAATTTGGGTAAAATGACCACGTTTGACCGGATCTGTATCTTCCATAAAACCAAGTGCATGATCGACATAACTCACAACGTGAATATGATTGACTGCACATAGGTGTAAATACCAAAGCTTATGACAAGCTGAAGCTGATGCAACCAATAAATCTTCGGGGTTCCATCTGGTCACATCGCCCAAATAGGCAGGGTCTGATGAACCTTGAATAGTCGTCTTTTGAGGATGCTGAATACTAAAGTCGCGTTTATATGAACGATAAGATGAAGTGCCTGTACCCGTATTGCCTTCCCACTGTATTTTTACTTCGTATTTATGAATAGCCATTTTGTTCTCAAAGTTCATGGTTTGACCTGATAGTAACAAAGCAGAGCTTAAGGAGACAAAATAATTCAGATTTCATTGCTGGCTTAAATAACGAGCACTTTAAAATGTCTTGATAAAATCTCCTGCCAATTTATGCTAACGTATCTGTGTTTATCTTGGCTTGATGTCTGTTTCTATGTCCGTACATTTTCTACATACTTCTGACTGGCATTTGGGGCAGTTTTTTTATAATCACTCACGACACTACGAACACCAACAATTTTTAAGTTGGTTGCTCACTCAAATTCAAGAAAAACAACCTCATGCCCTGCTTATTGCTGGCGATATTTTTGATGTCATTAACCCGGGTTCACAAGCACAAAAACAACTCTACCAATTTTTAGCAGATGCCCATCGTATTGCACCGCACATGCAAACACTCATGATTGCGGGTAACCATGACTCAGGCTATCGTATTGAACAGGTCGAACCGCTTTTAGAAAAATACAATGCAAAAACCGTAGGTGTGGTTCGCTGGAATGAAGATAAAACTCTAGATCTCGATCGACTGCTTTTACCTATCTATAACCAAAATCAAGATATTGTGGCGTGGTGCCTTGCCCTGCCTTTTTTACGTTCGGCCGAAATTACGGGCTTTAACGAACATACCACCAATAGCAAAAACGCGATTGCCTATTTGCACCAGCAACTCATTGCCGAAGCCAAACGTCGTAAGACACCAGACCAAGCGCTTATTTTGATGTCGCATGCCCACATGCAAGGTGGGGAAACATCCGACTCTGAACGCCCCATTATTATTGGTAATGAAGAGGCGCTTTCAACGACGTTATTTGAAGATGCGGTCGACTATGTCGCTTTAGGGCACTTACATAAACCACAAAAAGTAGGCCAGCCGCACATTCGTTATAGCGGTTCACCCATTCCGCTTTCTTTTAGTGAAATTAACTATAAACACCAAGTGGTTGAGGTCAAAATCGACCCTTCTCAAGACATTGACAGCCGTTTGCAATTTGAAGCTGTCGAAATTCCGCGCTGCATACAATTGCACCGCATTCGTGGTGAGCTAAACGAAGTGTTGCAACAACTCAAAGCCTTGCCACACGGCGTAATTGAGAATATTGACCACCGTGAATATGTCGATATTGAATATTATAGTTTAACGCCGCCACAGCCGAATTTACGTCAGCAGTTTGAAGCAGCTCTGCCACCTGACCGCTATCGTCTAGTGCGTATTTCACGTCAATACGTAAACAAAGACACGACTAATTCAAATACCACCCAACACATTGCTCTTGAACCGCCAACACCAGAAAAACTCTTTCAAAATATTTGGGAAAAGCAAGGTTACAGCGCCGATGATGCGGTCTTAAAAGATTTTCTGAGTCTGGTACAAGAAGCACAAAAACATCTTGAAAATGATGCAAGCCATTAAGGATATGCCATGAAAATTTTATCCATTCGAATAAAAAATCTGGCATCGCTTGCTGATGAACATTTTATTGACTTTGAAAGCGCACCTCTGGCCCATGCAGGTCTCATTGCAATTGTGGGGAAAACTGGCGCAGGTAAGTCGACTATTCTAGATGCGATGTGTCTGGCCTTGTTTAATCGAGTCCCTCGTCTTAAAGAAAGCGATGGCAAATTAAAAGATGTCGATGGTTCCGAGTTACTAATCAATTCGCCTTTAACTGTTTTACGCCGTGGTACAGGCCATGGTTTTGCTGAGATTTGCTTTATTGCGCAAGATCAAAAGCGCTATTTGGCTCGTTGGGAAATTAAACGTGCACGTGAAAACCCAAATGGTAAATTACAAAGTGTGCAGCGCCACTTAAAATGCTTAACCGATGGTGTGGTACTTGCCGACAAAGCCAAAGCGGTTGATGAAAAAGTTAAGCAAATTACCCAGCTTTCATTTGAGCAGTTTACTCGTGCCGTATTACTTGCGCAGTCAGAAGTCACTGCATTTTTAAAAGCTCGAGACAGCGAACGTGGTGAATTACTTGAGTACCTGACCAACTCCAGTATTTTCGCCAAAATCGGTGAACTGGCTTTTCGTAAAACAGCCGATATTGCAAAGCAGCGTAAACAACTGGAAGAGTTTTTAGGTCACATTGAAATTTTGTCTGATGAAGAAATTGCTGCATTTACCGAACAATACCAGCAAGCGGAACAAAACTATCAACAGTTAGAACAGCAAAAACATGTCTTAGACAAACAGCAACAATGGTTTGAACGTAAAGCAAAACTTGAGCAAGAAGTTCAAACGAAACAGCAACAGTTTCAAACCCAGCAAAATCACCATCAACAACTGGCCAGTGAACGTGAGCAATTAAAACGTCTTGAAGTTTTCTCTGAAATACGCCCACAAGTTTTTCAGCAAGCTCAAAATTTACAAACACTGCAACAACTTGAGCCGCAAATTCAGCAAGCTCAAACCAAGTTTAATGAGTTGGTGCAAATTTTTGAAACGGGACAAAAACAATATCAACTTGCAGAACAACAACTCAAACAAACCCTCGATTTTGAGCAACAGCATCAACATGCTTTAAATCAAGTTCGACAGTCCATTCAAGAACGCGCTTTTATTGCCGATGAATATAAAAAGTGCAAAGAAAAAAGACAGGTACTTGAGCAAAACCTATGCCCACTTCAACAGCAGCAAAAAGCTGTACAACAGCATATTGCACAGCTTGAGCAGAACAAAATTCATTTACAACAGCAGCTGATCCAAACTCAGCAATATGCTGTATTAGATAAGGGCCTTTCAGCGCATCTTCATCAACTTGGGCAATTTATTCAAAATTACCAAGCAATTGAAGAACAGCTCGGTAAGCCTACCCTTGCTCGCCAAAAGCTATCGGAAGCTAAAAGTGAACTTGAACAACTCACAGTTTCACTAGGCACCGTTGAACAGATTGAGTTAAAGCTTGAACAACAGCGTAAAGATAAAGATCAGAAACTTGCTCAAGTCACGCAGTTAGATCTGATTCAACAGAAAATAAAAATTTATCATGAGCTATATGCTGAGCTTCAGCAATTCACCGAAAAACATACTCAAGCCTCCGCGCAAGAAGAGCAGCTTAAAACCGTTTGCCAGTTAGCTGAACAAGACTACCAAACAGCAAAAACTGAACGTGAAAAGTTACAGCACATCCTGCAACAGCAACGTTTACTACACACCGAAAATATTGAACAGTTACGTGCCAATCTTAAAGAAGGTGAAGCGTGTTTGGTCTGTGGAAGCACCCATCACCCTTATCGTATTGATGACAGTGCGATATCCAAGGCCTTGTTCGATTTGCAGCAACAGCAAGAGCAACAAGCTATTGCACTCGAGCAAACTAAGTTTAATGCATGGCAAACCCAGCAACATGCACTTACTCAGTGCCGGGCCGAGCTTGAACAAGTTCAGAAATACCTAGCTCAACTGCAAGTAAAACAGACGCACTTACAGCAAGAACTTGAGCAAACGTTTAACCTCAATCAATTACACATTGAGCTTAATCAAGCTCCTGAACAAATCTTACAAACACTTAATGAGCTGAGACAAGCGACACAAACTGCCATAAGTTTATTTGACTCAGAAAATGTGCGTTTAACCCAAGCCATTAAACAACACAATCAACTTGTTCAAACTATTCAGCGTAATGAAAGTTTGCTTAATACAGCACAGCAATGGCAACAACAAGTTCAACATATTGTCGAGTGTTTATCGGAAACCGAACAGCACGCATGGCAGCAAGCAAGTAGCCAAACAGCTAAGCAGACTTGGGCTATTCTTGATGCACGTGCTAAGCAACTTGAGCAACAAGAACAGCTTTCACAGCGTTTTGAACAACAGCAGCAAGAACTTAAAATGCTGTCTGCTAGCCTTGAGCAAATGACCAAGCAAATTGATGAGATCGATCAAAATCTCCAAGAGATTACGCTTAAAGGCCAACAAAATAATGAAAAAGCGGTATCGCTCATTCAGCAAATGACGGGCCGTTCGGATATTAAGCCGCATGAATGGTTAATTGAGCATGACGCTAAACGTCAGCACCAACAAACGGCGTATCATGAGGCTAAACAGCGTTTCGAACAAACCAGACAACACTTTGAGCAGCAAAAACAGGCGCTCGATCAACTTAAACATCAGTATCAACACACAGAACAACATCAACAGCAGCTTGATGGGCAAATTCAAAACTGGTTAAAAGCCCATACTGATTTTCAGGCATCTGATCTTACAGCACTCATACAGATTAATTCAGCTCAAGAGCAAGATATTCGTAACCGTCTTAATCATGCCGAGCGTTTATTAAGTGAAGCCTCTTCTGCCCTTAAAACGATGCAAGAGCAATTAAGCGAGCACTTACAAACTCAGCCAGATATTGAATACGAAAAGCTCGTTAGCCTTATTCAAGACAATATTGCAAAGCTCAAAGCACAACTTGAAGTGCGCGATGGACTAAAGCTGAAACTTGAAGTACATCAGCAAAACCTTGCCAAACAGCAAAAATACGCCGAGCAAATTCAAAACATTCAACAAGAAGAACATCGCTGGAGCAAAATTTCAGGCTTGATTGGTGATGCTAAAGGTAAAGAGTTCCGTGACTACGCTCAGCAATATCACCTAGATATTTTAGTTGAACATGCCAACCAACAACTGGCGATGCTTTCTCAGCGTTATACGCTAAAACGTCTTGATCAGTCATTAAGTCTTGCCATTATTGACCACGACATGGATGGAGAAACCCGCTCAGTTGCGTCTTTATCTGGCGGTGAGTCGTTCTTAACTGCCCTTGCCTTGTCTTTAGCGATTGCCAATATGGCATCGGGTTCAATGAAAATTGAATCACTGTTTATTGATGAAGGCTTTGGTACTTTAGATGCCTCATCTTTGCACATGGTCATGAATGCTTTAGACCAACTGCAAAATCAGGGACGTCAGGTCATTCTCATCTCACATATTCAAGAAATGCATGAACGCATTCCTGTACAAATTCAAGTGAAACCACTTGGCGCTGGTGCAAGTACCATTGAAATAGTGGGTTAAAAACTAAAAAGCCCCGACATCCTGTCGGGGCTTTTTTAGATTCTGCGTTGGTATGACTCCTGTCGTACCTGTCTGCATCCATTCATGACTTTTTATTGTTATTCTTAGAAACATCCTGTTTCCTGATGAGTTCATAGTACAAAAAAAGCATGGTCTGCCATAGCCGCAAAAGGCCGCAATTTCTGTAAGAAATCGCTTACATCAGCCTTTTTGTGAATAGTCTCTAGCCCCAAATAAAGCTGTGCCTACACGTACCATGGTTGAACCAGCGGCAATTGCGGCTTCTAAATCACTCGACATTCCCATACTCAATGTATCCCATTCTTCTGGGTGAGCATGTTGGTCTTTTACCGCATCAAATAATTTTTTGGCATCTACAAAAGCAGCTGTATTGTCAGGTGCCGGAATCACCATTAAACCACGTAACCTGATTTTCGGTAGTTGACTCATTTGAGCAACCAACTCGGCAACGTCTTCCGGTGCACAACCATCCTTACTCTCTTGCCCATCAATATTGACTTGCAAACAAATATTAAGTGCAGCTTGGTCATCACCACGTTGGTTAGATAGGCGTTCTGCAATAATTAAACGATCTACCCCATGAACCCAATCAAACTGCTCGGCCAAATGCTTAGTTTTATTCCGCTGAACATGACCAATGAAATGCCATTCAATATCCAAATCCTGTAAAGCATCAATTTTATCTAAAGCTTCTTGCAAATAATTTTCGCCGAATGCCCTTTGCCCTGCTGCATACATTTCACGCAATCTTTCACTCGGATGAGTTTTCGATACGGCTAAAAGTTGCACAGTTTCAGGCGCACGCTGAGCAAGTTCACAAGCTGTTCTGATTTGCTGTAATACGTGCTGTCGCGCATCTTGCAGGTAATTCATTGACAAGGTTCTCATTTTCAAAAAACTTTTTTGCTTTTCACCTAAAGCGGGGTGTTGGTAAGCCTCGGTGAAAGCCGTATATTATTCTACAAAATAATGACATATTTTGATTTACTTGGGGAAATTATGGATATTACAGAGCTACTCGCCTTCTCTGTGAAAAATGGCGCGTCCGATTTACATCTTTCTGCTGGCATGCCACCAATGATTCGTGTTGACGGTGAAGTTCGTCGTATTAACTTACCAGCTCTAGAACATAAAGATGTCCACCGTCTTGTTTACGACATCATGAATGATAAACAGCGCCGTGACTATGAAGAAAAACTCGAAACTGACTTTTCTTTTGAAGTACCTAATGTTGCGCGTTTCCGTGTTAACGCATTTAACCAAAACCGTGGTGCTGGTGCAGTATTTCGTACCATTCCGTCTAAAGTCCTCACCATGGAAGATCTAGGTCTAGGGCAAATCTTTAAAGATATTTGCGACTATCCTCGCGGCATTGTACTGGTGACGGGGCCAACAGGTTCGGGTAAATCAACTACGCTTGCAGCGATGCTCGATTATATTAACGAAAACCGCTATGACCATATTTTAACGGTGGAAGACCCAATCGAATTTGTACACCAGTCTAAGAAATGTCTCATTAACCAGCGTGAAGTGCATCGTGACACACACGGCTTTAATGAAGCCCTTCGCTCAGCACTACGTGAAGACCCAGATATTATTTTGGTCGGTGAGATGCGTGACCTTGAAACTATTCGCTTGGCATTAACCGCTGCCGAAACAGGTCACTTGGTGTTTGGTACACTCCACACCACGTCAGCTGCAAAAACTATTGACCGTGTGATTGACGTATTCCCTGCGGAAGAAAAAGACATGGTTCGTGCCATGCTGTCAGAATCTTTACAAGCGGTTATTTCACAAACCCTGCTTAAAAAGAATGGCGGTGGCCGTGTCGCAGCGCATGAGATCATGATTGGTATTCCGGCTATTCGTAACTTAATTCGTGAAAACAAAGTCGCGCAAATGTACTCAGCCATTCAAACTGGTGCCAATCATGGCATGACCACACTCGACCAAAGCTTAAAAGGCTTAGTCGCTCGCGGTGTAATTAGCCCGCAAACGGCTCGTACTGCAGCAAAACAGCCTGAATCATTCTTATAAGAAAACAACAAAATAGCGAGAATACAATTATGGATTTTAATGACTTGCTCAACCTGATGGTTGAAAAAAAATCATCGGATCTTTTTATTACAGATGGCGTTGCGCCCTCTATGAAGATTAACGGGCAAATTGTTCCAATTTCAAAAAATAGTCTTTCTGGGGAAGTAATTGGTCAACTATTACATTCCATCATGAGTGAAAAACAACGCAAAGAATTTGCAGACACTCGTGAATGTAACTTTGCCATTATGAACCGTGAAAAAACGGCGCGTTTTCGTGTCAGTGCTTTTCAGCAACGCGACATGCCAGGCATGGTACTACGTCGTATTGAAACCAAGATTCCTTCAATTGATGACTTGCAGTTACCACCTGTACTTAAAGATTTATCGATGACCAAACGCGGCATTATTATTTTCGTAGGCGCGACAGGTACAGGTAAATCCACTTCATTGGCTTCAATGATCAGCCATCGTAACCATAACTCTAAGGGCCATATCATTACCATTGAAGACCCGATTGAGTTTATTCACGAACATGCAGGCTGCATCATTACTCAGCGTGAAGTCGGGATCGATACCGACTCATTTGAAATTGCCTTGAAAAATACACTACGACAAGCGCCGGATGTGATCTTAATTGGTGAGATCCGTTCTCGTGAAGTCATGGACTACGCGATTGGCTTTGCTGAAACAGGCCATCTTGTATTAGCTACCATGCACGCTAACAACGCCAACCAAGCGCTCGACCGTATTATTCACTTTTTTGAAAGTGACCGTCACAGCCAGCTTTACATGGATTTGTCACTTAACTTAAAGGCTATGATTGCGCAGCAGCTCATTCCAACACCAGATGGTAATTCACGCCGTGCAGCAATTGAGATTTTAATTAACTCACCATTAATTTCAGACTACATCCGTAAAGGTGAAATTCATGAAATTAAAGATTTGATGAAACGCTCACGTGAACTTGGTATGCAGACCTTTGACCAAGCTTTATTTGATTTATATAAAGCTGGTCAAATTACCTACAAAGATGCACTTAAACATGCTGACTCACCGAACGATTTACGTTTAACCATTAAACTTGCAGATGAAGGTCCTGATCAATTATCAGACGGAAAACAGCATTTAACTTTTGACCGCCAGTAATTTCTTCATAAAAAAAGGAAGGTTAAACGTAACCTTCCTTTTTTATTTGTTTTCTTTATGTGAAAACGATTATTTCTTGCGCAATGCTTCCTGACATTCAGGTTCATTACAGTAACCATAGAGATTTAATGAGTGACCCGTTAAGGTAAACCCATGTTGTTCTGCTACAGAATGCTGTTCTTTCTCGATAACATCATTAGTAAATTCAATGACTTTGTTACAGTTTTGGCATACTAAGTGATCGTGATGATCTTCTTGCATGATTTCGAAAACAGAATGGTTATTTTCAAAATGATGACGTTGAATAATACCCGCAGCTTCAAATTGTGTTAACACACGGTAAACTGTTGCAAGTCCGACATCTTCCCCTTGCTCTAACAAAGTCTTGTAAATATCTTCGGCGCTAAGATGATGTTGTTTTGAATTTTCTAATAATTCCAAAATCTTAATTCGTGGAAGGGTAACTTTAAGTCCAGCTTTGCGCAAATCTTGATTGGAAATAGGCATGAAAAAAGGTCTCTCAACAAATCTCAAGTTGGAATAGGCAATAGAATTTAGATGAAGTATGATCTATCCTTTGATCAAATGCATCATAATTTATTGGGATAGTGTAGCAAAATGCAAAAACTCGTGCTGACGTTATTCGTCACTTCACTCCTAGCTGGTTGTTCAATCTTTGGTGTATATAAGGTTGATATTCCTCAAGGGACTCCATTGACTAAAGCTCAAGCCTCTCAAGTACAGGTCGGCATGAATTTCCAGCAAGTGCGCTTTTTGCTTGGTAGCCCAACAGTGACTGATCCCCTCAATCCACAACGTTGGGACTATATCTACAACTATATCCCGGGAACATATGCTAAAAAAGCGAAAATCCCCGCAGCACATGGTCAGCATTTAAAAATTTACTTTGATGGAACTGGAACCGTAACTAAAATTGAAGGTTTAGAGACTATTCCAGAATCGCAACCAGGTTTACCTGCTTCCAAAGAAGCAATTTTAACTGCCCCACCACTATAATCGTTTTTTCTAATAAAAAGAAACCCCTCTAGTGAAATACTTGAGGGGTTTTGCTTATTGAGCTGATTGCTTAAAGCGATTGCCTTTAATGTATCTGCCTACAGGGTTTTTCGCAGCACGTTTCCGGCGAATATCTTTTGGATTAATCGTTAATGGTCGATAAACCTCAACTCGATCACCCGCGTGTAATACCGCATCAGTTTCTACTTTTACTCCAAAAATGCCGAGCTGAAGTGGTTCAGGCAAATCAACTTGATTTGATAAACCACTTGCTTGAACTGCCTGTGCAGCAGTCATTCCCTCTTCAAATGGAACAGAAATTAAAAACTGTTGTTCCGGTACCGCAAAAGCGACCCAAACTTGTTGTGTGCGTTCCATTAGATACTTTGTCCAATTACAGCAATCATTGCCACAATAATTGAAAGCGGCAATACGATACGTACAGCAATACGCCACAAGTTATAAAAAAGCTCATTGCTAAAATTCATCGATTTACGTAAGTGGCTAATTTTCATAATCCAACCTGCAAAAATTGCATAGATTAAGCAAATAAGTAAGCCCCACAGCATAAGAATAAGCGTGAATAAATTATGAACTTCCGGCACCGCCCAAACTGCAATTGCGACAACAATAATCACCCATTGTAAAACAGGCATAAGCTGTCGCTGAGCAAGTTGTTCTCTAGCCAACTGCACAAATAACGCGGATGTCATTACTCCGGTAAATATCCACGTTAAAACGGGTAATTGAGCCTGAAGCGAGAAAAAGCCAAAAGCAACCACAGCGATGAGCTGAGCTAACCAAATTGGAAGAACAGTTTTTGTTGCTCCTTCTTGCGCCTGAACAGCACCTACACTATTTTGCCAGTAAAGCCCTAAACCTAACCCGCTCGCGACAAGTGCAAGTACAGTTGCATTACCCCACTCCTTAAACTCAACACTGGTCCAATGCCAAGGTTGTAAAGTCGAGCCCATCATATTTGCCAACACAATAGAAGCGATTACTCCTAAGGTCATTAATAAAATGAGTATTTGGCGTGGAATAAAAGATAATACCAAGGCAGCAACTGCAAGGCCTGCAAAAATAATTTGACCGGAAATGCTTGGGGCAAACTGTGCAACTAATATATTGCTCGCAGTACTTAGAACGTTACCCGCTAAGAAAGGAATAAAAACAACAGCAAGCCAGCCAACCACACGCCATTTAGGGGAACTATCAGCTTCACGAGTTAAACTCGATAACGCATTTAAAGCGGTTGTTTTTGATCGTTTTGCTAAAGCAATTTCCAAATAACAAACTGGTAATGCCAATAACAACATAGTGCCAAACCACAATAACCAGAAATCGATTTGACGATCTATCTGGATTCCCATGGTTGGTGCCAAAGTGGCCATGATGACAAAAGATAAGCAAAACGCCATAAGAGGCGATAACCATCGTGACATAGGTATGTCCTGCATTATGCATTCCTTGAAAAAGTCTATAGATATTTTGCCCGTCTCATGCATGAAAATCAAAGTTTGCACAATAAAAAAAGCAAACCACCGAAACGATAGTTTGCCGCGCTAACTGTATATTAGAGTTTTTTTAGTTAAGGTTATGAGAAAAAACGGGCGAACCAGTTCTTTCCTTTCTTCTTTTCTTTTTCTCTAATAATCCCCATCATATTTTCTTTTACTGCCCCCACATAATCGGCATCATCATGTTGAATATGGTTAATTAACCATTTAGCCAAGATCTCTTGTAATTCTGCTTCAATCGTGTGTCCCATTTCAAAACGTTCACGATATAACTCTATTTTTTTAATAAATAAGTCATGTACACGTTTATGAGGCACTCTATATTTATAATCCGCTTCCTCTTGTAAACTTTCTTCGAAGGTAAAATGTGATTGCGTATAATCAATAATATTGTCTAAAACATCTTTAATACGACGTCTATCCTCATCATCTTTTACATCATCAATCTCATTAATATAATCCAGTATTCGTTTATGTTGCTCATCAATAACGTCAATACCAGTATTATATTCTGAAGCCCATTTCATTTTCATACATCACCCCCAATGATGTTCAATGACTGTTGCATAAACCGCATCTTATCTTTAAAGGGTATAAATAAAAACAAAGCTATTTTGTCGGCTTTAAATAAATAAAAATGAATAAATAGTTAAGATTTTGATTTTTAAAAAATTAATTAATATTAACCAACTAAAAAGATAAAGTATTTTTTAAACAAAATACTTTATTATTAAATAAACAAAAATATATATTTCTTAAGAAATTACATTTCATTCAATAAAAAATTAATATTGGTCAGCACGAGTAATACGCTTAAGTTCAGGATTTTTCTCTTCACGTATTAATCTTTCAACTTGAGTAATCGCTTTCTTTATAGGTTTACCATGTTGAAATAAAATCATTTCACCAGGTTGATAAGCAATCCATGTTTCATTATGAGTTAAAGGCTCAGTGGTAATTACTGCAACTCGATCTTCAGGAGTGGTTACCTGACTAAAATCAACCTCAACATCTAAATCAATTAAATGTGCATTATTGAATGGATATTCTCGAACTAACCAATGTAATTTAGTAATCGCATAACTAAATAAAGCTTTACCATTCGATAAACAGAAATTAAATGTCCCATATTCTGCAATTTGAGGAGAAATCTTTTCTAATACTTCAAATATCTGCTCAAGCGTTGGTTCTTCATAACCAAATACTTCGACCAGTTGATCTAATAAATAACAAAATGCTCTTTCGCTATCGGTATTCCCTACCGGCGTAAAACGTCCGCTCAAGGGTGGATTAAAATCATGTAAATCGCCATTATGGGCAAAAATCCAGTGACGTCCCCATAACTCCCGAATAAAAGGATGTGAGTTCTCAAGCGTAATTTTGCCTTGAGTCGCCTTACGAATATGTGCGATTACATTACGTGATTTAATGGGATAATTACGAATAAGATCAGCAATTGGTGATTCAACTGCAGACTGGTTATCTACAAATAAACGGCATGCCTTATCTTCAAAAAAGGCAATACCAAAACCATCACTATGGTCAGAGGTAATTCCTGCGCGTTGTGAAAAACCACGGAAAGAAAAAGTGATATCCGTTGGTGTTGCACAATTCATTCCTAATAGCTGGCACATATTGTTTTTAAACTTTCACTTCATTACCCCATGCGTACTATTGTGCATGAGAGTAAATTGGCTTGTAAATCCCAATATGCGCTCGCTATTACAAAATATAAGATAACTTTATCGCTGAGCCATTTTGTTCATTACAAACGAAGTGGCAATTTTATTCACTTCTAAAAATACAAAGTAATCGAGACAGTTAAATTCAGCATCAAAGAAGGCATCTTTAGATAATTTAGACTGCATACTCAAATACATTTGGAATAGTTTCGGCATCCGCTCGTCTTGAGGGAAACTAAACTCCGGATATTCAGGTTCATAGATTTTCTTAGAACGAATATCGATGGTTTTAGTGTCCGGTAATTGCTGAATTTGACGGTGTGTATAGTACGCTCTAGCCAAATTATCTTGCAGATGAATACTGACACATCCCATCAAATATTTAGCGCGCATTGACCACAATACTTTAGGTGCAAGATTCAGCCATAATGTTGAAAGTGCCTTACCATTACGAAAACGTGGATGCACACAAGTACGCCCTATCTCTAATACATTTGGCAAATGTGACAAGTGTGGGACAATATCAAACTCATTAGCACTGTAACTTTGCCCTATTTCATGGCCTTGGAAGAGCTTAAGTCGTGTATAAGCAACAATCTCTCCTGTCCATTTTTCTCTTAATACAGCATGCTCACAGCCAAAATCATAAATATCTTGATCTAAATTATCTTCAAACTGAATGCCGAATTGTTTACTAAATTGTTGTGCACGAAACCGTTGTACATCTTGTAATTCTTTTAAATTATCAACCCATTCAAAGCGGAATTGTGTTTGATTGTTAGCCTTATGGCGATTTAAAGGTAAAGTCCAGGTTTGGCGATATTGATTAAATTTTTCCAGCATAATGAACGCTCCTAGTGACACCCACTACACTAGTCAAAGCTCATGACAAAAAAATGACCAAAATTAAATGGCATAAAAAAAGACCACTTAGCGTGATCTTTTAATAAAAAATAATAAGGTTTAGTGAGTTGTTTGTGTACGGTTAGAAATAAGCGTACCAACCCCGTGATCTGTAAAGATTTCAAGTAATGTTGCGTGCGGTACACGACCGTCAACAATATGTGCGCTCACAACACCACCTTTTACAGCGTCAAGGGCACAGCCTACTTTAGGAATCATTCCACCGTAAATTACGCCTGTTTCGATTAAACGGTCAACTTCTTGTGTCGTTAAACCGGTTAAAAGGTTTTTGTTTTCATCTAATACGCCACTAATATTAGTCAGCAGAATTAATTTTTCTGCGCCTAATGCTTCTGCGACCTTCCCAGCCACCAAGTCAGCATTAATATTGTAAGTATTACCTTTTTCATCAACACCTAATGGAGCAATAACAGGAATAAAGTCGCTTTGAGTAAACATCTCTAATACGTCAGTTTTAACCCCGGTCACCTCACCAACCATACCTAAATCGATATGTTTGATAGAACCGTCCTCTTCTTGTTTTTCCATTAATAATTTACGGGCACGTAATAGGTTGCCATCTTGACCAGTCAAGCCAATTGCACGGCCGCCATGTTTATTAATCAAATTAACAATAGATTTGTTTACGCTACCGCCTAGGACCATTTCAACCACTTCCATCGTAGCTTCATCGGTCACACGCATACCATCAATACGGTCAGACTCACGTCCTAATTGCTTTAAGAAAGAGTCAACTTGTGGGCCACCGCCATGCACAACAATCGGGTTTAAACCCACAGTTTTAAGTAAAACGATATCGCGGGCAAATGAACTTTCCAATTCAGGATCAGTCATCGCATTACCACCGTATTTCACCACCAGCGTCTTACCAGAAAAACGTTGAATATATGGCAAAGCTTCAATCAAGATTTTTGCTTTGTCGACGCCGAGATGCTGATCTTGTGGCATTGCGCCTCTCCTTATTAGGCCTCAGAAAGTTCTTGTGCAATTTGCGGATAACGCTCTTGCAACATATCAATAAATTTTTGCTGGATTTCCTTTAAACGTAAAGGATTATCAGCGTCAAATCTTACGGTAAAATACTCACCTGTATTTGATGCTCGAATAATGCCAAAACCATCATCAAAATCAAGACGTACGCCATCAATTTTACTAATTCGAGCACCCAAACGATGGCTTAAAATTTCAATATCTTGTAGTACATGTTTAGGGTCGGACTGATGGGTACCAATATAAGTATCTTCGGTACAGCATCTTTCAGGATAATTAGAAAATAAATCAGAAATTGTGGTCGCATTCGACTCGGTGAAATATTCCATTACACGTAATGCAGCGTACAAACCATCATCATACCCAAAACCACGCCCATCATTAAATACATAATGACCCGCGTATTCGCCCCCAAAAATAGCGTTACCATTTGATTGGGATAAATACGCGCGCAGGAAGCTACTTCCCGTGCGAATCATTTTGGGTTTACCACCAAGTCGCTCTACGGTTCTTTGAACCATGAGCGAGCATTTCACATCAAATACAATTTCTTTGTCTGGTTGCTGCTCCAGACACATTTGTGCAAATAGTGACAATAAACGGTCAGCAGTAAGTATATTGGCTTTTTCATCAAGCAATACGACACGGTCACCATCACCATCAAGGGCAATACCAATATCCGCCCCCTGTTCAATAATCGTTTTACGTAGTTCTTTTAAATGCGCAGCATGTGAAGGGTCTGGTGCATGATCAGGGAACTCACCATTTGGAGTCGTACGTAAAGCAATGACTTCACAACCCATTTTTTCAAGTACGAGTTTTGAGCAATGCCCTGCCGATCCATGCAGGCCATCTAATACAACTTTTAAAGGACGCTTGAGTTGAATATCGTTAAAGATTGCTTGTTGGTATTTTTTACAAAATTCTGAATTAAATTGAGGAGTTGATAATTCTAATAATGAAATTGTATGAGTAGGTACATAACTTTGCGCAAATTCACCTACTTGCTGGATCATTTCAGGAGATGGAGGTTCACCTCTTAAAATCCATTTAATACCATTATCTGATTTAGGGTTATGGCTAGCTGTTACCATTATGCCATTACCACCAAACTCCCGTGCAATGTAGTACATCATCGGGGTTGAGCAACAACCAATATTTGTAACATTTAAACCCTGCTCTACTAATATCTCTTCGATTAAATGCGCATAAGCCCGACTCGTCAGGCGTGCATCATAACCAATGATCAGTTGAGTTTGTTCTGCTTGTTTATATTGTTGTGCCAATCCATAGGCTATTGAACGGACGACGTCCGTAGTTAAATAAGAAAGTTTGCCTCTAATATCGTAAGCACGGAAAATATTTTTTGGAAATGAGTGTCTTACATTCATAGCGTATCTTCTATTTAAAGATCAATTTGATCTATCGCAAAAACATAGAGTATTCAAAATCTGAAAAATGGGTATTTGCTAAAAAAAGTTAAAAGAATATGAGTAAAGCGTTTTGTAATATAATTCATTGTAACATTCAAGGTGTAAAAAGAAACACTTGTAAAACAAGCGTTTCTTTTCATTATTTTTTATAAATTAATTATTGTTTACCAGTGTGACCAAAACCGCCCGCGCCACGTAAAGTTTCTTCAAATTCCTCTACTTGCTCAAATTCAGCCTGAACTACTGGAACTAAAACATACTGTGCTAAACGCTCACCTGGTTCTAAACGGAATGTAGTTTGACCACGGTTCCACACTGAAACCATTAACTCACCTTGATAATCCGAATCAATCAAACCAACTAAGTTGCCAAGCACGATACCGTGTTTATGGCCTAAACCTGAACGCGGTAGAATTAAACCAGCAAAATTCACATCATGAATATAAATTGCCATACCTGTTTTAACCAAAACAGTTTGGCCTGGTTCAATCTCAATTGCTTCATCTAAACAGGCACGTAAATCTAAACCTGCTGACCCTGCTGTTGCATATGAAGGTAAAGGCCACTCTTTACCTAAACGCGGATCGAGCAATTTAACTTGAACTTTCATGGGATTTCCTAAAAATTAAAAAAATTAACGCTTTAATAAAGCTTTTAAATTTGCCAAATATTGTTGAGCCTGTTCTTTAGGATCAACATTTGCTGCAATTTTCTTTTTACGCCCTAACCATTCGAGCTCATCTTGCGGAAGCTCATCGAGGAAACGGCTTGGGGTCATCTGTTTCATTTGACCACCATTTTTACGCTGCTCTGCCAAAGTCAAAGTTAAGCCTTGGCGTGCACGGGTAATCCCCACGTACATAAGACGGCGTTCTTCTTCAATAGTTTCAGCAGCAATCGAGTTCTTATGCGGCAACAGCTCTTCTTCAAGACCCATAATATAGACATATGGGAATTCCAAACCTTTAGCGGCATGTAGAGTAAGTAAGTTCACTTTATCAGTGTCTTCTTCCTCTTGCTGTTGCTCTAACATATCAAGCAAGACTAGTTTTCGAATCACACTTTCAATGTTCTTTTCATCAACATCTTCAGCACGATTAATTAAGTTTTGAATACTACTAAACAAGTTCTCGATATTATCGAGCTTACTTTTCTCTTGCGCAGGCGTTGCGGATTGCTCACGAATATAGTCGATATAACCCGCTTCATTCATCATTTGACGAACTTTAGGCACAGGCTCATCATCTTCCAACAGCTCACGTGTAAACGTCGAGATAAAATCAGCAAACTCATGCAATTGAGTTTCTGCCTTTTTAGGAAGCACCATACTTAAGCGCTGGTCAGAAGAAGCACCAAGTAAAGACAAATTATTTTCTTGTGCAAATAAGCCTAACTTCTCAAGAGTAACTGGGCCAATCGCACGTTTAGGCGTATTAATAATACGTAAGAAAGCACTGTCATCTTCTGGGTTAATAATAAGACGTAAATAACTCATTACATCTTTAATTTCTGCACGAGCGAAGAACGATGTACCACCAGAGAGTTTGTACGGAATCTGCATTTGGCGAAGTTGTGTTTCCAATACACGCGCCTGGAAGTTACCACGGTACAATACAGCGTAATCTTTCCAGTTCTTACCATTCATAAGTTTGTGAGTCAGTAAGTCTTTGACTACACGTTCTGCTTCATCATCATCATTACGACAGGTAATAATTCTGATGACCTCACCATGGCCTTTATCACTCCACAATTTTTTATCAAAAATATGCGGGTTATTTTGAATTACACAGTTCGCAGCTTTCAAAATACGGCTGGTTGAGCGGTAATTTTGCTCAAGTTTAATAATATGTAGATTTGGGAAATCCTGTTTAAGCAAAGCCATGTTTTCAGGCTTAGCCCCACGCCATGCATAAATCGATTGGTCATCATCACCTACGGCTGTAAACTGCCCCATTACGCCAACTAGTAATTTCACCAAAATATATTGCGCGGTGTTGGTATCTTGATACTCATCCACTAGCAAGTAACGAACACGGTTTTGCCATTTGTCACGTACTTCCGCATTTTCTTGCAATAAGCGGGTTGGCATAACAATGAGGTCATCAAAGTCAACTGCATTGTAAGCACGTAAATTACGTTCATAAAGTTGATAAAGATGGGCAAACTGGACATCTTCAGGAGTTTCACACGTCGAATGTGCTTGTTCAGGCAAAATCAGATCGTTTTTCCAATCTGAAATTTTCTTCATTGCCTTGGCAATTAGTTCTTTACTCTCTGCACCCGATAAATTATCGCGATGCATCAAATCCATCAAAATACGTTTACAGTCATCTGCATCCAAAATCGAAAAATTAGCTTTTAAAGGTAAATTTTTAAGTTCTAAACGTAAAAGATTTAAACCAAAAGTATGGAAGGTCGAAACGGACAAACCTTTTGCTTCTTCACGTGATAAAAGCTTAGTGACACGCTCTTTCATTTCACGTGCAGCTTTATTAGTAAAGGTCATCGCTGTAATACGATGCGCAGGAATACGGCAATGTTGCACCAAATAAGCAATTTTACGCGTAATTACCGATGTTTTACCTGAACCAGCGCCAGCAAGCACCAATAAAGGGCCTTGAGTATATTTCATGGCTTCTTCTTGCTTGTTGTTCAGTTGACTGGCAGATGACATCGTGTATTAC
Organism: Acinetobacter sp. 148; assembly: GCF_031196675.1. Taxonomy (NCBI): domain Bacteria; kingdom Pseudomonadati; phylum Pseudomonadota; class Gammaproteobacteria; order Moraxellales; family Moraxellaceae; genus Acinetobacter; species Acinetobacter sp. 148. The sequence goes on along the minus strand of NZ_JAVIMT010000040.1, from coordinate 15,013 downwards.
CTCTTAATTTTTCGAGCATGATTATAGTCATCTCTTTTTTAGAATCCCAATAGTAAATCTACGGATATGTATAAATGATGTCTAATAATGCAATTTATGCGCCGCAGAATGTCGTGATTATTTTTTATACTTCACCCATAAAAAAACCACCCGAAGGTGGTTTTTGAAACAATAAACTAGATCTTATTGTTTAGCATAAATGCTGATTTCTACACGGCGGTTTTGTTCACGACCAGAAGCAGTTGAGTTGTCTGCGATTGGGTTAGAAGAACCATAACCTTGTGCATCGATACGGCTAGATGGAACACCTTTACCAGCTAAATAGTTTTTAACTGATTGAGCACGCGCTTGAGATAATGGGATGTTAATAGAGTCATTACCAGTGTTATCTGTATAACCAGTAACTAAAATCGCGCTCTTGTTATCTTCAGCCAATGTTTGAGCTACTTTGTCCAAAGTTGCATAGAAGTTTGGCTTGATGTTTGATTTGTTAGTATCAAAAGTAATGCTACCAGGCATGATCAATTGAACAGAACCATCTGGGTTACGGCCTACTTCTACACCAGTACCAGCCATTTGTTCGCGTAATTTTTTCTCTTTTTGGTCAAGATATAAACCGCCAGCTGCACCAAGAACTGCACCAATTGCCGCAGCACGGTTGTTTTGACGGCTAGAGTTTGCATTTGATTTAGAAATACCGTAGCCAGCTGCTGCGCCGATCAAAGTACCTAATGCGGCTTTATCGTATTCAACGCCACCAAGGTTATTACCTGTTGTTTGACAACCAGAAAGTACTACTGCTGCCCCTACCACTGTTGAAATAACTAATGCACGCATTGCATGCCTCCTCACTTTGAGTGTTTTGTTGTTGAATGAATAATGAAACAAAAAGGAAGTATAAAACATTGATATTTTGTTAATAATAAACAGTTTAGTTATTTTTTTGTAATATTTTGATGCACTTTAAGGTGTGCACTCATCACAATTTCTTCATTGTTGTCTAAGATACCGTTGTATTTCATTTCACGATAGTTATAGTTGAACAACTTTCTATGGATTTTGGATATTCGGGGCCATTTATATGTCAACTGCACCCAATAAGCAATCTGCGCTAAAAAAAATTACACGTGGACTCACTGTAGGTACAGTCATCACAGGTAGCACTTTTTTTCATGGACCACCTGTCTTAGCTTTAGGTTTAACAAAGCTATTTAAAAAGTCTTCAAAAATTGATGAAACCAATATTCAAATTACTAATAGCTGGCTTGGTGTCAATAATTGGCTCATTGATCATGTTTTACCTAATTTAAAATGGGACATTAGCATTGACGAAGGCCTTGATCTGAATATGCAAGGTCGTTATTTAATGACTTGTAACCATCAAAGTTGGGTTGATACCACGGTAAACCAGTATTTCGGGTTAACCCGTATGCCACTTACCCGCTTTTTTACCAAGTGGGAGCTCATCTTTATTCCTTTCGTGGGTCAAGCTTTTAAAATCTTAGGCTTCCCAATGATGAAGCGTCATACAAAAGAGCAAATCGCGAAAAATCCTGAACTCAAAGACCGCGATATGATGGAAGCACGTAAAGCGTGTGAACAGCTCTTAAGTCAACCTTTTACATTATTAAATTATTTGGAAGGGACTCGTTTTACTCAGGAAAAACACGACCAACAAAAATCACCATATAAACATTTATTAAAACCTAAAGCAGGTGGTTTAGCTCTGGCGTTAAATATTTTGGGCGACAAAATTGATGCTTTAGTTGATATGACCATTGTCTATCCTGATGGCGTACCAGGTTATGGCGATTTCTGGCTAGGTGACGTTTCAAAAATTGCGGTCAATCTTCGAAAAATTGAAATACCAGACTGGGTTCTCGGAGGTAATTATGAAGATGACCAAGTTTACCGTGAACGTTTTCAACAATGGGTACATGAACTCTGGACTGAAAAAGATCAGCTCATCGAGAAAATGAAAGCTCAATACGCGACTACGAATCTTTAAAAAGAATCCACTTTTATGCAAAACAGTTCCGGAAAGCAAACGAAATATCACCGTGTAGATTCAAGCAGCCTTTCATTTAAGCTGTTTTTAGTCTACGACATCTTTATGGTGTTTATTATCATTTTCAATCTGTTCTGTCTTGCAGCCAATTTCTTTTTAATGAGCAGTATTGGGGCATGGTTCTTTGAACATATCCATTTGCCCCAAGTATTGTCTTTCTACCGTACCCATTTACACCCGTGGGTTATTACCTCTGAAGCCTGGTTTATTGGTTTTCTAATTATTGAACTACTGGTCCGTTGGGGAATTGCTATCGTTTATAAACATCATAAGCGTTGGTTCTTCTTCCCTTTCATTCACTGGTATGAAATTTTAGCTATTATTCCTCAGCTACGTTTTCTACGTTTATTCCGTGCTGGGATTATTGCATACCGTTTACACGAGCTTGGGTATCCAGTTATTCCTGAAAGCTGGAGAAAGACAGGTCTCTTTTATTACCGTGTGGTTATGGAAGAGTTGTCGGACCGCGTGGTGATTACCGTAATTGACGGTATTCGATACGAGCTTGAAACGAGTTCTAGCCATAAACAAATTATTCATGATTTGGTTAATCATCATCGTGAACAATTTACCGTAACCCTAACTGCCCTATTACAAGAATCTTTAGCAACTGCTTTAAAAGAACAAAAGCCTGCAATCACCCGAGCTGTTGGACAAATCGTAGATCAGGCAATAGAAGATACGCCTGAATTAACACAATTATTAAGGCTTATTCCACTTGTAGGGGGACGTATTGAGCAACAAATTCAAAGTATTGGTCAACGTCTTGGTGAAAATATCAGTGCTGGTTTAATAGAACCGTTAATTGAAGGTTCAGCCGCACAGCCTAATTCAACTTATCAATTAATTTCTCAAAAAATTAGCCATATAAATATTGATAACCATGAACTTGAGCAGCTGGTTGAGTCTGTCGTTTTTGAAACGCTAGAAGCTGTCCGTAAACAAGTTAAAGTTAAACAGTGGCAACAAACACTCGCGGAGTATGATCGAATCAAAGAATAAGCATTTATTTATTTTTTTATAAATCACGCTAGAGAATTGGTACGATTTGTTCTAGCATTTGCTCTATTTACAATAAACTTAACGATATTACAGCTCGTTTTAACGCCTTGAAGGAAGACTTATGGCTGATATCCGGATTACCGGCAGAATGGTTAACTTTAGCAGGATAACCTTCGATACGAATGATCATGATGTGATCCGCCAGCAATTATCAAATATATTAAATGAAGGTTCCTATCAGGGAACTGTCGTTATTATAGATAGTACTGTTGAACAAGAGCTTATTGCTTTAATTCAGCTGTTAGTCAGCATGGGCTTACAGCCTATGGCTGTCATTGACGGTATTTTAGGCGACGAAGCACGCGCCATTCAGTTCCCTGTATTACCTGCAGATCAGCCATTACAACGTATTAAACCAACTGCAGAACAAGTTGCAATTGTAGAGAAGCCTACCTCTGCACAAGCTTCAGTAGAAACAAAAAAACCACTAAATAATAATGCAGTTGCCCATATTACCTCTTATCATGATGAAATTTTGCGTACAGGCCAATCTCTTGTACAAGACCAAGGCGATATTATTTTAAAAGCTGGCATGAATAGTGGTTCCGAAGTGATTGCTTCAGGAAATATACATATTTATGGCACGGTTCGTGGTAGAGTCATTGCTGGTGCGGGTGGGCACGCTGCTGCACGCATTTTTTGCCAATCTTTAGAGGCTGAACTCGTTTCCATTGCCGGAACATATTGTGTCGCAGATGATATCCCTAAACATGTGGTAAAAAAGCCAGTACATATTTATTTAAATGAAAAGCAAGAGCTTGAATTTGAAGCTCTAGAACTTTAGTTTATTAAGCAAATCACCAAAAAACAGCCCTTTTAAGGGTGTATGTATGACCATAATAGGAGTGGATTCGGTGGCCAAAATTGTTGTCGTAACATCAGGCAAAGGTGGTGTAGGTAAAACTACAACGAGTGCATCTTTTGCAACAGGTTTAGCCCTTCGTGGTCATAAAACTGTTGTGATTGACTTTGATGTAGGCTTACGTAACCTTGATTTAATTATGGGTTGTGAGCGTCGTGTTGTTTATGATTTCGTCAATGTAATTAATAATGAAGCACGTCTGCAACAAGCCCTTATTCGCGATAAAGATATCGAAAACCTTTACATTTTGCCGGCTTCCCAAACCCGTGATAAAGATGCTTTGAGCGACGAAGGTGTTGCTCGTGTAATTGATGAGCTTTCTCAAGAATTTGATTACATTATTTGTGACTCACCTGCGGGGATCGAGCGTGGTGCAATTTTAGCAATGTACCATGCAGATGAAGCAATTATTGTGACAAACCCTGAAATTTCTTCAGTACGTGACTCTGACCGCATCATCGGAATGTTAGATAGCAAAACTAAAAAAGTTGAACACAACGAAGGACGTATACGTAAACATTTATGTATTACACGTTTTAACCCTGAACGTGCTGACCGTCAGGAAATGCTGACGATTGATGATATTTCTAAAGATATTTTACGCGTACCGACATTAGGTGTTATTCCTGAATGTCCAAGTGTATTACAAGCATCAAACGAAGGTAAGCCAGTTATTCTGTATTCAGAAACTAAAGCTGGACAAGCGTATGATGACTTGGTTGCTCGCTTTCTTGGCGAAGACCGCCCTTATCGACACATCACAGCTCAACCTAAAGGCTGGTTAGCACGACTATTTGGAGCGTAGATATGGCAGGATTCTGGAGTAAATTATTTAGCAGTGAAGAAAAACCATCAAGTGCTCAAACTGCCAAAGATCGTTTAAAAGTCATTGTTGCATCAGAACAAGGTTTAGGCCGTCGTTTAAGCCAAGACAAGATTGACCAAATGAAGAAAGAAATTATGCAGGTGGTCAGTCGTTATGTTAGCGGTGTAGGCGAACAGCATATCCAAATGCAAGTTCGTTCTGAAGCAAACATCGAAATGTTAGAAATGAATATCAATTTACCTGAAGAACGATAATTCTATTTCTGACTATTCAATAAAACAGAATCAAGGCAAAATAACGCAAGTTATTTTGCCTTTTTTAAAATGAGGAGATTGTCATGGCATTATCACAGCCAGCAACTTTCAATGAAGAATGGTCCGATGAGCGTGTTTTTGCCTACCTCAACCAACTTCCTCCAAATGGTGTGAACGCAGACTTCCATGTGCTCTACCATGCTTTCAAACATATGCGTCCAAATGATTATGAACGTCTTCTAACTAAATTTGTTGCAGATGGACGAGATATTAATGCGACTAATCCGGAAGGCGAACGCATTCATGACGTGATTGCTAAATTCCCACGTCAATCAGCGCCGTTTTTAGAAGTTTTAGCAAAGTTTGCTTAAAAATAAAAAAGCCTCTTAAAGAGGCTTTTTTATTGTCTGGATTTATCGGTTTCCAATCAGGAAAATACCGAAAACGGTAAAAATACCACCTGAAATACCATCAATCCATTTTGAAAAATTACGGTAAGCGGCTCTAAAACTCGGTAATGAAAAAATAAAAGTCACAAAGCAGAACCATAAAATTGTTTCAACCGACACAATAATAAAAAGCAGCCAATGGACTTGATCAAGCTGAGGGTTTGCTAAAAATAAAGAGAATACACTACCAAAATAGATCACAGCTTTAGGGTTCGATAAATTGGTGAGTAATCCCTTCATAAAAAATAAATACGGCGCTTTCGGTAATTCAACAGTTGTCACCTCTTCCTGCTGATTTTTTGAAAATGCCGAACGCAACATTTGGTATCCTAACCAGCATAGGTATAAACCGCCGGCAATAAGTAAACCTTGCTTTAACCAAGCCATTTTCTCAAAAATAATATTTAAGCCCATCAATGCTAAAGAAGCCCAAAACATAACACCCGCTGTTATTCCTGCCACAACCAGCATTGCTTCTTTACGAGATCGGCTCACTGCGGTCTGTGATACCAGAAAAAAATCAGGCCCTGGAGTAATAAGCGCACAAAAATGAATAAAAGCTAACGTAATTAACGCGACTAACATGTTGTCCTCCTGATTTGTTTCATTGTTATTTATTGAGAAGCACACATTAGCATTTTTTACTATTTGATAAAATCTCAAACTACCCGTAGTAATTATTATTTTTAACCATAAAAAAGCCTCCGAAGAGGCTTAATTTTAACTGTAGATCTTAAACTAAAATATCGCGCTTACCGTTGGCACCCATAGCACTCACAATCCCATTCTCTTCCATCTGGTCAATGATACGAGCGGCACGGTTATAACCAAGGCTAAACTTACGCTGTAATGAAGACGTAGAAGCTTTTCGAGTTTCTAAAACAAACGATACACATTGATCATAAAGTGCATCACGGTCTGAACCACCATCACCTTCTTCAAAGCCACGCGAAGCAGGCTCCTCATCAAATGGAGTTAAGATCTCATCTACGTAGTCTGGTTCGCCACGTTCACGCCATGCATCACAAATACGGTTAACTTCATCATCACTAATAAATGCACCATGCACACGTTCTGGCTCAATCTTACCTGGTCCTAAGAACAGCATATCACCGTGACCTAACAAGTCTTCCGCACCACCCGCATCCAAAATAGTACGCGAGTCAATTTTACTGTTTACACGTAAAGCTACACGCGTTGGAATATTGGCTTTAATAAGGCCTGTAATGACATCTACCGATGGACGTTGAGTTGCAAGCAATAAGTGAATACCAGCAGCACGAGATTTTTGCGCCAAACGCGTAATCATTTCTTCTGCTTTCTTACCAACTTGCATGATCATATCTGCGAACTCATCCGCCACGATCACAATTGATGGTAATGGCGTTAAACGAGGCGCACGCTCTTGTGTCGCCGAGTCACTTGGTTTCCACGTCGGGTCAATCAAGTCTTCTCCATTTGCAAGCGCTTCTTCAACTTTTCGGTTGTAGTCACTTAACTTACGAATTTTTAAGAACGACATAAGCTTATAACGGCGTTCCATTTCATTTACACACCAGTTCAAAGCACTCACTGCATCTTTCATGTCAGTGACTACAGGCGTTAATAAATGCGGAATATCGTTGTAGTTTGCTAATTCAAGCTGTTTCGGGTCAATTAAAATCAGACGCAATTGGTCAGGGGTATATTTGAGTAACATCGATAAAATCATCGAGTTAACGGCAACAGATTTACCCGAACCTGTAGTACCCGCAACCAACATATGCGGTGCTTTTGCCAAGTCTGTTAGAACCGGATTACCTGAAATATCTTTACCCATTGCCATACTAATGAGAGCACTTGGGTCACGATATGCTGGTGTTTCCAATAATTCAATCAAACGTACCATTTCACGAGCACTATTTGGAACTTCAATACCAATATATGGTTTACCCGGAATAACCTCTACTACACGTACAGAAGCCATAGACATTGAACGTGCCAAGTCACGGGAAATATTAGTCACTTTAGATGCTTTCACACCCGGTGCTAAATCTAATTCAAAACGTGTAACAACTGGACCTGGCTGAGCTTCAACCACCTGAGCCTTCACGTTAAACTCTTGTAACTTGATCTCAAGCAATTCAGATAAACGAGAAAGCTGTTCCTCGGTAAAGTTAACTTTCTTATTTGGGTCAACCTTATCAAGCAATTCAAAGCCCGGTAATGTTGGTAAATCTAAACGCTTTTTAGCCACTTGCATGGCACGAGACATTGGTCGACCTGATGCATCTGTTAAAGGCGCATCAAAATCAAACTCATCCTCAAGGTCATCCTGAGGTTTTCCAGCAGTTTCCTGCCAAGCTTCAATAAATTCTTCTTTTGACAGCTTCTCTGCACCAATCGTAGTTTGAATAGGCGCTTTTACAAAAGCTGAAGATTGCGCATAGCTACTTGCCTTGATCGATTGAGTTGCTGGCGGGATATCCTCATCAATCAATAAGTCGTCAAAATCATCAAAGACTTCTTCATTCGATAAATTTTTAGGTGACTGATTTAAATTCGATACAGGTACAGATGATTCAACTAATGTTTGAGGAGCTTGCGGCGTAACTTCTGGTTCAACATGATGATCTTGCACAAATGGCGTATGCACGTCAGTTGCTGTTTTACTATTTGGAACTGCAGCAAGTAGTTCATCAAAAATCTCATCATCATTCCAATCTAAACCTTGATGAGTATTCGATGGTTGATTTTGTTTAGCCTGATAAACTGTTTGCTGAAATTGCTCATGAGTCGAAGGCTGTTCACTTGAATCATCAGCAGCTCGTAACAGCGCATCAATTTCTTGTTTATGGCTTACATCATCACGCTGTAAAGCACGCCAAACCTCTCCCGTAGCCACTAAACGCTCACTGTCTTTTTTAAGCTGTTGGGCTTGCTCAAGTGTACGCTCAAAGTTTTCTGGCTGAGGAGTTGGTTTTTCTTCAATTGTTTCAGGTTGACTTTGTTCTTTAGCTAAAACGTCAGCAAATAAACGCTCTGCTATTTCATCATGTCGTGTAGAGCTCGCTTTGCTTTGAGCTTTTTCTGGTTGGGCATTTAGCTCTACTTCATCCGTAACTTCTTCTGCTTTAGGCATCTCTGCAACTTTTACCGTTGCTGCTTTATTCGCAGGCTGTGTGGTTAAGTCATAAGCAGATTCGTTAGGAGATACATTTTTATAGAATAAATCTTGTAAATAACCAGGCATTGCTTTGAGCGTAACCCATGTTTTGCTCCACTGCACCCCAAATGCCAAAGTGAACAATACCACTCCGAAAACAAGTAGAAATAATGTCGCACCATAAATTGTTAACAGTTGAGATAAGCTTTGCCCCAACTCATAACCAATAATCCCGCCTGCGGCATTATCTAAAGTATCTGCAGGTACATTCCAGTGAAGGTAAAGCAAACTCGAAACAACAAGAATTAAGAAGAACTGCGCAGCATAACGGAATGGGCGGTTTAGAAAACTATGTGGCCACCAGACTTGAATCGCTTCAACAAATAGGAAGATTGGAATAAGTAAACTTGCCCAACCTAAAAAGCCAAACAGCAAATCTGCAATCCATGCACCGGCAATACCACTTGCATTGGATACTTGCTGAGTATCACTTGAAATATGCATCCAGCCCGGATCAAATGGTGTATATGTTACTGTCGCCAGAAACATATAAATCCCAAAAGAGACCAAGAATAATGTCATCAATAAGCGCTGTGCATAAACACTTGACACCGCAGTCATATACTGTCCTGTAACCCATTTAATTATTGGTTTAGAGATGTGAAGACCTACATTTCAGATCTTCAACGATTGAACTTTATATTATGCACCTGTTCTTACAAAAAAGGTGCATGATTCTTTACAGTTGTTGTTAACATAAGGCTCTTCTATATTGTTATATAACTTAATTCGATTGACCTGATCAATATTATCCACATTGATTTAACGCTATTGGTCGGCAATTTCACGTATAATTTTCAAAATTCTCGAAATAAATAAGGATACCCTCAATGAGTGCTCGTCATTCTCGGTTAATTATTCTCGGTTCTGGCCCTGCGGGTTATAGTGCAGCTGTTTATGCAGCACGTGCAAATCTTAAACCAACACTTATTGCAGGTTTACAGCTTGGCGGCCAACTTACAACAACAACCGAAGTTGACAACTGGCCGGGCGATCCTGAAGGTTTGACTGGTCCTGCCCTAATGGACCGTATGCAAGCACATGCTGAACGCTTTGGTACCGAACTTGTCTATGACCATATTAATGAAGTGGACTTAAATGTACGTCCTTTTGTTCTTAAAGGTGATATGGATGAGTACACTTGTGATGCTTTAATTATTGCAACTGGTGCGACAGCTCAATATCTTGGCTTAGAGTCTGAACAAAAATTTATGGGTCAAGGCGTGAGCGCATGTGCAACATGTGATGGCTTCTTCTACAAGAACCAAAATGTGATGGTTGTTGGTGGTGGTAATACTGCTGTTGAAGAAGCACTTTATTTATCAAATATTGCTGAACATGTGACACTTGTACACCGCCGTGATTCTTTACGCTCTGAGAAGATTTTACAAGATCACTTATTTGCTAAAGAAAAAGAAGGCAAAATCAGTATCGTTTGGAACCATGAGGTTGAAGAAGTTCTTGGTGACAATACTGGCGTAACAGGTGTTCGCTTAAAATCTACGAAAGATGACAGCAAACAAGAAGTACAAGTTCAAGGCTTATTCATTGCAATTGGCCATAAACCAAATACCTCTATGTTTGAAGGTCAGCTAAACTTACGTGATGGCTATATCCAAGTACAAAGTGGTACTTCAGGTAACGCAACAGCGACTTCTGTAGCAGGCGTTTTTGCTGCTGGTGATGTTGCTGATAGTATCTATCGTCAAGCGATTACTTCGGCGGGTTCAGGCTGTATGGCTGCACTAGATGCCGAAAAATATCTAGATAACCTTTAAGTTTAGATATTTCAAACAGCCGTTTTATAACGGCTGTTTTTTTGGAATTTATAATAATTACTGGCTGCTCAGTATTAATTTTTATAGCATAGCCCTAAAGCACATATTATTTTGGTTTTATGAAAACACTGCCTCTATCTCAATATATTTTCCCAGATCCGGAGGAATCAGATCCAGATGGTCATGGTTTAATTTGTATAGGCGCTGACCTCTCCCCTTCCACACTTTATGAAGCGTATACACATGGGCTTTTCCCATGGTTTAATGAAGATGAACCTATTTGTTGGTGGAGCCCTGAACCACGCTGTATCATTTATCCTCAAAACTATAAACCGAGTAAATCGCTTATTCGGAACATGAAAAAATATGATTACACCATTACGGTAAATCGTGCTTTTGAGCAAGTCATTCGCTCATGTTCACTACCTCGAAGCTATGCTAAAGAAACATGGATTAGTGAAGATATTATTGAAGGCTATTGTGGAATGTTTGATGCCGGTTATGGCTATAGCGTAGAAGTCTGGCAAGAAGAGCAGCTGGTAGGTGGTTTATATGGGGTAACGATCGGTAAAGGTTGTTTTGGCGAGTCTATGTTTAGTACCCAAACCGATGTTTCTAAAATGGCTTTTTATACGTTAATGTTAATTGGTCAAGAAAATCAGCTTCCTTGGGTTGACTGTCAACTTGTCAATAGTCACTTAATTAGTCTTGGGGCTTGTACACTTTCTCGGCAAGAATATCTTAAATCGTTACAAGATGTAATTATTCACCCCTCTATCAATTGGAAAAAGTATCAAGAACGTGTATTTTCAAGTAAAACAATAGCATTAAATGCAAAATTAATGGAATGATAACAGGAGGGACCAATCATGAAATCATATCACCCGAAGTCCCTTTTAAATGATCTGCAATATTATATTACTCCACCTCATGATTGCAGCTATTTAGAAAATAAATCAGCACGCATGGTCTTTTTAGACCCGATTCATCGGATTGATGTGGTGACGCTTTCTGAATTATCGCGATTAGGTTTTCGTCGTAGTGGCGACTTTGTATACCGTCCTGAATGTCATTTATGCAGGCAGTGTTTATCTTGTCGTGTACCTGTTGCCGATTTCCAAATGAACAGCATGCAAAAAAAAGCATGGAAGCGAAATCAAGATCTCACCATGACTGTTCTACCAACACGGCAAGCCTCACAAATTCATTATGATCTATATGAACGTTACATTAACGAGCGCCATGCCGATGGTGATATGTTTCCGCCAAGTTTAGATCAGTTTGAAAAATTCTTGGTCCATAGCTGTACAGATAGTTTCTTCTTAGAACTATGGAAAGACAATCGTCTTATTAGCGTTTCGACTTGTGATTTAATGGATGATGGGTTATCTGCCGTCTATACGTTCTTTGACCCAGATGAACACCGTAGATCTTTAGGCGTTTATTCAATTCTGAATCAAATCGAATATGTAAAAACACTCGGTTTAGAATATGTCTACTTAGGTTATTGGGTTCCCCACTCAGCTAAAATGAATTATAAATCTCAATATACGCCGCTAGAACTTTTACTAGATGGGCAATGGCGCCGCTTAAATAGATCATTATCACCAGAAGAGATCAATCAATTGGGTAATTCCCTCATGACCACATTACCTTCTGAATGGAATAATTTAATTATTAAATAACCTGCTTCTGTCTTGTTGTTCAAACAGCAACAAGACAGGCATTCTTAGAATAAAGAAGCAAAATCATCAGTACAGCTTTTTACCATAATAACAGCATTTTCACGTCCACCCTCTTGGGTTGGATAATAGTTACGACGCACATCAATTTGGTGAAACCCTGTTTTTTCGTATAAACCAATAGCAGCTTTATTACTTTCACGTACCTCTAGAAAAATTTGTACGGGGTGATTTTCTAAACGCTCAATCGACGCATCTAACAATTGATATCCTAATCCTTTACCTTGCATTTGAGGATCAATTGCCATGAGCAATAAATTCGCTTCATCTAATACAGGTTGTAAAATACAAAAACCAACCACCTTATTGCTTAATTCTATTACCGTACATTGGTAAGAATTTAAAGATTCTACAAATTGCTGCCTAGACCATGGGTGTGTTTGAACAAGCTTCTCAATTTGAGCAACACTATCAATATCTGAGGCTTGCATAGTACGAATCATGAGTTTCAACACATTTTTAGATTTCAAAGAAACGTATTATAGAAACTTAAATAGAAAAAACGAGTAAAAAAAAGAGCAATTAAATTGCTCTTTTCCAGTCAGTTTTTTAAAGACCTAATTTTTCACGCCAAGTGGCCAATAAAGCTGTCGTATCCGAATCATTTGGATGGAATTTTGGTCTTAAGAAATCTAATAATTCTGGAATTTGACGAGTCATAAAACCTTTACGGCCATACATGAACTTAAGCATGTATTTGGTATCTTTCCATGTTAATTTATCATCAGTCTTAAGTAACTTAGCAGTAAAATAAGACTGAGTAGCAAAGATTAAGGCCATTGCAATGATTAAAGCAGTTGAACGCATAAAATAAGCTTTTGGCCCCTGCCCATACATATTGGTATAGACATCAAACGCCACAGCTTTGTGTTCATTTTCTTCTACCGCATGCCACATCCATAAGTGATACATAGTGTCATCTTGGAACATGGCTTGAATTTCAGGGTTTTGTAAAAGCTCCGCCGCAATAGTTGAGGTAAAATGTTCTAAAGCACAGGTACCTGTTAAATCAATCATTTCTTTTGTATAACCAAAAGGTTTCATTAGCTTGGTTACAACCGCAGTACCTACTTTAATAACTTTACCTGTCTGTTTTTCCATTTTACGAACATCATATCCATACGCCTGCGCAGAAGCATTAAATGCTAGATGCTCTTTAGAATGCATAGCTTCTTGGCCAATAAAAGCACTTATTTCTTTTTGAAGTGCTGGATCAGCCAGTTTAGGATCGTTTCGCACAGCACGAGTACTGTTTACAAAGAACTGCTCTCCTTCCGGAAAAAGAGCCGATAATGCTGTCATAAAATGAGTTAATCCTGCATCGTAATTTGCCCAATAGCGTGGAACTTGAGCAAACTCAAAGTCCATACGACGCACAGGGAAACTTGCTCCGGCACGATTAGAAATATTTACTTTAGCATTCATGTCAGACTCCTTTAAGCGAATCGAAAATTCACTTATATCCTTATTTATTTTCTTAATATTTATAATAATACGCCTTTAAAGGTGCTATTTAAGTGCAGATGAGGCCAGCAAATTATCAGATGAGGTCATCAATAGCCTCATACTAGGGCAAAATGAACAAGTATCTTTTAAAAGTGGATCATAATTTATAGACACTAAAAAAGAGCTGCTAACAGCCCTTTTCACTTACTTTCAGCTTAAAGTCCAAGTTTAGATTTCCAAGTTTTTAACAAGCTAACCGTATCTAAATCATTGGGATGAAAACCTGGCTTAAAATAAGCAAACATCTCTTTAGCCATACCCGTAATAATGCCTTTCGACGGGCTATAACCATATTTATAAATCACAAACAACTCATCTAAGTTTAATTTATGGTCTTGCTTTAAAAGACGAACCACAAAGGAAGATTGAATTGCGAAAATAAGAGCCATTGCAAAAACAAGTGAACTTGTGCGTAAAGCATAAGCTTTTACACCTTTACCAAAGACACCTTCATACACATCAAATGCGACTGCTTTATGTTCATTTTCTTCTATTGCGTGCCAATACCACATGGTTGACATCGTTTTATCTGTCATCAACTCTTGAATGTGGGTATTAACTAAAAGCTGAGATGCAATGGTTGCAGTAAAATGTTCAAGGGCTGTAGTAGCAGTCAGGTCCACCATTTCTTGCGTCATACCAAATGGTTTTACGAGCTTTGCAAAAGTTTTACGGGCAGTTTGAATAGCCGTATCTGTGAACTTTTCTAAAGTTTCAACATCATGACCAAATTTTTGGGCAGAAGCATTAAAGTTTACATGCTCTTGAGTATGCATCGCCTCTTGACCAATGAAAGCACTAATTTCCTTTTGTAGCTCTTCATTGTCTTTAATTGCTGGGTGATAACGTACAGCACGTACACTATCAATAAAGAACTTTTCACCAGCTGGAAATAGCGCTGATAACGCTGTCATAAAATGTGTAAGTCCAGCGGAACCATTCATCCAGTATTCTGGCACATCATTAAAATCAAAGTTCATACGACGTACAGGAAAGCTTGCCCCTGCACGATTTGTGATATTCACTTTAGCATTCATATTGAAAGCTCCTTACCAGTAACCTAAGTTACTTAAACTTTATTGTTCGTTTTCTTGATTCTTATCATACAAACTTAATAAAAAGGCTTAAGTGCAAATAGGGACATTGAAGTATCAGTTAAGGCCAGCTTTCAACTGAATTGTCTAACAATTGGATATAAAAAAAGCGCCCCAAAAGGAGCGCTTTTTTCACTGAAAAGTGATTATGCAGTTACTTTAGCAAC